>NZ_AOHQ01000131.1:0-372920 GCF_000416385.1 Mycobacterium sp. VKM Ac-1816D
ATGCGCATCTGGGCACTGGCAGCGCGCGGGCTGAGAGTGCAGGCCGCACTGATCTCGGCCTTGGCGAGTGCCCATCCATCGATCAACCTCAACGCCGACGACTCGTCCTCGTCCTCGCAGTGCCGTGCGGTGACCTCGGCGATCGCAGCCAACCGCCGGGCCGCCGCAGCCGCCTCAGCGCGGGTGGCATCGGTGACCTCGGCGATGAGCGCCTCATCGCTCAACCCCGACAACCCCGATCGTTCGAACATATGAGCGAGTCTACCCGCGGACACCGACATGACAAGGCCGATCGAGGCGCCTGTGGATAAACCTGTAAGGCCTGGTCAAGGTGCGGAAAGGGCGGTGGTCGGCATGGGATCTGCGGTCTGTGCGATGAGTCGTTGCCTCACGAAGGATGCGCGCGACTGGCGTGGGCCGATCGCGAGCTTGGGTGCCGATGCGAGTCAAAATATGACCCCCGCCACATCGTGTTGGAACAAAGTGCAAAATCTGTAACACTGTTTCGCATGACGGAACTGGCCGAAAACACGCCTGAGGCTCTGGACGACGCGCTGCCCTTGGGTCCCGACTCCCTGGTGTGGAAATACTTCGGCGACAACCGGATGTATCTCATCGGCCCCCGGCCCGCTGTCCTGCAGAACATGCTCGCCGAACTCGGTCAGGGCGTGCTCGATCACTCGACCTTCTTCTCCGATACCGCCGAACGGCTCAAGCGGACCATCCCGCCGATCTTCAAGACTGTCTACGGCTCCGAGGACAACAACGCGGGCACCCAGGTGCGCGACTTCCACACGGATATCAAGGGCGCGATGCCCGGCCCCGACGGTCAGCCGGTCGGCCGGTACCACGCCCTGGACCCCGAGACCTATTACTGGGCGCACGCCACCTTCGTCGAGCAGATCTACTACTTCGCGGACACCTTCGTGAAGCGTCTCACCGATGCCGAGCGTGAACAGATCTGGCTGGAATCCAAGACCTGGTACCGCCGCTATGGCGTGAGTGACCGCCCGATGCCGGCCACCTATGCCGAATTCGTGCAGTACTGGGACCGGATGATGAATGAGGTTGCGGTACCGCACAAATCGGCAAAGTATGGCGTCGGCTACGTCACCAAGGGATTTCCGTGCCCGAAGGGTGTCAACCCCACGGCATGGAAGATCATCGCCAAGGTCTTCGATCCCGTCGCCGCGTTCCTGACCACCGGCGGCCTCCCGCCGCGGGCGCGAGACCTGCTGGGGCTGCCGTGGACGGAACGTCAGGAGCGCAATTACCAGCGTTTCGCCGCCTTCTGGCGCTCGCGGCCGGTCAACTGGATCTGGGACCGGCTGCCGATGTCGGTGCGCTACAGCAAGTTCGCCCAAGCCGGCTATGCCCGCGGCTGACGCCGGGACCGCGATCCTCGACGCGGCGCTGGTCGAGTTGGAACGCCACGGCTTCCGCAAGGTCGCCCTGGACGACGTCGCGCGCCGGGCCGGGGTCAGCCGCACCACCATCTATCGCCGCTTCGCCAACCGCGACGAGCTCGTCGGCGCCGTCATCGAGCGTGAGAACGTGGCATTGTTCGCCGATATCGCCGCCGAGTTGAAAAGTACCAAGCCGCAGGCAAATTACCATGTCGAGGCGTTCACGCTGTCCATCATGCGGTTTCGCCGCCACCGGGTGCTCAATCAGATGATCGTCGACGACCCGGCGCTCGCCCAGGAACTGCTGCATCGGCACTACGGTGCGGCGGTGGAGCGGATGGCCGCCGCGCTGCGGGTCATCTTCCCCGAGGGTTTCGCGGAACGGATCGGCGCACCCGCGGTCAACGATCTGGCCGACACCATCCTGCGCTACGCGGCGATGGTCCTGTTGCTGCCGAGCGTGCAGCCGCTGCAGACCGCCGACGAGGTCCGTGCCTTCGCCACCAGGCATTTCCTGCCCAGTCTGCCCGCCGCACTGCGATCAGTGTCGGCGTGAGTGTTTCGTAGCTCACAGAAGCGGGCAGCCGGGGTTGATGACACACGCACCGGATCCCGAGAAGACGGATCACCCGGACGCCGACCCGGAAAACAAGGACATCTTCGGCGATTACGACGAACCCCGCCCCACGGCGGTCCTGCCCGGCAGTAAGGGCACCGTCACCGGAACCGCCGTCAACGACTGGCTGGACGACGACGGAAATCCGATCTACGGCAAGGACGAGGCACCTACAGTGACGGAGTGACTCTCTCCGAGACTGCGCCCGCGTTCGTGAGCATGGCCCATTCGATCGTTTGGGCCTCGGTGGCCACCGTCGACGCCGACGGCAAACCGCGCAGCCGGGTGCTGCATCCGTTGTGGGAGTGGGACGGTACCGACCTGTTGGGGTGGGTCGCCACGGTGCCGTCGCCGGTGAAGAAGAGCCATCTCGCGGTGCATCCCTATGTCTCGGTTAATTATTGGGCACCCAACCAGGACACGTGCAGCGCCGATTGTCTGGTCGAGTGGTATCTCGATGACGAGACACGCGCCGCGGTCTGGGACAAGTTCGTGCACGCCCCGGAACCGCTCGGCTACAACCCGACGATCATCCCCGGTTGGGATTCGCCGACGTCACCGAGCTTCGCGGTGCTGCGCCTCACGCCGTACCGGCTGCGTGTTCAACCCGGCAGCATGATGACGCGCGGCGAGGGTGCGGTGCTCAGCTGGAGCGCGTGAGCAGCACCGCGGATTTGACCGGCAGGGTCCGCAGCAGCCGCTGCCATGGCCGACGGGTGACGGCGGCGGCCTCGTCCCTCGACACCACACGCGGATCGCGGACCTGAAGGCTGCGGCCACCGATCATCACGGAGCCCGTTCCGGCGACCTGCAGGTTGCGGATCCAATCGGTGTCGACGCCGTAGGGCAGCAGGATCGCCACCCCGTCGGTGGTGGGAAGGCGGTCACCGGGGTGCGGTACCGCCGCCCCGACCGCCGGCCGACATGGTCGACCGCGGACCACAGCGGCAGGTGCCCGGCCAACGGCCGCACGACGGGGTTGACGAAACGTCGGTTGAACTCGGCACGTCGGCGCGCGAATCGCATGTGTGGATCATATGGCCCCGCGACCTGGGAAAAGGACCGAAAGATCGGTTATCGGCCGCAGCCCACTACACCCTGTAGTTGACGGGTTTGCTCGGGCTGGGAGACTGGAAGCCATGAGCAGCACCCTGTCGTCCGTATCGGCGTCGGCTGCGTTGTTCGCCGATGCCTCCTCGGTGATCCCCGGCGGGGTGAATTCACCGGTGCGCGCATTCAGTGCCGTCGGCGGCACGCCCCGCTTCATCACCAGCGCCGGCGGCTACTGGCTGACCGATGCCGACGGCAATCGATATGTCGACCTGGTGTGTTCGTGGGGGCCGATGATCCTCGGCCACGCCCGGCCCGAGGTCGTCGAGGCCGTGCGGCGGGTTGCCGCCGACGGATTGTCTTTTGGCGCGCCCACCCCCGCCGAGACCGAACTGGCCCGCGAGATCATCGACCGGGTCGGCCCGGTCGAGCGGATCCGCTTCGTCAACTCCGGCACCGAGGCGACGATGAGCGCCATCAGGCTGGCCCGCGGTTTCACCGGCAGGCCCAAGATCGTCAAGTTCTCCGGTTGCTACCACGGCCACAGCGACGCGCTGCTCGCCGATGCCGGGTCCGGGGTCGCCACGTTGGGATTGCCATCCTCACCAGGGGTCACCGGTGCGGCCGCCGCCGACACCATCGTGCTGCCGTACAACGATGTCGCCGCCGTCGAAGAGGTCTTCGCCGCCCACGGCGAACAGATCGCCTGCGTCATCACCGAAGCCAGCCCGGGCAACATGGGCACCGTCGCACCGCTGCCCGGCTACAACGCGGCACTGCGCAGGATCACCGCCGAGCACGAGGCCCTGCTGATCTCCGACGAGGTGATGACCGGCTTCCGGGTCAGCCGCGCCGGCTGGTACGGCCTGGATCCGGTGGACGCCGACCTCTTCACCTTCGGCAAGGTCATGAGCGGCGGGCTGCCCGCGGCCGCGTTCGGTGGCCGCGCCGAGGTCATGGAGCGCCTCGCCCCGCTCGGTCCGGTGTATCAGGCAGGCACGCTGTCGGGAAACCCGGTCGCCATGGCCGCCGGACTGGCCACCCTGCGGGCCGCCGACGACACCGTCTATCAGACCCTCGACGCCCACGCCGACCGGCTACACGCGCTGCTCGCCACCGCGCTGACCGAAGCATCGGTGGCACACCACATTTCGCGGGCCGGCAACTTCCTCACCGTGTTCTTCGGTGCGGAGCAGCCGACGAACTTCGCCACCGCCAAGGCCACCGAGACCTGGCGCTACCCGGCCTTCTTCCACGCCCTGCTCGATGCCGGTATCTACCCGCCGTGCAGCGCCTTCGAAACCTGGTTCGTCTCGACAGCCTTGGACGAGAACGCCTTCGAGAAGATCGCCGAGGCGCTGCCGCACGCCGCCCGCGCCGCCGCCGAGGCCAAGCAGTGACCGCAGTCCGGACCACCGTGCACGTGATGCGCCACGGTGAGGTGCACAACCCGGAAAAGGTGCTCTACGGCCGGCTGCCCGGGTACAACCTGTCCGAGCGTGGCAGGCTGCAGGCCCAGGCGGCCGCGGATTGGCTTGCTGCACACGACATCACCCATGTGGTGGCCTCTCCGCTGGAGCGCGCGCAGCAGACCGCGGCACCGATCGCGGCCTCGCACGGGCTGGACATCGACACCGACGACGATCTGATCGAATCCTGGAACGATTTCGAGGGTAAGCGGGTCGCCCCTGGCGACGGCGCGCTGCGCGACCCGCGCAACTGGCCGCGGCTGCGCAATCCCCGCAAGCCGTCCTGGGGTGAGCCGTATGACCAGATCGCCCCGCGGATGACCGCGGCGATGCACCGGGCGCGCCGGAAAGCCGAAGGCCACGAGGCGGTGTGCGTCAGCCACCAACTGCCGGTGGAGACGCTGCGCCGAGCCATGACCGGACGTTCGCTGGCGCATCTGCCGTTACCGCACAGCCGGCTGTGCAATCTGTCGTCCATCACCTCGTTCACCTTTGACGACGACCGTCTCATCCGGTGGAGCTACACGGAGCCCTGGGGAATCTAGTGAGGTGGTTGTCCGCGCTGGCGGTGTTGATGGTGGTGCTCACCGGTTGCGCGACCGGTGACGACGCCGTCGCCCAGGGTGGCACCTTCGAATTCGTCGCCCCGGGTGGCAAGACCGACATCTTCTACGATCCGCCCGAATCACGGGGCACGCCAGGCAAACTGGCCGGACCGGATCTGATGGATCCGGACAAGACGCTCTCGCTGGCGGATTTCGCAGGCAAGGTCGTCGTGATCAACATCTGGGGACAGTGGTGCGGCCCGTGCCGCTCGGAGATGCCGCACCTGCAGCAGGTGTACGACGCCACCCGGGACCGGGGGGTGCAATTCCTCGGAATCGACGTGCGTGACAACAACCGCACCGCTGCAGTCGATTTCGTCACCGACCGAGGAATCACTTTCCCGTCGATATACGACCCGTCGATGCGCACCATGATCGCCTTCGGCGGTAAGTACCCGACCACCGTCATACCGTCGACGCTGGTGTTGGACCGTCAGCATCGGGTCGCCGCGGTGTTCCTGCGCGAGCTGCTGGATACCGATCTTCAGCCGGTCGTCGAGCGGTTGGCTGCAGAGAATTGACCGATCTGATCACCGGCGGCCCGCTGCTGCTGGCAGTCGGGCTGAGCCTGCTGGCCGGTCTGGTCTCCTTCGCCTCGCCCTGTGTGGTGCCCCTGGTGCCCGGCTATCTGTCCTATCTCGCCGCCATCTCCGGCGGCCCAGGCCGGTGGCGGGTGGCCGGCGCGGCCGGGTTGTTCGTCGCGGGTTTCACGGCGGTCTTCCTGCTCGGTAGCGTCGCGGTGCTGGGAATGACGACCGCGCTGATCACCAATCAGGAACTGCTGCAACGCATCGGCGGCGTCGTGACGATAGCGATGGGTCTGGTGTTCATCGGGTTCGTGCCCGCACTGCAGCGCGATACCCGGTTCGCGCCGCGTCAGCTCTCGACCCTGGGCGGGGCACCGCTGCTGGGCGCGGTGTTCGCCCTCGGCTGGACGCCGTGCCTCGGGCCGACGCTGACCGCGGTGATCGCGGTGTCCTCGGCCACCGAGGGATCCGCGGTGGCCCGCGGTATCACCCTGGTGATCGCGTACTGCCTCGGCCTCGGACTGCCGTTCGTCCTGCTGGCTTTCGGGTCGGCGCGGGCGGTGCGCGGGATGAGCTGGCTGCGCGAGCACACCCGCGGTATCCAGATCTTCGGTGGTGTGCTCATGATCGGCGTCGGGATCGCGCTGGTCACCGGACTGTGGGGTGATTTCGTGGCCTGGGTGCGCGATGCGTTCGTCAGCGATGTGAGGTTGCCGATATGAGAGTCCTCCAGCGCATCTGGGCGCTGTTCCGCAACACTTGGCGGACGCTGACCTCGATGGGCACCGCGCTGGTGCTGCTGTTCCTGTTGGCCCTCGGAGCCATCCCCGGCGCGCTGTTGCCGCAGCGCAGCCTCAACGCAGGCAAGGTCGACGAGTATCTGGCCGATCACCCGACCCTCGGGCCGTGGCTGGACCGGGTGCAGGCCTTCGACGTCTTCTCCAGCTTCTGGTTCACCTCGATCTACGTCCTGCTGTTCGTCTCGCTGGTGGGCTGTCTGACCCCGCGGATGCTCGAACACGTGCGCAGTCTGCGTGCGGTGCCGGTGCCCGCCCCGCGCAACCTGAGCCGCCTGCCCAAACACCACGAAGCCGATATCGACGGGGACGCAGGCCAGGTGGCCGCACGGGTCGACGAGCGGTTGAAGGGATGGCGGCGCACCACCCGCACGACCGAGGACGGCGTCACCGAGGTTTCAGCAGAGAAGGGGTATCTGCGCGAGTTCGGAAACATCGTCTTCCACTTCTCGCTGCTGGGTCTGCTGGTCGCCATCGCCGCGGGCAAGCTGTTCGGCTACGAGGGCAACGTCATCGTCATCGCCAACGGCGGACCCGGGTTCTGCTCGGCATCGCCCGCGGCATTCGACTCGTTCCGGGCGGGAAACACCGTCGACGGCACCTCGCTGTACCCGATCTGCGTCAAGGTCAACGACTTCGACGCCGACTACCTGCCCAGCGGGCAGGCGGTCAGCTTCGCCGCCAACATCGAGTACCAGGCCGGCGAGGACCTGCAGAACGATGTGTGGAACGACTACCGCCTCGAGGTCAACCATCCGCTGCGCATCGCCGGGGACCGCATCTATCTGCAGGGCCACGGGTACGCACCGACCTTCACCGTCACGTTCCCGGACGGGCAGACCCGCACCAACACCGTGCAGTTCCGGCCCGACGATCCGCTGACGCTGTTGTCCTCCGGCGTGGTGCGCGTCGACCCGCCGGCGGGTACCTATCCCGACCCCGACGAGCGTCGTAAACATCAGATCGCCATCCAGGGCCTGTTCGCGCCGACGGAGTTCCTGCACGGCACCCTGTTGTCCTCGAGCTTCCCGGCGTTGAACAAGCCCGCGGTGGCCGTCGACATCTACCGCGGTGACGCCGGGCTGGACACCGGACGGCCCCAGTCCATCTTCGATCTGGACCCCCGCCTGATCGGCCAGGGGCGGCTGAACAAGGAAGCCCGCGTCAACCTCACCGCCGGGCAGGAGACCCGGTTGGACGACGGCACCACCGTCCGCTTCGACGGCGCGGTGCCGTTCATCAACATGCAGGTGTCCCACGATCCCGCCCAGGTGTGGGTGTTGGTGTTCGCGCTGACCATGATGGGCGGGCTGCTGGTGTCGCTGGTGGTGCGGCGACGCCGCGTCTGGGTTCGAATTACCCCCGCTGCGGCGGGTACCGTGAGCGTCGAGCTGGGTGGACTCGCCCGCACCGACAACTCCGGGTGGGGCGACGAGTTCGAGAAGCTGACCGACCGGCTGCTCGCAGTAAAGGAATGAACACGTGAACAGCACCGACATCGACCTCGGCCTGGCCCGCTATTCGGACTGGGCGTTCACATCGTCGGTGGTGGTGCTGACGCTCGCACTGTTGCTGCTGGCCGTCGAACTCGCCTACTCCCGCGGCCGCAAGGTCGAGGCGCGGGAACTGGTGGGTGCCGCCGGCGGGCCCGCCTTCAACGTCGACGCGACCAGTGACACCCCGGGCCGTGTCGTCGAGGCGCCGGTCCGTTCGGCCGACGAACGCATCGGCCGTGCCGGGGTGGCGCTCAGTTACGCGGGCATCGCGCTGCTGGCAACCTGCATCGTGCTGCGCGGCCTGTCCACGGCGCGGGTGCCGTGGGGCAACATGTACGAGTTCATCAACCTGACCTGCTTCTCCGGCCTGGTCGCCGCCGCGGTGGTGTTGCGCAAGCCGCAATACCGGGTGCTGTGGGTTTTCGTGCTGGCGCCCACCCTGATCCTGCTGACGGTGTCGGGGAAGTGGCTCTACACCCACGCCGCGCCGGTGATGCCCGCACTGCAGTCCTACTGGCTGCCCATCCACGTCTCGGTGGTGAGCCTCGGATCCGGGGTGTTCCTGGTGGCCGGCGTCGCGAGCCTGCTGTTCCTGCTCAAGATGTCTCCGCTGGCCGAGAAGGACAATGGGCTCGGCCGTGTCATCGAGAAGCTGCCCGATGCCCAGCTGCTCGACCGCATCGCCTACCGCACCACCATCTTCGCGTTCCCGGTCTTCGGGTTCGGCGTCATCTTCGGCGCCATCTGGGCCGAGGAGGCGTGGGGCAGGTACTGGGGCTGGGACCCCAAGGAGACGGTGTCGTTCATCGCCTGGGTCGTCTACGCCGCGTATCTGCACGCCCGGTCGACCGCGGGCTGGCGGGACAAGAAGGCCGCCTGGATCAACGTCGTCGGCTTCGTGGCGATGGTGTTCAACCTGTTCTTCATCAATCTGGTGACCGTGGGCCTGCACTCGTATGCGGGGGTGGGCTGACCGGTGTCCTTCGGCGGCGAACAGCAGCACGTGAGCTTCCGTGAGCAGCAGCGCTTTGTCGATCCGGCGCGCGAGGTGCCGCCGGAGTGGACGGCGCCGACGCCCCCTCGCGGCTTCCCCGCGCTGACGCAGGACCTGCCCCCGCAGACGAGCCCGCTGCCGTTGCCCGCGCCGTATTTGGATCTGTCCACCGTCGCGCTGCTCGGCCAACCGGAGCAGGCACCGAGCAGCGGCTGGCGCCGCTGGGTGTATCTGGCCTCGTTCAAGCTCATCAACCCCGGTGAGAGCCCAAAGGTCACCAATCAGCTGGCGCTACGTGAGCAGGCCGCCCGACCGCTGCGCGGCTGCTACCGCATCGCGGTGCTCTCGCAGAAGGGGGGAGTCGGCAAGACCACCGTCACGGCCACGCTCGGCGCCACCTTCGCCTCGACCCGCGGTGACCGTGTCATCGCGGTGGACGCCAATCCCGACCGCGGCACGCTCAGCCAGAAGGTGCCGCTGGAAACCCCGGCGACCGTGCGGCACCTGCTGCGCGATGCCGAGGGGATCGCCAGCTACAGCGATGTCCGGCGCTACACCTCACAGGGCGCCAGCCGGCTGGAAGTGCTTGCCTCCGAATCTGATCCGGCTGTCTCGGAGGCCTTCAGTCAGCAGGATTACACCCGGACCGTCGATCTGCTCGAGCGGTACTACAGCCTGGTGCTCACCGACTGCGGCACCGGCATGCTGCATTCGGCGATGGCCGCAGTGCTGTCGAAGGCCGATGTCTTGATCGTGGTCAGCTCCGGATCGGTGGATGGTGCGCGGTCGGCGTCGGCAACCCTGGACTGGTTGGACGCGCACGGCCATCAGGATCTGGTGCGCGGTGCCGTGGCAGTGGTCAACGGCGTGCGTCCGCGGTCGGGCAAGGTGGATCTGGAGAAGGTCGTCGATCATTTCGCCCGGCGTTGCCGTGCGGTTCAGCAGTTGCCCTTCGACCCTCATCTCGAGGAGGGTGCGGAGATTTCGTTGGAGAGGCTGAAGCCGCAGACGCGTGAGGCGTTGCTGCGGCTGGCCGCGGTGGTGGCCGCCGGGTTCCCCGGCAATTAAGCCCCGCCGGGTTCCCGGCAATTAAGCCCCGCCGGGTTCCCCGGGCTCGCCTAGCTGCGTGGGTTGTCGCCGGGGTTGATCCGGCGCAGGAAATCGGGGTCGTCATCGGGCCCGATCACGCGGGGGCGCGGGCGGTTTGCCGACGCGCGCAACAGACGCCATGTCACAAGGGCTAGCCCGGTCACTACCAGGACCAGGAGTAAGTACTGCAACGAAAACCTCCTTACTCCGAATATACGCGCCCGCTGGGTAGGCTCGGGCCGTGTCTGATTCTCGGCCGGGTACCCGGATGCTGCGTGACGTCGGAGCCTATCTTGTGGCGCGGTTGGCCTTGGCGGCCGTGCTGACCGCGGTGATCCTCGGTGCGGGACATCTGATCGGGTTGCGCGAGTTCCCCGTTGTCGTGGCGGTGCTGTTCGCCATCGTGCTGGCGCTGCCGTTGGGTATCTGGGTGTTCGCGCCGCTGCGCCGCCGGGCGACGCTGAGCATCGCCGAGTTCGACGAGCAACGCCGCCGGGACAAGGAGACCCTGCAGGCCCGGTTGCGCGGCGAGGACACCACCTGACTTGAGTGTGCCGTAGCGTCCGGGTGTTGCATGGCCGTCGTGACGACGTTGAGCGACTCCGACTACGCGCGTGCCGAACAGATGCTGGCCCCCTACCGTGCGCGGCGGGTGCCCGGAAGCAAGCTCGTGCCGCAATGGCTGGCCGCGGGGGAACGCTTCTGGTACCAGGTGGGCAATTGCTACGTGACGGTCGACCCGGATCGCCGAACCCGCGCCGAGGCCTTCGATCACGACGGGTTGGCAGCAGCACTGTCGGTGGCTGCCGGGCAGCCCGCCACCGGTGCCCAGCTGCCCATCTCGGGGGTGGAGATCGGCGCTGACGGCTCGGTGGTGTTCAGTGCCTTCGGCACGCGGTGGCAGTGGGCCGATGGACAGCTGACGCCCTCCACCGCGCCGGCACCCGTGCCCGGCGAGGTGCCGTCACCGGACGGCACGTGGATCGCGTTCCGTCGCGACGGGAACATCTGGGTGCGGGGCGTCGACGGGGAGGAGTTCGCGCTCACCGACGATGCCGAACCCGATTTCGACTACGGCGGATTGCCAGGGACGACCGGCATGCGCTCGCTGTTCCGGCTGCTCGGCCTGCCCACCCCGGCGGTGCTGCAGTGGTCGCCGGACTCGACGCGAATCCTGGTGCAGCGCATCGATCAACGTGAGGTTCCCGAGCTCGTGCTCGTCGAATCGAGCCCGCCCGACGGTGGCCGGCCGGTCGAGCATCGCACCAAATACAGCATGCCCGGTGAGCAGACCGTGGCGACGATGTCGTGGAACGTCCTCGACGTGCGTGACCGCACAGTGGTTCGACAGCAGGATGTCCCGAGGGTCATCATGCACAACACCGCGCTGGTCTACGCCTGGTGGGGCGACGAGGGTTGCGTCTACTACCTGCACCACTCCCGCGACGCCCGCACCCTGGAGCTGCATCGGCTGGACCCGACGACCGGCGCGAGGACCGCGCTGATCAGCGAGACGGGCCTGACCCGGGTCGATCCGGCCGTCCTGTTGGGTGACCCGCACATGGTGCGCATCCTGAGCACCGGCGAGGTGCTGTGGTGGTCACAACGCGACGGCTGGGGTCACCTGTACCTCTATTCGGCGGATGGTGCCGAGTGTTCTCGGATCACACAGGGGCAGTGGCTCGTTCGCTCGGTGCTCTGGGTCGACGAGGATGCCCGGCAGGTGTGGTTCGTCGCGGGCGGGCTGGTCGACGATGATCCGTACGTCCGGCAGATCTGCCGGATCGGCTTCGACGGTGAGGGTTTCACCCGGCTGACCGACGATTCCCTCGATCACGATGCGGTGGCCCCGGCCGAGGGCGGTTACCTCGTGGACCGGGCATCCGGACCGAGCCGGCCGCCGCGGTCGGTGGTCCTCGATGGCGATGGCCGCGAGGTGGTCGTCCTGGAGGAACCAGGTACCGAGGCGCTGGAGGCGCTCGGTTGGCGCCCACCGGAGCGGTTCCGCGCCGTCGCCGCGGATGGTCAGACGCCGATCTACGGGCTGCTGTGGCGACCCCACGACTTCGATCCGCAGCGGCGGTACCCGATCGTCGAACACACCTATCCGGGACCGCAGAACTACCGCGCCGAACCGGTTTTCGATGCCATGCACCACGGCGAACCGGAGGCCTACGCCGCCCTCGGCTTCGCGGTGGTGGCCATCGACGGTAGGGGAACCGCAGGACGCGACAAGGCCTTTCACGACCATTCCTACGGCGACCTCGGCAATGCCGGCGCCCTCGATGACCATGTGGCCGCCATCCGGCAGCTCGGTCACCGGCACCGCTGGCTGGACACCACCCGCGTCGGCATCACCGGCCAGTCCGCGGGTGCCTTCGCCGCCGCGCGGGCGCTGCTGATGTACCCCGACTTCTATCGCGTTGCCGTGGCGACCTCGGGTAATCACGACAACGGTGTCAACCTGGCGATGTGGGCCGAGCACTACCACGGTGACGTCAGTGCCGAGGGTAAGCGGGCGATCTCGAATGCGAGCCTGGCCGAAAACCTGCGGGGCAAGCTGCTACTGATCCACGGTGAACTGGACGACAACGCGCACCCGTACATGACCATGCGACTGGCCGACGCACTGATCAAGGCGGACAAGGATTTCGACCTGATCATCATCCCGGGCGCCGAGCACGCGCTCATCGGTAGGCAGCACTACTTCCTGCGGCGCACCTGGGACTACTTCGTGCGGCACCTGCACGGTAGCGAGCCGCCCACCTACCGGCTCGCGCCGCTACCGCTGCCCACCCTCGGCCTCTAGGGCCCGCACGATCTGATCGGCGCGGCGCAGTACATCGAGCTGGGCGGGGTTGTACAGATCGGCCATCGCATCGCCGATGGTCTTCTCGGCGAAGCGCGCACCCCGCGGTGCGTCGTCGCGGGCCTCCCGCAACGCGGGATGGTCCTGGCGGACCTGCCATATATAGGGCGCCAGGCGCTGCGCGAGGTCGGCGCGGGTGGCCTCGTCGGCGTCGGCGGGCAGGCAGTCCAATTCGGTGGCCGCCGGATCCTCGCGAGCGTCGCCGATCAGGTCGGCGTAGGCCTGGCGCCCGCGTGGGCCGAGCACCCGGCTCAGCACGACCACCAGTTTGCGGTCGGAATCGGTCATCGTGGCCGCCGCGGTCGGTGCGGCGAACTCGGTGGGCAGGTCGGTCGGCGCGGAGTGCGTCAGGATCTCGGCGAGCTCGTCGCGCGCCCGTTGCAGCCGCGCGATGGTGGCCGCCAGTTCGTCGTCGAGCTCCCGCAACGCCTGTTCGGGATGTTCGTCGGTATCGCGGAGCGCCGCGATCTGAGGCAGCGAGAAACCCAGGTCCACCAGTCGCTTGATGCGCACCAACCGCACCAGGTGCGCGACGCCGTACTGCTTGTAGCCGTTGGAGCGGCGCTGTGGTTCGGGCAGCAGTCCGACCTGGTGGTAGTGCCGCACCGCGCGCAGGCTGGTGCCTGCGAGGTCGGCGATTTCCCGGGTGCTCCACGCCACGGGTCCATCTTGGCCCATCCGGTCGACTTGACTGTGCCGTTACGTCCGAGTGTGCGATATGCCGGTGTCCGAACAATGCGCGTCCGAACAACCATGCGACCCCGCAGAGCGGGAACCGACCATCCTCGAGCGGGTCGGCGGCGTCTCCGGGCTGGTCCATGCCGCCGTGCCCACGTTCGCCTATGTCATCGTCGACGCCGTCGCGGGCCTGACCGCCGCGGTCGTGGTCGCGCTGGCGGTGTCGGTCGGCTTGGTCGCGCTGCGACGGTTACGCAACGAACCGATCCAGCCTGCAGTGTCCGGGCTGCTCGGTGTCGGCCTCGCGGCCGGGATCGCCTACGTGACCGGTTCGGCGGACGACTACTTCCTGCCCGGTATCTGGATCAGCCTGCTCTGCGCGGTCGCGTGCACCGTCTCGGTGCTGCTCCGTCGTCCGGTGGTGGGGGTGATCTGGAATCTGTTGCGCGGCAGCGGGCCCGATCCGAACTGGCGAACCGACGCGGCGGTGGTGCGGGCGTTCGATATCGCGACCCTGGCGTTCGTGGTCTTGTTTGCGGCGAGATTCGTTGTGCAGCAATGGTTGTACGACGGTGGCCACACGGGGTGGCTGGCGGTGGCGCGGATCGGGATGGGCTATCCGTTGCTCGGCCTTGCGCTGCTGGTGGTGTTCTGGGCGGTGCGGCGGGCCAATGCGAAGAAAGTGTGAGAGTGACGTTTCTGTGGTCTGCAGCGTCGTGAGAGCGCAGAAACGTCTCTCTCGCCGCCGTTACGCGAGCGCCAGCGCAGCCGCCACGGCCACCGACCACACCAGCATCGTCAACCCGGTGAACTGCAGCACCGGGATCAGCGCCGCGCCGCCGAGCTTGTTGCGCACCGGGGCCGCCGCTCGGACGGCCAATGGCACCGCCAGGAATCCGACCGCTGCCCACGGGGTGGCCAACATCAGCACCAGGGTCAGCGCGAACGTGAGTACGACGAGGCCGGAGAACAGCAGGCGGGTGCGGGCGTCGCCGAGGCGCACCGCCAGGGTGATCTTCCCGGACTCGGTGTCGGTGGGGATATCTCGTAGGTTGTTGGCCACCAACACCGCCGAGGACAGCGACCCGACGCCGACGGCCAGCACGATGCCCACCCAGTCGACCCGCAGCGCCTGGGTGTACTGGGTGCCCAGCACCGCGACCAGACCGAAGAAGACGAACACGGCGACCTCACCGAGTCCGCGGTAGCCGTACGGCGTGGAACCGCCGGTGTAAAGCCAGGCGCCCGCGATACAGGCGGCACCCACGGCGATCAGCCAGGGCTGGCTCACGATGGCCAGCGCCAGTCCCGCCAGCGCGCCGATCGCGAGACTGATGATCGCGGCGGTCAGCACCGCACGCGGCGTGGCGACCCGGGAGCCGACCAGCCGCATCGGCCCACTGCGCACGTCATCGGTGCCGCGGATGCCGTCGGAGTAATCGTTGGCGTAGTTCACGCCGATGATGAGGGCTACGGAAACCACCAGTGCCAGCAGCGCCTTCCACCACACCGCGGAGCCCAGCCAGGCGGCCGCACCGGTGCCGGCGATCACGGGCGCGATCGCATTGGGGAGCGTGCGGGGGCGGGCGCCGGACACCCATTGCGCGAAGCTAGCCACGCGGGTCATCGTTGCATGGCCGGCGACCAGGGGCCTGAACAGGGGTGACGCGGCGCACCTTGTCACATCGTGTGGTGCGCATGAAACTGATCACATGACCGACCGACTCAGCAAGACCGAAATCGCCAAGGATGCGTTGCAGGAGGGCGTGGAGTCCGTGGCCTCCACGGTGGGGGAGGTCGCGTCGATCATCACCACCGCCGTCAAGGACGTGGCAGGCGCCCTCGGCGGCCTGGCCACCGACGCCTTCGCGATCCGCGATGCCGCCCGCCAAGCCGCCGAACGCGCCGAGCTGGACGGTGAGCCGCACGAGTGATCGGCGTCATCGGCGGTAGCGGCTTCTACACCTTCTTCGGCGCCGACGCGCGCACCATCGATCTGGACACCCCGTTCGGTCAACCCAGTGCGCCCGTCACGGTGGGCGAGGTGGCCGGCCACGAGGTGGCGTTCCTGCCCCGGCACGGTCTGAAGCACGAATTCTCGCCGCACACCGTGCCGTATCAGGCCAACATGTGGGCGTTGCGTGCCTTCGGCGTGCGCCGCATCTTCGCACCGTGTGCGGTCGGCAGCCTGACCCCCGAACTGGGCCCGGGCGCCATGGTGGTCCCCGACCAGCTGGTGGACCGTACCAACGGCCGGGGAGACACCTACTTCGACTCCGGCGGTATCCACGTCGGGTTCGCCGACCCGTACTGCCCGACGCTGCGTGCGGTGGCCGCGGATCTCCCGAATGTGGTCGACGGCGGCACCATGGTCGTGGTGCAGGGCCCGCGTTTTTCCACCCGCGCCGAGAGCCGGTGGTACGCCGGTCAGGGCTTCACCCTGATCAACATGACCGGCTATCCCGAGGCTGTGCTCGCTCGGGAACTCGAAATGTGTTACGCGTCAATAGCGTTGGTCACCGATCTGGATGCCGGTGTCGAAGCCGGCGCCGGTGTGCGCGCGGTGGACGTGTTCGCCGAGTTCGAGCGCAACATCAGCGGCTTCAAACAGCTGGTCCACGAGGCGATCGCCGGTGTCGCGCCCGAACGCACCTGCACGCATTGTCTGGCACACGAAGGCGTGTCGTTGCCGTTCGACCTGCCATGAGGGTGTTGCTCACCGGCGCGGCCGGTTTCATCGGCAGCCGGGTCTGGGCGCGGCTGACCGAGGCGGGCCATGATGTCGTCGCCGTCGACACCATGTTGGGTGCCGCCCACCGGGAGGGCGCCACACCGCCGCCGGGTTGCCGTCGGCTCGACATCCGGGACGCCGACGCGGTGGCCGATGTGCTGTCCGGCATCGACGTGGTGTGTCACCAGGCCGCCGTGGTGGGGGCCGGGGTCGACGCCGCCGACGCCCCGTCCTACGGCAGCCACAACGATTACGGCACGACCGTGCTGCTGGCGCAGATGTACGCCGCCGGATGTTCGCGGCTGGTGCTGGCGTCCTCGATGGTGGTGTACGGCCAGGGCGGGTACGACTGCCCCGAGCACGGTCAGGTCGAGCCGCTTGCGCGCACCCGCGAGGACCTCGACAGCGGCATCTTCGACCATCGCTGCCCGATCGACGGTGAACCGCTGCGCTGGCGGTTGGTCGACGAGGAAGCGCCGCTGAAACCGCGGAGCCTGTACGCGGCGAGCAAGACCGCCCAAGAGCACTATGCGCTGGCGTTCAACGATTCCGTCGGGGGTTCGGTGGTCGCGCTGCGCTATCACAACGTATACGGCCCCGGCATGCCGCGCGACACCCCGTACTCCGGCGTGGCGGCGATCTTCCGGTCGCAGCTGGAGGCCGGCGGTGCGCCCCAGGTGTTCGAGGACGGCGGGCAGATGCGCGACTTCGTCCATGTCGACGATGTGGCCGCGGCCAACCTCGCCGCGGTGGAGGCCGACCTGGACGGGTTTCATCCCGTCAATGTGTGTTCCGGTCGGCCCGTGTCGATCCTGGATGTCGCCACCAGGCTCAGCGCTGCGCGCGGCGCCGCGGCGCCGCAGGTCACCGGGCAGTACCGGCATGGCGACGTGCGGCATATCGTCGCCGACCCGGCGCGCGCGCACGCCGTGCTCGGCTTCCGCGCGGCGGTGGATCCCGATGCCGGGCTCACCGAATTTGCCTTTGCGCCACTTCGGGATTAGCGCAGTTCCGCGACCGGCCACCCTGGCGTGACGGCTGATGCAAGCCTAGCGTCGGGGTATGAGCGATGCGGGCGACTCCAAGGTCACTGTGATTCTGCCCTGCCTGAACGAGGCGCAGTCGTTGCCCGGTGTGTTGGCGGCCACACCGAGTGGGTATACGGCGTTGGTGGTCGACAACAACAGCACAGATGGCACCGCGGTGGTGGCGCGCGCGCATGGCGCGATGGTGGTGACCGAGCAACGCCCGGGTTACGGGTCGGCCGTGCACGCCGGCGTGTTGGCGGCCACCACACCCGTCGTCGCGGTCCTCGACGGCGACGGTTCGCTGGACCCGCGGGAATTGCCCGCGCTGGTCGCCGAACTCGACCACGGTGCGGATATGGCGATCGGCCGCCGGCGCGCGGCACCCGGTCTGCGGTGGCCCTGGCACGCGCGCCTCGGAACCGCCGCGGTGTGCTGGCGACTACGCCACCGTTATGGGTTGCCGGTGCACGATATCGCGCCGATGCGGGTTGCCCGTCGCGACGCCCTGCTCGGCCTCGGGGTCACCGACCGACGCTCCGGCTACCCGCTTGAGCTGCTGGTCCGCGCCGCGCAGGCGGGGTGGCAGGTGGTCGAGCGTGATGTCGGCTACGGTCCGCGCACCGGCGGCAAATCCAAGGTGAGCGGCTCGGTACGGGGCAGTGCCGTTGCCGCACTGGACTTCTGGCGGGCGATGTGAGTCCGACCGCCACCGTCCTGGTGGTGGCCAAAGCTCCTGTTCCCGGTTTGGCGAAGACACGATTGGCCGCCGACGTGGGTGCGCAGGTGGCCGCCGAGATCGCCGCGGCCGCGCTGCTGGACACCCTCGACGCGGTCGCCGCCCTCGCGGGGCAGCGCCGTGTGGTGGCGATGACCGGAGACCTGTCGCGGGCGCGCCGCCGTGACGAGATCAGGCGCCGCCTGCTCGATTTCACCGTGATCACCCAGCGCGGAGGCGATTTCGCCGAGCGCCTGGTGCATGCCCATGGCGATGCCGCGGCGCCCGGTTCGCCGATCGTGCAGATCGGGATGGACACCCCGCAGGTCAGTCCGGACCTGCTCGCCGAGTGCGTCACGGCCCTGCAGGCATCCGATGCCGTGCTCGGGATGGCCGAGGACGGCGGCTGGTGGGCGCTGGGCGTGCGCGATGCCACGATGGCACGTTGCCTGCGCGATGTTCCGATGTCGCAGCCGGATACGGGTGCGTTGACGCTGGCCGCCCTGCGCGCCCAGGGCCTCGACGTGGCGCTGGCCACCGAGCTCTCCGATGTCGACACGATCGCCGATATCGACCGGGTGCGGGTCGTGTGCCCGGCGGGTGGACGATTCGCCGAGGCGACCCGGATGGTGGGGGTCTGAGATGCACGGACAGCTCTATGACGAGGCGTTGGACGGCCGTCGATGTTGGATCCGCGACGAAGACGGTGAACTCACCCAGCTGCCGGTTCAGCACTGGATGGTGGGCGGGCAGACCGATCAGGTCTTCGATCAGGCCATCGTGGGATTGTGTTCCGGGCCCACCATCGATCTCGGGTGCGGGCCGGGCCGTCTGCTCGTCGGCCTTGCCCAACGCGGCCTGCCCGCCCTCGGCGTCGACAAGTCCTCTGCAGCGGTCGAATTGGCGCGCAGCAGTGGAGTCACCGCGTTGTGCCGGGACATGTTCGGCCCGTTACCGGGCGTGGGCCGCTGGCACACCGCCCTGCTCGCCGACGGCAATATCGGCCTCGGCGGTGATCCGTGGCGGGTGTTGCGCCGTGCCGGGGAGATGCTGCGGGCCCGCGGTGAGTGTCTCGTCGAATTCGATGCGTCGGCCTCCGGGGTCACCTCCCGCTGGGTGCGGCTGGAATCGGCGTTCGATATCGGTCCGTGGTTCAAATGGGCGTCGGTGGGTCTGGACTGTGCCGCGCGTATCGGTGCCGATGTCGGGTTCACTTTGCGCACAGTGCATCCCATCGGTGATCGGGTGATCGCGAGACTGGTGACCCGGTGACCGGCGGGCGCGATGTCGCCGTGACCGCACGGGTCGGCATCGCGCTGGGAATCACGGTGGCGGTGTGTTTCGTGACGGGCCTGCTCAGCCACGCCATCGCGCATCCGTCACCGTGGTTCGGCTGGCCGGTGGCGCCGGTGTGGTTGTACCGGTTCACCCAGGGACTGCACGTCGCCTGCGGTATCGCGGCGATCCCGCTGGTGGTGGTCAAGCTGTGGTCGGTGTGGCCCAAGCTGTTCGTGCGCAGCAGGAGCCGCGGGAGACTCGGTGTACTGGTCCGGCTGCTGGAGCGTGGATCCATCCTGGTGCTCGTGGCGGCCATCCTGTTCGAGCTGAGCACCGGGCTCCTGAACATCGCACAGTGGTACGTCTTCGGGTTCTACTTCCCGCCGGTGCATTACGCGATGGCCTATGTCGCGGCCGGCGCGGTGCTGGTGCACCTCGCGGTGAAGCTGCCCGTCATCCGCCGGGCGCTCGGGGAATCCGTCGACAAGGACGGAGGGGCCGGGTATGCACGCACCGGGCCGAGTCGGCGGACCGTGCTGCGCGGTACCTGGTTGGCCGTGGCGGTCGCCACCGTCGCGACGGTCGGTCAGACCGTCCCGCTGCTGCGGCGGGTTTCGGTGCTCGCGCCACGTTCCGGCGAAGGGCCACAAGGAGTTCCGGTCAACCGAACGGCGTTGGCCGCGGGTGTGGTGACGACCGCCTCGGCCTCGGATTACCGATTGACCGTGGTCGACGGCTCGCGTGCCAGAACCTTCACCCTCGATGAGTTGCGGGCCATGCCCCAGACGACACAGCACCTGCCCATCGCGTGTGTGGAGGGCTGGAGCGCCGGCGCGCAGTGGAGCGGTGTGGTGTTGGCCGACTTGCTTGCCGCCGTCGGTGCGGACACCGATTCCGATGTTCGGATGGTGTCGCTGGAGCCTCCGGGACCGTACTCGCGGACCGTGCTGCCTGCACGGCATGTGCGGGACGCCCGGACGCTCGTGGCCCTCCGGATCAACGGCGAGACACTGAACCTCGACCACGGTTACCCGTGCCGGCTGATCGCGGCGAGCAGGCCGGGAGTGCTGCAGACCAAATGGTTGTCACGCATCGAGGTCTTGCGATGACGCTCATCCGCGTCATCCTCGCGCTGACCGGTGTCATCCTGGCGGGATACGGGGTCGTGCTGTTGTCCGACAACCCGCCCGCGGTCATCGCCCGCATCCTCATCTGGGCGGTGGTGGGTGTGGCCATCCATGACCTGGTGTTCGCACCGCTCTGCGTGGCGGCCGGCTGGGTCGGACGGCGGGTGATCCCGAAGGCATGGCAATCACCGGTCGCGGTGGCCGGCCTGTGCAGCGTGGTGCTGGTGATGTTGGCGATCCCGGTGTACGACCGCCCGGGTCTGCGGCCGGACAATCCGAGCGTGCTCGACCGCAACTATCCGCTCGGGCTGTGGACGGCGTTGGCGGTGGTGTGGTTGTGCGTACCGGCGTCTCACCTGTTGCGGCGGCTACCAGTTCGTGAAGATCAGGTGATTGATCGCCAGCGCGCCGACGATGTTGAGCCCCAACCACCAGCGGTGTGAGCGGACCGGGAGCAGCGCGGCCGCCGCGGTCAACCACACCGTGAACGGCAGCCAGATGCGTTCGGTCTCGGCCTTGCTCAGCATGCTCAGGTCGGCAAGCACGATGGACAGCAACGCGCCGGTCAGCAGCACGTGCACCCCCGACCGACTGCGCAACGCCGTGATGTCGAGTACCCGGCCGAGGCCGGCCACGCTGCCGAGTCCGATGGCGCAGATCGTCGACGCGAAGTTCGCCCAGCCCCAGTACTGGAACGGGCGGTCGTTGGCGATGCCCTGCCAATATCGTTCCTGCACCAGGAGGTAGCCGTCGAACCACCAGAAACCGGTCGCGTAGAACGCCGCGACCACCGCCAGCGCGGCGAGCGCGGCCGCCCCCAGGCTGCGCAGCGCCGCCCGCACGCTGGGTGCGGTGATCAGCACCGCGACGGCGGGCACCGCCATCAACCCCAATCCGTAATTGAGGAAGATGCCCCAGCCCAGCAGCAGCCCTGCCGCGGCCGCCGTCGGCACGGGCCACCGCGCTGTGCCGTGCACCGCCAGCGCGAGCAGCGCGATACCCCAGGCCGCGACCCCGGCGAAGTACCCGTCGGCCGATACCGCGATCCAGATCGCCGTCGGCGCCACCGCAACGAAAGGCGCGGCCCGGCGCGCCATCGATTCGTCGGCGACGGCGCGCAGGGCGATCAGGATGGCGGCCGCGGCGCTGGATCCGACCAGTAGACAGAGCATTCCGGCCCAGGCGCCGCCGCCCAACCCGATACGGTCCAACCAGACGAAGGTCAGCAGCGCGCCGGGGGGATGGCCGGAGACGTGGGTGATCCACGAATCCGGTTGATAATCGAGGATTCTGGACGAGAAGGTGCGCAGCGCCTCGGGTATGTCGGTAATGCTCGGCACCTGGCGCAGGTATTCGTGGCGTGCGGTCAGGCGCCCGGCGAAGCCGCGCTCCCAGCCGTCGATCATGGCCAGCGAGAACGCCCACAGCGCCGAGGTGCCCCACGCCACGGCCACCAGCGCCCGCCACGGCAGGCGCGCAGCTACCGTCGGGCCCCACAGCACCGCGGCGGCACCGATCAGCACGGCGCCGAGGGAACCCCACCCGACGTGCGGATCCCACCATCCGAAGATCGGCGCGGTCTGCGCGAAATCGCGGATCCGCTCGGGTGTGCTGTTGATCAGCGGTGTGATGGTGCCGAGATCCAGGTGCGGGACCACGAAGGCCGCGACCAGCACGATCACTCCGATGGTCAACGCCACGAGTTCGCGTCGGCCGATGCGCATGGCTCCACACTATGGGCGCCCGCGGTGGACCCGGTGCCGAACCAACTTGACACGTGTCCATAATGGGCGGATGGCACCCACATCCACGTCGGACTTCTGCGCCGCCTACGGCATCGACTTTCCGCTGTTCGCCTTCAGCCACTGCCGCGATGTCGTCGCCGCGGTCAGCAATGCCGGCGGATTCGGCGTCCTGGGCGGTGCCGCGTACTCACCAGAGCGGCTGGACCAGGAACTCACCTGGATCGACGAGCACGTCAACGGCAAGCCCTATGGCATCGACATCATCGTGCCCGCCAAGTTCGAGGGCAAGGGCGAGACGTTGTCCAGCGACGATCTGGCCTCGCGCATCCCGGAGAGCTACCGCGACTTCGTCAACAAGCTGCTGGCCGACCACGGTATCGAACCCGATCCCCGGGTGCGCACCGGCAAGCCCGTGCTGTCCGGCGGCAACGGTGCCGAGCTTCTCGAGGTGGCGATGAGTCATCCGATCAAGATGATGGCCAACGCGCTCGGTGTGCCGCCGGATTACATGATCGAGGCCGGCCGTGAGCGCGGGATTCCGGTCGCCGCGCTCGTCGGGGCCAAGGAACATGCCGTCAAGCAGGCCGCCGCCGGTGTGGACCTGATCGTGGCGCAGGGCACCGAGGCGGGCGGGCACTGCGGCGAGGTGAGCACGCTGGTGGTCGTGCCCGAGGTGCTCGACGCGTTGGCCGAGATCGGCAGTTCGACCCCGGTCCTGGCCGCGGGCGGCATCGTCACCGGCAGGCAGATGGCCGCCGCCGTCGCGCTGGGGGCCGTCGGCGCGTGGACCGGCTCGGTATGGCTGACCACCGAGGAAGCCGAGACCGAACCCCACACCGTCACCAAGATGCTGGCCGCCAGCTCGCGCGACACCGTGCGCTCGGCCGGTCGCACCGGTAAGCCCTCGCGGCAGCTGCGCTCGGACTGGACCGATGCCTGGGCACCCAACCCGGGTGGGCAGCAGCCGCTGCCGCTGCCGTTGCAGAACATGCTCTCCGAGCCGGTGCTGCGGCGCATCGATGCCCTGGCCGATCAGGGGCACGAGGGTGCGCGGGCGCTGTCGACGTATTTCGTCGGCCAGGGCGTGGGCCTGATGACCAAGGTCAAGCCCGCCCGCGATGTGGTGCTGGAGTTCATCGAGGATTATCTGGCCGCGACCGAACGGCTGAGCGGCTCGCTACCCGACTGACGGCGACGCCGGGCGATAATCGAGGCGTGCCGCCAACCGAGATCGTCCTGCTGGTGGTCGTCGCACTGCTCGGCGCGGCGCTGATCACCTTCCTGGTGCTGTTCCTCGTGACCCGCCGTCAACTCGGCAGGGCACGCGCGCAGCTGGCCGAACTGCTGGCCGAGCAGGAGGGGCGGCGCCGTCGCAGGCGGCGCGGGGTGGCGCCGATGGCCATCAAGACCGTGTTCCAGACGGCGGACATGATCATCACCAAGGGGTTGGGCGCCACCGTCCGCAACTCGATCGAGGACCTGGCCGGATGGGCGAGGGTGGAGCGGCCGGATCTGGCCCGCCTCACCGCGGACGGCCGGGTCGTCATCGTCTTCTCCGATATCGAGGGCTCCACCGAGGCCAACGCGGCGATGGGGGACCGGGCCTGGGTCCGACTGCTCGGCAAGCACAACAAGCTGGTCGAATCGCGGGTCGCCAAGCACGGCGGACACGTCGTGAAGAATCAGGGCGACGGTTTCATGATCGCCTTCGCCGACCCGGAGAACGCTGTGCGGTGTGCCGCCGACATCCAGGAGGCGCTGGCCGACTCGTCGCGCTGGGAGTCCATCCGAGTGCGCATCGGTGTGCACATGGGCACCTCGGTACGGCGCGGCGACGATCTGTTTGGACTCGACGTGGCGATGGCGGCCCGGGTCGCCGGTCAGGCCGACGGCGGGGAGATCCTGGTCAGCGAGCCGGTGGCCGCCGCGGTCGGCGATCTGGACGATATCGCGCTCGGGTCACCGCGGGAGACCGAACTCAAGGGGCTGCGCGGGACGCACTCGCTGTATCCGCTGCTTCCGCTTGCCGAGTTGCCGGCTTCGCCGCTTTGACGAGCTTGGCGGTCCATTCGGCACCCAG
Organism: Mycobacterium sp. VKM Ac-1816D; assembly: GCF_000416385.1. Taxonomy (NCBI): domain Bacteria; kingdom Bacillati; phylum Actinomycetota; class Actinomycetes; order Mycobacteriales; family Mycobacteriaceae; genus Mycobacterium; species Mycobacterium sp. VKM Ac-1816D. Next base: position 24,301 of record NZ_AOHQ01000131.1, read on the forward strand.
TTTGACCAGGCCCGATTCCGGATACTGGACGTGAGCGTCCCAGTCCCTGCCCAGTGAGCAGACCGGATCCGCCGGGGCGCACAGATCGGCCGTGCGGGCGCCGAAGATCGTGCTCATGCGGGTCAGCGGATTGCCGATCCGCGCCGACGGGTTGCCGAACACCACGATCGAGGTGATGTGCGGGACTGCGGCCGCGGGCAGCGGCGCGGTGTAGCCCAGTCCGGCGATCGGGGCGGTCGCGACAACGTCGACCACGGCGGCGCCCTGGGAGTAGCCGCCCAGCACGATCTTGGTGTCCGGGCATTGCGCGACGATGGTCTGGACCCGCTTGCTCATATCGTTGGCGCCCACCGCCGCCTTCATGAAGTCCCAGCTGGCGGGGTATTTCACGGCGTATGTGGTAATGGTTTTGCCCTTGAGCATGGGGCGCAGCGAGTCGACGAACGCCTTGCCGACCTTGCCGATACCGGCCGGTTCGTCGGTTCCGCGGGCGAACACCACTTCGACGTCGGAGCACTCGGGGGCGGCCGATGCGGTCGCGGCGGTGGCCGGACTGAGCAGCAACATGAGCGCCAGTCCGGCGGTGGCGAGCATGGTCGGGAGTCGCGCGGCCATTTCTCTCCTCGGGGTGGCGCCGGCCCTCTACCGGCACCTCATGAGTTCCCATTATTCACAAAAATCACTCTATTAACATCCGTGACAGTTATTTGTGGGCACCGACACGCGCGACAACGGTGGTTCGGGACACATTTCTGAGCGCAGATCTGATGCAAATCAGTGCAATGCGGGATCGGCCAGTGGGGCCTCGCCGCGGGCCTGGAAGATCACCTTGCGCGCGATCTCGACGGCGTTGTCGGCGAACCGCTCGTAGAACCGACCGAGCAACGCGACATCGGAGGCGGACTGCACACCGTGTGGCCAGCCATCGGTCAAGACGGTGGTGAGCAGTTCACGGTGCAGGTCGTTCATCACGGCGTCGTCGCGCAGCAGGCGCTCGGCCTCGGCGGCGTCATCGCCGAGCACGGCCCGGCAGGCGGTTTCGGCCAGCGTGATGGCCTGCTCGCCCATCTCGGCGAACAGGTCGCGCGCCGTTTCCGGGGCGGGACCGGTTTTGGCGATGTTCGCCGCCAGCGCGCCCATCCGGTCGGCATTCGCGGCGATGGAGAACGCCGACATCACCACCCGCAGGTCGTGCGCCACCGGCGCGTGCAGAGCCAGCAGGGCGAACGCACTCCTGTCGATGCGCCTGTTCAGCTCGTCGAGCCGGTGCAAGGTGGCACGTACCCGGGGTGCGGCGTCGACATCTGCGTGCACAACGGCGGCCGTGGCATCGACCGCGCTGACGGCGGCCAGCGCACACATCTCACCCAGATCGGCTGTCAGCCGATCGATCTGGGCGATGAATGCGGTACGCATGATCGGTCGAAGTACCCACGAAGGCGGGCTGCCAAACTGAACCGATGTCGGTTGTGCGTGTGGCGGCCCCGATCGGGCTGGCATTCCTGCCGTTGGGTGCGGCGCTGGGATTCCTGGTGGTACACGCCGGACTGGCGTGGTGGTGGGCCCCGGTCTTCGCCGCGGTGATCTATGCCGGCTCGCTGGAGTTCCTGATGGTGGGGCTGGCCGCCACCGCGGCCCCGGTGGCCGTGGTGGCGTTGACGACGCTGATCGTCAACTCGCGGCACGTGTTCTATGCGCTGTCCTTCCCGCTGCACCGGGTGCGCGGTCTTGCCGGCAAGGCGTACAGCACCTATGTGCTCTCCGACGAGGCGTTCGCCGTCGCGGTCAGCCCGGAAGCCGCCACCTGGACCTCCCGGCAGATCCTCGGCATGCAGTGCGGTCTGCACCTCACCTGGACCCTGTCGGCGGGCCTCGGCGGTCTGCTCGGGTCGGCGCTGCCGATCGATCGGCTCAGCGGGCTCGAGTTCGCGTTGACCGCGCTGTTCATCGTCCTGGCCATCGAGGCGTACCGGCAACACCCGGACCGTGGCACCGCGCTGGCTGCGATTGTCTGTGCGGTCGGTGCCTGGCTGCTGGCGCCGGAGCAGATGCTGCTGTGGGCGTTCGCCGCATTCACCGTCCTGCTGGTGGTGCGAATGAGGGTGACCCGTGCCTGACACCGCGTATATCGCGCTGCTGGTCGGGGTGGCCGCCGCGCTCACCTGGGCGCTGCGGGCACTGCCGTTCGCCGCGCTTGCGCCCATGCGCCACAGCGCCGTGGTGCGGTACCTGAGCCTGCACATGCCGCTGGGGGTGATGGTGATGCTGGCCCTCTACACCGTGCGTGATGCCCCGGAAGCCACTGGAGGTCAACAACTCTGGTTGCTGATCGCGATCCTTGTGACGGTGGGTCTGCAGCTGTGGCGGCGGCACGCGCTGTTGTCCATCTTCGCGGGCACCGTTATTTATGTGGCGCTGATGTCGCTGTCCTGACAGAGTGTGGCGCCGTGAGTGTCCCGTTCTGTGGCATCGAGTTGGCCCGGCGTATCGAACATGCCGAGGCCGCACTGATCAGCGCCGCGGTGGCCGCGGCCATGCGGCGCGGCACCGGCGGTTTCGCGATACCGGTGGCAGGCGGGGTCGCCGCCTACGGTGAACCGGACGCACCCTTCAACAAGGTGGCCGGCCTGGGTTTCGCGGGGGTACCCACCGGCGCTGAACTGGGCGCGGTCGAACAGGCCAACAGCGAGCGTGGCGCGCCCACCGTGGTCGAACTGAGCAACCTGGCCGATCCGGAGATCCTGGCGTTGCTCGCCGGTCGCGGGTACCGCGTGCTGGCATTCGAGGATGTGCTGGGTCGGGCCCTCGATGGTGTCGCACAGGCGATTCCGGACGAGATGGAGATCCGGCCGGCGCGCTCGGAGGAGATCGACGCCTGGGTGGACGTGATGGCCGAGGGGTTCGCGCATCCCGATGGTGCGGGGGTGCCCAGCCCGGAGGAGTTCGGCCGTGACGTGATCGAGCGTGCGCACAGGGATTTCACCACCGCGGGCGTCACCGCCTATGTCGCGATGCGCGACGGGCGGGTCGTGGGGGGTGGCAGCCTGCGCCTCACCTCCGGAGTGGCACAACTGACGGGAGCCGCGACCGCACCGGCGTACCGGCGGCGCGGAATCCAGACCGCGTTACTTGCGGTCCGGCTGCGCGATGCCGCCACCGCGGGTGCCGATATCGCGGTGGTCACCACCTCGCCGGGCTCGACATCGCAGCAGAACGTGCAGCGCAGCGGTTTTCACCTGCTCTACACCAGGGCCGTCCTGGTGCGCGCGCCCGATCAGTAGAGCTGCTTGCGGTAGTTGTCCTCGCTGTAATAGGCCTCCAGCTCGGCAAGTGACTGTTCGGCCTTGAAGGACTTGGCCAGCTGCGCGGTGCTGGGCACCGACTCCGGGTTCCAGGTCTCGGGCTTCCAGGCATCCGAACGCAGAAACGCCTTCGCACAGTGGAAGAACACCTCTTCGACCGCGATCTCCAGGGCCAGGATCGGTCGTTTTCCCTGCACCGCGAGCGCATCGAAATAGTCTGCGTCCGAAACGATTCGGCCCGTGCCGTTGACCCGGACGGTGTCACCGCGGCCGGGGATCACGAACAGCGTGCCCACATGCGGGTTCTGCAGGACGTTGAGATAACCGTCGACCCGTTTGTTGCCGGGACGCTCGGGAATGGCGATCGTCGAGTCGTCGATGATGTGCACGAACCCGGGCGGATCACCCTTGGGCGAGACATCGACGCGGCCATCGGCATCGGTGGTCGCCACGAAGCACAGCGGCGAGTTCTGCAGCCAGACCCGGTGCACATCGGCCAGCACGCCGGACACCTTGTCGGCCACCGCTTGGTGCGGGTGCCCGACGATCGCTCGGAGTTGTTCGACGGTGGTCACCTCAGTTGCGCTCACCCGCTCCATCATGCCCGCCGAAGCGTTCGATCAGGGCGCGCCGATCGAGCTTGCCGATACCGCGCCGGGGCAGGGCGTCGACGATGTGCAGCTCGCGGGGCGCGGCCGTGGGGGGCAGCGTCAGTCCGACGTGGGTGCGCACCGCGTCGATATCCGGTGCGCCATGTCCGGGTGCCGGCACGATCGCGGCGACGACCCGTTGGCCGAGCCGCTCGTCGGGCACCCCGAAGACCGCGCACTCGGCGATGGCGGGGTGGGTGGCCAGCGCATTCTCCACCAGCTGTGGCAGCACGGTGAGTCCGCCGGTGCTCACCGCATCATCGATGCGGCCCAGGATGCTCAGCGTCCCGGCGTCGTCGAGGACGCCGATATCGTCGGTGCGAAACCAGCCGGGCTCGGCGAACGGGTCGGGTGTCACCGGATTGCGGTATCCCGAGGCCACCACCGGCCCGCCGAGCACGACCCGGCCATCGTCGAGCCGGATCCGCACACCGTCCAGGGGCTGCCCGTCGTAGACGCAGCCGCCGGCGGTCTCGCTCATGCCGTAGGTGCGCACGACCGGTATCCCGGCAGCGGCGGCACGCTCGCGTATCCCGGCAGGCAGCGGGCCGCCGCCGATCAGCACGGCATCGAGTTCGGCCAGTGCCGCGGTGGCAGCCGGATCGGCCAGCGCCTTGTCCAGCTGGTTGGCCACCAGCGAGGTGTACCGCCGTCCCCGCCCCATCCGGGCGACCGCGGCGACCAGGTCGGTCGGGGTGAAGCTCGCGGGCAGGGCGACCACGCTGCCGCCCGCGACGATGCTGCGGACCAGCACCTGCAGCCCCGCCACGTGGTAGGCGGGCAGGGCGAGCAACCAGTTTCCGGCGCCGCCGAGCCGGTCATGGGTGGCCGTCGCCCCGGCGATCAGCGCGGCCGCCGAGAGCTGGGCACCCTTGGGCGTGCCGGTGGTTCCCGATGTCGACACCACGACCGAAATATCGTCGGCGATGGGCTCTCCCGCGCGCAGCGCGGCGGTCAGCAGGTCACGTTGGCGCGCATCGTCTGCCGGCACCGGCAGGCGCGCCGCGGTCCCGCGCAGGGCGGCCTCCAGCTCCGGCAGGATCGTCGTGGCCGCGGAACCGGTGCCGACGGGCAGCGGAGTCAGGATGGTGATGGCGGGTCCTCGGGTTCGGGCGGGCGCGGATCATCGAGCGGCCAGCCCTGCCTGGCCAACCGGCGCCGCACCCGCTCGATGTCCTCGGCGCGGGGCAGTTCGTCGGTGATCTCGGTGATCATCACCTTGAGGTCGATGTGATCGACGGGCGCACCGTCGAGGTGGGCACGGTTCATCAGATCCCGGGCGACGGCCTCGGCTTCCTCGTTCGTCAGCCTGCGGGTCAGCAGCGCCATCAACGGGACACGATCGGGCCCCGGCACCCCTTCCGGGTAGCCGGCGGTCAGCCAGGCGGCGATGCGCGCCAGGAAACCGTTCACGCATCCGAAGCCTGCCAGATACCAGCCCAATCCGCTGCGTCGGCCCGCCAGTCGGAACGGGACGCGGCGTCCAGATGAACGTTTGGTGAACACGGTCACCGAAACAGCTGAAATCCCAGCTCAGCGATGACGGGCAAGTTGTCCGTAATTACGCGAAATGCTGAGGGATGTCTCAGGATTAGGGCCATGAGCGCAGAGCTGATCATCCTGGTGCTACTGATTGCCACGGCACTTGCATTCGACTTCACCAACGGCTTTCACGACACCGGCAATGCGATGGCCACCTCGATCGCCACGGGCGCGCTCAAGCCGAAGACCGCGGTTCTGCTTGCCGGTGTGCTGAACCTGATCGGCGCGTTCCTCTCGGTCGAGGTGGCGGTCACCGTCACGACCTCGGTGCTCAAGGTCCAGGACAGCAAGTCCGGCCAGTTGCTCCCCGGTATCGATGCCTCGACGGGTTTGACGATCATCTTCGCCGGCCTGATCGGCGGCATCCTGTGGAACCTGCTCACCTGGTTGTTCGGCATCCCCTCCAGCTCGTCGCATGCGCTCTTCGGCGGACTGATCGGTGCGGGCCTTGCCGCGCTCGGGCTGGCCGGGGTCAACTGGTCCGGCGTCACCCAGAAGGTGCTCATCCCGGCAGTTGCCGCCCCCGCGATCGCCTGCCTGGTCGCCGGCTGCGGCACCTGGCTGGTCTACCGACTGACCCGCAACGTCGCCGAGAAGCGGCGCAAGGACGGTTTCCGCTGGGGGCAGATCGCCACCGCCTCATTGGTCGCGCTCTCGCACGGCACCAACGACGCGCAGAAGACGATGGGTGTCATCGCGCTGGCGCTCATCACCACCGGCCACCTGACCGGTGACGTGAAGGAACAGGGTCTGCCGTTCTGGATCATCTTCAGCTGCGCGGTGGCCATCGGCCTCGGTACCTACCTGGGCGGCTGGCGGGTCATCCGGACACTCGGCAAGGGCCTCGTCGAGATCGAGTCCCCGCAGGGTTTTGCCGCCGAGGCCTCCTCGGCCGCCATCATCTTGAGCTCGAGCGCTGCGGGTATGGCGCTGTCGACCACCCACGTCGCCACCGGCTCCATCCTGGGCAGCGGTGTCGGCAAGCCGGGTGCGGAGGTGCGTTGGGCGGTGGCCGGCCGGATGGCGGTGGCCTGGCTGATCACGCTGCCCGCCGCAGGCCTGGTCGGCGCGTTGTCCTACTGGTTGTCCCACGGGGTCAAGACGCTGACCGGTTCGGCATTGGTGGGCGACGGTCTCATCTTCGCCATCCTGGTCGCGCTCTCGGGCTACATGTGGTGGCGCGCGCAGCAGCAGAAGGTCGACCACAGCAACGTCAACGCCGATTGGGACGACTCGACCAACTCGGTCATCCCGGCCGATCTGCGCGACGACGCCGTCGCCAAGCCCACCGCATCGGTCTGAGCCGGCCCCGATAGTTCACTGAATCAAAGGATTTCACATGTCTTACCTGGAGAGCATCCTCAAAGTGCTCGGTGTCGGACTGGTGCTCGGTGCGGGTCTGCCTGCGGTCTTCGCGCTCGGCCTGGTGGCCTACTCGCGCGGTGCCGACGGTCCTGCCGGTGGCGATGCGACGGCCGCGGCGCCGAACCCGGCGTTCAAGTTCCTCGGTATCGGGCTGTTCGTCTTCGTCGGATGGGTGATCCTCACCGCGGTGCTGTGGATCACCAGGGCGACGATCATCCACCACACCGGAATCGACCTGTTCCCGTTCCTGCCGAAGAAGTGAGACTGCGATGACGGAAAACAAGAACGTCCTCGACAATGTGCTGAACTGGCTGCACCAGGGTTATCCCGAGGGTGTCCCACCGACCGATTACTTCGCGCTGCTCGCACTGCTCAAGCGCTCGCTGAGCGAAGACGAGGTCGTGGCTGCGGCCAAGTCGGTGCTGCGCTCCAGTGACGGCATCAGCCCGGTGACCGAGGCCGAGATCAGCGGAGCCATCCAGCTCGTCACCGACAAGGAACCGAACCCCGAAGAGATGCATCAGGTTGCCTCGCGGCTGGCCTCGGTGGGCTGGCCGCTGGCGCCGGCTCCGGCCCGCTGACACACGCACGGAAGTCCCGCAGCAGGATTTCGCGTAGGTGGGGCGCCGGGATGTCCCGCAACCCCGGGTCGGTCGTACAGAAGTAGAGCCCGGTGCAGGCCACTGACAGTGCCACTCGTTGCGCGTCGGTGGTTTCGGTACCGGACAGCAGGGCCCGCAGCCGGTCCGCGAGTGCCTCCAACTCGCCGTGCCGGGTGACCAGTTCGTCGACGACCGGGTCACCCCGGAACAGGCAGCCGGCGCGCCGGTGGTCGACGGCCACGTCGACCAGGCCGCGGATCGCGGTATCGCGACGGCCCTGCGGTGACGGTTGCGCCTCGGCGTGTTCGACGACCCCGGCGAAGGCATCGAACAGCGGTGTCAGCAGGGCCAGGACGATGTCGTCCTTCGACCGGAACTGGTAATACACCGCACCTTTGGCGACGCCGAGCCGATCGGCGATCATGCGCAGTGACGTGCCCTGCACGCCGTGCTCGGCGAACAGTTCGACGGCGGCGTCGATGACCCGCTCGCGCGCGGTCCGAGTGTCCTGTCCGCGCGCGGTGGTGCGTCCGCCGAGCATCTGGCCCCCTTCGCGGTATGCCGATCGACTTGTCCATATTCAAGCATGGGTCCTGCCAAAATTAGCCGTTCGGCTTGCTTGAAGTTGGCCAACTGTATAACTTGTGTGAGTCCGATGGCCGAGGTGCGTCATCGGCTCATGTGTTGGTCGGCACTGCGGAAGGACGTCGGGAGAATGCAGCTGCTCAAACGGGTGTGGTTACCGCTCGTGGTCGTCGTGGTCGTCGGAATCGGCGGCTTTTCGGTGGACCGGATACGCGGAGTCTTCGCCTCCGACCCCCCGTTGGTGACGCCGGTGAACTTCGCCAACGACCCCGAGCCGTTCGATCCGAAAGTGGTGACCTATGAAATCTTCGGTCCGGAAGGTGCAGCTGTGGACGTGAACTACGTCGACCTCGCCGGTGAACCGCAACGGGTGGACGGCGCGGTCCTGCCGTGGTCGGTCACCCTGCAAACCACCGAGCCCTCCGCGGCGGCCAACATCGTGGCGCAGGGCAAGACGAGCTTCCTGGGTTGCCGCGTGCTCGTCGACGGTGAGCTCAAGGACGAGCGCACCGTCTCCGGCACCAATGTCCAGACCTTCTGCATCGTGAAGTCCGCATGAGCGGGGGGCACGGCGGCGAGCCGCCTATGGGGCACGGCGGCGAGCCGCCTATGGGGTACGGCGGTGACGCACCCACCGGGCCCATCGCGGTGCAATCACCGCATCAGACAGCACATTTCGGCCGTGTCGCCAGGGTGTTCCGCAAGCTGGCGGTGCCGTTCATCCTCGGCTGGATCGCCGTTGCGGTCTTCCTGAACGTCGCGGTACCGCAGCTGGAAGCGGTCGGCGAGATGCGTTCGGTGTCGATGAGCCCCAAGGAAGCGCCCGCGGTCATCGCCACCGAGCACATCGGAAAGGTGTTCCAGGAGTACGAATCCAACAGCTCGGTGATGATCGTGCTGGAGGGGCAGCAGCCGCTCGGCGCGGACACCCGACGGTACTACTCGGAGCTGATCGCCAAGCTGGAGGCCGACACGGCCCACGTCGAGCACGTCCAGGATCTCTGGAGCGACCCGCTCACCGCGACCGGCGTACAGAGCGGTGACGGTAAGGCCGTCTACGTCTCGGCGAACCTGGCCGGAAACCAGGGCGAAGCAAAGTCTCTGGAGTCCATCGAGGCCGTCAAGAACATCGTCGAGAGCATGCCGCCGCCCGACGGTGTGCAGGTGTTCGTCACCGGGTCGGCGGCCATGACGGCCGAGCAGACCGAGGCCAGCCACGGCAGTATGCGCCTGATCGAGGCGCTGACCTTCCTGGTCATCATCGTGATGCTGCTCATCATCTTCCGCTCCGTCATGACCATGGTGCTGATGATCGTGATGGTGGCCGTGAGCCTGCTGACGGTGCGGGGCGCGGTTGCCGCGCTGGGGTATTACGAGGTCATCGGTCTCTCGACGTTCGCCACCGGCTTGCTGGTGACATTGGCCATCGCGATCTCGGTCGACTACGCGATCTTCCTCATCGGCCGGTATCAGGAGGCGCGCAGCGCCGGTGAGGATCGAGAGCAGGCCTACTACACCATGTTCGGCGGCACCGCCCATGTGATCGTCGGCTCCGGTCTGACCATCGCCGGTGCCACGTTCTGTCTTAGCTTCACCCGGCTGCCGTACTTCCAGACCCTTGGAGTGCCGCTGGCCGTGGGCATGCTGGTGCTGATCATCACGGCCATGACCTTCGGGCCTGCCATCATCACCGTCGGTGGACGGTTCTTGGATCCCAAACGCGCTACCCGCGTGCGGGGTTGGCGCAAGGTCGGTGCGGCCGTGGTGCGCTGGCCCGGACCGATCCTGATCACCAGCATCGCGGTCTCGCTGATCGGCCTGCTGGCACTGCCCGGCTACAAGACCAGCTACAACGACCGTCTCTATCTGCCGGATGACATCAGCTCCAACGAGGGTTATGCCGCCGCCGAACGGCACTTCTCGCCGGCCCGGTTGAACCCGGAGATCCTGATGATCGAAAGTGACCGGGATCTACGGAATCCCGCCGACTTCCTGGTGATCGAGAAGATCGCGAAGGCCATCTTCCAGGTCGACGGAATCGGGCGCGTGCAGACCATCACCCGGCCCGACGGCACCCCGATCGAGAACACCTCGATCCCGTACATGATCAGCCAGAACAGCACGCTGCAACGGTTGAACGAGAAGTACAACCAAGATCGCACCGCCGATATGACCAATCAAGTGGCCGATATGGACCGGACCATCGCCAGCATGGACAAGATGCAGACCATCACCGAGCAGATGGCCGACACCACGTCCAAGATGGTGTCCTCGATGGACGTCATGGTCGGCGATCTCGAGGAGATGCGCGACAGCATCGCCAACTTCGACGACTTCTTCCGGCCGATGCGAAACTATTTCTATTGGGAACCGCACTGTTTCAACATCCCGATGTGCTGGTCCATCCGGTCGGTCTTCGACGTGCTCGACGGCATCGACGTGATGACCGCGAACATGAACGACATGATGCCGCAGATGCATCGGCTCAACGAACTGATGCCGCAGATGATCGCGATCATGCCCGAGATGAAACAGACGATGGTCAACATGAAGGAAATGATGCTGACCATGCAGCAGACCCAGGCGGGTATGCAGGAGCAGCAGCGCATCATGAGCGAGACCTCGACCGAGATGGGCAAGGCGTTCAACGACGCCATGAACGATGACTCGTTCTATCTGCCCGCCGAGGCGTTCGACAACCCGGATTTCGCAAAGGGTTTGGAGCAGTTCCTGTCCCCGGACGGGCACGCGGTGCGATTCATGATCAATCACGAGGGCGACCCGATGTCGGCCGAGGGGATCGAGAAGATCGAACCGATCAAGACCGCGGCCAAGAATGCGATCAAGGGCACCCCGCTGGAAGGGTCGACGATCTATCTGGGCGGCACCGCGTCGACGTTCAAGGACATGGCCGACGGCACCCGCTACGACCTGTTGATCGCCGGTATCGCGGCCATCTGCCTGATTTTCCTGATCATGTTGCTGCTCACCAGGGCCATCGTGGCCGCGGCCGTCATCGTGGGGACCGTGGTGCTTTCCCTCGGTGCGTCTTTCGGCGTGTCGGTGCTGCTGTGGCAACACCTGCTCGGTATCGAGCTGCACTGGATGGTGTTGCCGATGGCGGTGATCATCCTGTTGGCCGTCGGCGCGGACTACAACCTGCTGGTGGTGTCGCGGCTCAAGGAGGAGATCCATGCCGGGTTGCACACCGGCATGATCCGGGCGATGGGTGGCAGCGGCTCGACGGTCACCGCGGCCGGAATGGTGTTCGCGTTCACCATGATGGTGATGGCGGTCAGCGATCTGACCATCATGGGCCAGGTGGGCACCACGATCGGTCTGGGCCTGTTGTTCGACACCCTGGTGATCCGGTCGTTCATGACACCCTCGATCGCCGCGCTGATGGGCAGGTGGTTCTGGTGGCCGCAGCAGGTGCGTCAACGTCCCAAGCCGCAGGCGTGGCCACCCATTCAACGACGACCCCAGGATGTGTTGGTGTGATGAGGAATTCACGGATCGCTTCGATGTTGGCCGCCGGTGCCGTGGTGACGGCGTTCGCTGCCGCGCCGGTCGCCCAGGCCGACCGCGACGAGGCCTTCGCCGATCAGTTGCACAGCTACGGCATCTACGGGCAGAAGGATTTCAACGCCTGGATCGCCAAGATCATGTGCAAGCGCCTGCATCGTGGGGTGGATGCCGACGTGTTCGCCTCGGCCGAGTTCGTGCACGACCAATTGCAGACCGGGTCGAGCACCGAGCAGGCCTGGCAGTTCGTCGGTGCCGGTATCCCGGCCTACTGCCCCGAGCTGGCGCACCTGTTGACGCAGGCCGGCCAGGCGGGGGTGTGAACAGCATGTCCCGTAACAGGTGTGCGCTGGCTGGGCTCGCCGCGGCTGCCGTGGTGACGTTGGCTCCCGGGGTGGCGGCCGCCGATGCAACCGACGAGTATCCGATCCCGAGCAATATGCTCAAGACCACCTGCACGGTGGATCAGTACATGGCCGCGGTACGCGATACCGATCCGGTGTACTACGAGCGCTACATGATCGACTACAACAACAAATCCCCGGAAGTGCAACGGGCCGCCCGTGATCGGATCACCTGGTTCTTCTCGATGGACTATGCGGGACGGCGGCAATACTCCGAGGACACCGCCACCAACGCGTTCTACGAGCAGCTGGCCTGGAACTGGCCGAACTGGGCCAAGCTGTTCTTCAACAACAAGGGCGTTGTCGCGCACGGGACCGCGGTGTGTGCCGGCTACCCGCCGGCCGATCCCGGCGTCTGGATCTGGTGAGTGCGGCTCGTCAGTCGAAATACGCAGGGTCCCGCAGCAACTGCTGGGTGGCGGCCAGCAGCGTGCGGTGCAGATCCTCGTCGCTGACATCCTCGAGCGCCTTGTCGGTGACCGCGGCGTAGACCCCGTTGGTGACCATCGAGATGACCACCCGCCCCGCGGGTCCGTGCCCACCGCCCAACAACAGATTGGTGAAGCGCTCCACGAGATCACTGAGGTCCTCGCGGGCCTCGACCATGCTCTCCAGCACCGGATCGCCCGCCAGCACCGCGGCCAGCCGACGGTTGCGCACGCTGAACTCGATGAAACCGCTGATCGCGATCTCGCGGCGGGTGCGCGGATCGGCAACGGCCTCGGCGATGGTCACCACCCGGGCCATATCGTCGAACATCGGTTGCGCCGCGGCGGCGACGATCTCTTCCTTGGAATGGAACTGGTAGTACACCGAGGCCTTACCGACCCCGATGCTGTCGGCGATCATCTGCAGGGTGGTGCCGCTGACACCGTGCTCGCCGAACAATGTCAGCGCGGCCTCCAGCACCCGCGTCCGTGCCGTGCCGCGTCCCAATACCGATTTGGCCACCGTCAGCTCCGGGTATCCCTGCGCAACGGGTGGTCGTCGGGGACCTGGACGAAGATCAGCGTCACACCGTCGGGGTCGGTGACGTGCATCTCGTGCAGTCCCCACGGTTCCCGGACCGCGGCCCGGGCGATCTCGACGCCGCGGCCGGCCAATTCGCCCTGGGTGGCGTAGACATCGCGCACCTGCAGCCACAGGCTCCCGCCCGCCGACGGCCCACCGTGGCCCGCCAGTTCGATCAACGATTGGCCGGCATAGAACACGGTGCCGCCGGAGTACTCGCGCGCGATGGCCAGCCCGATGCGATCGCGGTAGAACTCCACCGATCGCCGGTAGTCGGCCGGCCGCATCAGCATCCGGCTGGCCAGGATCTCCATACCCATGTGTCTATCACGCGATCCCGCGTTCCGGCGGCAGCGACGGCCTCTCTCAGGCACCCCGGTCGGCGGCCCGCAAGCCGATGGTGAAGGCGGCCTGGTCTTCGAAGTCCAACGGGTTGCGCCCGGTGATCTGACGGATCCGCGACAGCCGATGCCGCACGGTGTTGGTGTGCAGGAACAGCTCGCGCGCGGTGTCGATCAGCGAGCCGTTCGCGGCCAGGAACACCCGCAGCGTGCGGATGTGTTGGGTGCCACGATCACGATCGAGTGCCAACAGCGGGTCGATCAACTGTGTCTTGAACGGGGTGAGCCGACTGGGCGGCAGTCCCTCCAGCAGGCTGGTGAAGGTGCTCAGCTGGTCGGGCCCGATGCTGCCGCCGCGCTGCCTGGCCAGATCCAGCGCGACCCGGGCCTGGCTGATCGACGTGCCCAGTTCGCTCAGGGGTGCCGCCGTCGCGTGCCCGGAGGGCATGGCCAGATCGGCGGCCGTCTCGATCGGCTTGTGGGTCCCTGCGCTGAGCACCAGACACACCTCCGGGGCGTCGGCGACCAGGGCGTCGGGGAGGGCCATCGACAACAGCGCTCCCGCACCGGCGGGCCAGGCCGAGCAGTCGATGTCCTGCGCCGCCAGTCCCGGCCAGTCCAACAATTGGTGAAGTGCGTCGGGGAGCAGCATGCGTCGTTCGACCAGTGAGAGCAGCTGGCCGATGCGTTCACGGGAGAGCGCAGCCTCGATATCGCGCTCGCCCTGTGAGGCGGCCAGGAACCGGGCGATGACCTCCAGTACCGCCGCCTCGGGAGGATCGCCGCGGCCGACCCACACCAGCGTGCCCATCCCGTCGGCCGCCGCGGCCACCGCGTCGGATTCGATCGGGGCTCCCGGGGGCTCCAGCAGGAAGTAGCAGCCCAGCACGTGCCCGGCCCGGTCCAGCAGCTCCCGACTGGACTCACGGCGGCGCTGTGAGGAAAGCAGTTCGGGCACAAGCGCGTTGGTGGCCCGGGCGGTGGCGACCGCACCGCCGAACCGGAAATCGGCGATATAGCGGCTGACCGTCGCGAACGGTACCTCCGGCGGTGCGACCAACAGTGGCAACCCGTGGTCGCGGCACGCGTCGATCAGGGCCTGCGGCGCCCCATCATGCACATCGCCGATCCCGAAACAGATGCCCGCCGCCCCCGCGGCGTGCACCGACTCGACGAAGGCCGCACTGTCGGCGGGGGCCTGCAGGCTGATGCCGACCGTGCAGACCAACTCGCCACCGCGCAGATACCGCGACGGGTCGCGCAGCTCGGTGGTGTGCGACCAGGTGATCGGGCGGTCCGTCGCGGCGGGCCCGGTGTCGATACGGTGCAGCCCGAGTCCCGAGCGTTCCAGCAGGTCGGCGAACGTCGGCGCACGCGACTCGTCGTCGGGACCGGACCCTGCCATCGGTCGATCGTAACGTCGTTGTCATCTGTGCACCCGGTTCGGTTGTGCGATCCTCCAACGGTGAGCAGCACCGGTGGTGGGTTCGCAGCGTCTTCACCGCCAACGATGGCGGCGGTGCGTCCGGGCGCGTGATAGTTCGTTGATGACCGAGCCACAGGTTTTGCGCCGCGAGTTCTCCCTCTGGTCGGCGTTCGCGTTCGCCTTCGCATTCATCTCGCCGATCGTCGCGCTGTACGGGATCTTCGGGTTGGCGTTGTCGGCGGCCGGTCCGAGCTTCTGGTGGGGCTTCGGGCTGGTGTTCGCGGGCCAGTTCCTGGTTGCGCTGGT
The DNA here is from genome assembly GCF_000416385.1 of Mycobacterium sp. VKM Ac-1816D. Taxonomy (NCBI): domain Bacteria; kingdom Bacillati; phylum Actinomycetota; class Actinomycetes; order Mycobacteriales; family Mycobacteriaceae; genus Mycobacterium; species Mycobacterium sp. VKM Ac-1816D. The sequence continues at coordinate 39,360 of NZ_AOHQ01000131.1, forward strand.
GTTCGCGATGCTGGTGTCGCGCTGGCCTTTGGAGGGATCGATCTACCAGTGGTCACGCCGACTGCTGGGCACCACCTACGGCTGGTTCGCGGGCTGGGCCTACATGTGGACGCTGGTCATCGCGATGGCTACCGTGGCCCTCGGCGCGGCCGGCTTCACCGCCAACATCTTCGGTGTCGAGGAGCCCTCGGGGACGACGCTGGCGCTCATCGCGCTGGCCATCCTGCTGGCCGGCACCGCGGTCAACCTGGCCGGTCGGCAGGCACTGAAGATCTTCATGGTCGGCAGCATCATCGCCGAGGTCATCGGCTCGGTGGTGCTGGGCACCTGGCTGCTGCTGTTCCATCGGCAGAACTCGCTGTCGGTGCTGTTCACCGGTGGTGGCCCCGAGGTGGACATCTGGACCTGGCTCAGTGGGCCGTTCTTGCTGGCGGTGGCCTTCATCGGGTGGTCGTTCGTCGGTTTCGAGAGTGCCGGGTCGATCGCCGAGGAGGTGCATGAACCGCGCCGTTACCTGCCCAAGGCCGTGCTGTTCTCACTGGTCTTCATCGCGCTGGTCGTCGGGTATTCCAGCCTCGCGATCATCCTGGCCATCCCCGACCTCGACGCCGTCGCCGCGGGTGCGGTCGGTGACCCGGTATACGAAACCCTCACCGTCGCACTCGGTCACGGCATCGCGCGCCCGGTCGAGGTGATGTTCGTCATCGGCTTCCTGGCCAGCTTCCTGGCGCTGCAGACCTCGGCGTCGCGGGTCATCTGGGCCTATGCGCGCGACGGGGCGTTGCCGGCCTCGGCCGTGCTGTCCCAGCTGCGCGGTCCGGCCCGCATCCCGGTGGTGGCGATCGGGGTCACCACGGTGGTCGGCGCCGCCCTGTTCGGCCTCAGCATCGTCGCCGGGGATATTTACTCGCTGATGGTCAACTTCACCGCCGGCGGCTTCTATCTGGCATTCCTGTTCCCGCTCATCGGGTTCCTGGTCGTGCTGGTGCGTCGGGCATGGACGCCGGCCAACTTCTCGCTGGGCCGGGCCACCCTGCCCGTCGCCGTGGTGGCCGTCGTGTGGACCGTGCTCCAGTTCGTCAACATCGCTTGGCCGCGAGTGGCTTTCGAGCAGCGCTACCTGGATTGGTCGGTGTGGATCGGTATCGCGGTGCTGCTGGTGCTCGGCACCGCGATCCTGGCAGGAGTGCGCTCGCGTATCGTCGAAGCCTCGGTGATCGACGAAGTGGAATCCCGTGACGAATTGGCAGACGTCCATGAGTGACGCGAGCCCGGTGGCCGTCGTCACCGGCGCCGCCAGCGGTATCGGCGCTGCCGCGGCCGGGGCGCTGCGCCGGCGCGGATACCGGATCGGTGCGTTGGACCTGTCGGCCGGTGCGGACGCCGATCATGCTGTGGCCGTCGATGTTTCCGATCACGGCGCGGTGGCCGATGCGGTCGCCGAGATCCGTTCGACTCTGGGCCCGGTGGCCGCGCTGGTGACCTCGGCCGGCTACTACGAGACGGGGTTGATCGACCAGATCGATGCGGCGGCCTGGCGGCGCATGCTGCGGGTGCACCTCGGCGGGTTGTTCAACGCGACGCGCGCGTGCCTGCCCGACATGCTGGCGGCCGGATCGGGCGCGGTGGTCGCGGTGGCCAGTGAACTCGCCGTCGGCGGTGGTGACCAGGAGAGTCATTACGTCGCGGCCAAGGGGGCGATCATCGGTCTGGTCCGCAGCCTGGCCGCCGAGGTCGCCGGATCCGGGGTGCGGGTCAACGCCGTCGCGCCAGGGCCTACCGACACCCCGCTGCTGGATGCCGATTCCCCATGGCGGGCACAGGAGTATCTGGACACTCTGCCGCTGCGCCGGCTTGCCACCCCCGCCGAGGTGGCCCGCTGCGTCGAATACCTGGTCTGTGATGCGACGTTCAGCGTCGGCGATGTCGTCAATGTCAACTCCGGAGCGGTGATATGAGCAGGGTCGCGCTGGTCACCGGTGCGGCGCAGGGGATGGGCGCGGCGCACGCGCGCCGGCTGGCCGGCCGGGGAATGACGGTCGCCATCAACGATATTCGCCCCGGCGTTGAGCTGGACGCGCTGGCCGAGGGTATCGGCGGATTCGCTGTTCCCGGTGACGTTTCCGATCCGGGGGAGTGTCTGCGCATCACCGACGCGGTGGCGCAGCGCACCGGCCGCCTCGATGTGTTGGTGGCCAACCACGCCTACATGACGATGGCCCCGCTCCTAGAGCACGACGAGCAGGACTGGTGGCGCATCGTCGAGACCAACCTCGGTGGCACCTACCACCTGATACAGGCCGTGCTGCCGCACATGCGGGCCAGGGCCGAGGGGCGCATCGTGGTGATCGCCAGCGAATGGGGTGTCACCGGATGGCCGATGGCCACCGCGTATGCGGCCGCCAAATCCGGGTTGATCGCGTTGGTCAAGGGACTCGGCCGTGAACTGGCGCCGGAGGGGATCATCGTCAACGCCGTCGCGCCGGGGGTCACCGATACCCCGCAACTTCAGGTCGACGCCGATGCCGCGGGAATCGACCTGGCGGACATGCACGCCCGGTATGCGGAGGGAATTCCGTTGGGCCGCATCGGTCGACCCGATGAGATCTCGGCCGCGGTGGAACTGCTCGCCGACTTCGAGCTGGCGGCCGTCGTCGGGCAGATCATCTCCTGCAACGGCGGATCGACCAGGAGCAGAGCATGACGGAAAGGCAGCCGGTGGACGGCCAGGACAGATACGTGCGGTCGGCGTCGGGCCATGTCGGGCAGGTGAACGCACAGCAGGTCCCGCGCTACGCCGGGCTGGCGACCTACGCCCGCCTGCCGCAGCGCCATGAGGTGTCGCGGTACGACATCGCCGTCGTCGGGGTGCCGTTCGACAGTGGGGTGACCTACCGGCCCGGGGCTCGGTTCGGTCCCGCCGCCATCCGCGAGGCGTCAAGGTTGCTCAAGCCCTACAACCCCGCACTGGATATCAGCCCGTTCGCGCAGGCGCAGGTTGTCGATGCCGGGGATATCGCGGCCAACCCGTTCGATATCGATGCCGCGGTCGACGAGGTGCGCGAGGGTATCGCTGCCCTGCTGACCACCCCGCAACAACGGGTACTGACCTTCGGTGGTGATCACACCATCGCACTGCCCGCGCTGCAGGCCGTCAATCGGGTGCACGGTCCGGTTGCCCTGGTGCACTTCGACGCCCACTTGGACACCTGGGACACCTACTTCGGCGCGCCGTGTACGCATGGCACGCCTTTTCGCCGGGCTGCCGAGCAGGGTCTCTTGGTCAAGGGACATTCCGCGCACGTCGGGATCCGCGGATCGCTCTATGATCGAGCCGATCTGCTCGACGACGAGTCGTTGGGATTCACCATCGTGCATTGCCGCGATATCGATCGGATCGGTATCGACGGTGTCATCGAACGGATCCGAGAACGGGTAGGTGAGCATCCGGTCTACGTCTCGATCGATATCGATGTTCTCGACCCGGCGTTCGCGCCGGGGACCGGTACCCCGGAGATCGGCGGGATGACCAGCCGGGAACTGGTGGCCATCCTGCGGGCGATGCGCGGTCTGCAGATCGTGGGCGCCGATATCGTCGAGGTGGCACCGGCCTATGACAGCGCCGATGTGACGGCGGTGGCCGCGGCCAATATCGGGTATGAGCTGATCACCCTGATGGCCGAAGATGTCTGAGTTCGGTCCGGGCGAGCGCAGCGACGGGAAAATGCCCTGGCCTGTCGGGAAAGTGGCGGCTGCGGCCTTCACCTTCGACGTGGACGCCGAATCTGCGGTGCTGTGGGGCGACGAAACGGTTGCCGCCAGGATGAGTGTGATGAGCCATCAGGCCTACGGCCCGCTGGTGGGTATGCCGCGGATTCTCGATCTGTTGGACCGGCATCAGATCCGGTCGACGTTCTTCGTGCCGGGGCATACCGCGCATCGCTATCCCGAGGCGGTGCGGTCGATCGTGGCGGCGGGGCACGAGATCGCCCACCACGGGTATCTGCACGAGCAGCCGACGGCGCTGACGTTGGAGGAGGAGATCGAGGCGCTCGACCGCGGACTGGAGGCGCTGGCCGAGGTTGCCGGGGTGCGCCCGAGTGGCTACCGCGCGCCGATGTGGGATCTGTCCTGGCGGACACCGGAACTGCTCGCCGAGCGCGGATTCCTGTACGACTCGTCGCTGATGGATTCCGACCATCCTTACGAGCTGGCGGTGGGGGAGCGGTCGCTGGTCGAGATCCCGATCCAGTGGGCACTCGACGATTGGGAGCAGTACTGCTACCTGCCGGACATCTATAGCGGAACCATCGAGAGCCCGCGCAAGGCCCGCGAACTGTGGCAGCTGGAGTTCGATGCGCTGCGGAGCGCCGGCGCGTGCTGGGTGTTGACCAATCACCCGTTCCTGAGCGGGAGGGCTTCGCGCGCAGCCGAACTCGGTGACCTGATGCGCTACGTCGTGGCGCACACCGACGTGTGGACGGCGAGTCTGGGTGAGATCGCCGAGCACGTGCGCACGCTCGGGTTGACGCCGCGCACCATCACCCGCCCCTGACATCAGCCACGCGGATACAGCAGCTCCAGCTCGCCTAGATGGGCCGCGACGGTCAGCAGTGGCAGCGCCGCCGATACGGCGAGTTCGTCGCGGGTGTTCTCGGCGCGCAGCGCCAATACGAAATCATCGCTGATCGGCGGCCCCGACAGACCCTGCTCGCATACTGCAGCGGCGTGCTCTTCGAGCAGTTCCCGCGCTCGTGGGTACACCCCGAGCGGCGGTGGCATGACATCGGCGATCAACTCGGCGGCCGCACGCAGCCGGACCACCCGATTGGCCGCACGCACCGTGGGGGCACGCCGGTCGGCATGCCCGCCGTTCTCCGAAAGATACTGTCGCAGCGTGTCATCGAGTATCCGACTGGCCTCAAGGGCGCGGCGGCTGAGCGTGAAGACACGGTTGTCGGCCGTTTCGGAAGCACCCCGGATGACCCGCAGCACACCGGCTTTGAGCAACTCGGCACCGGCGGCGTGGGCCCGGCCGACAGCCTTGCTGACCTGGGTGGACGCGCCGCGGGGCCACAGCAGCACCGATACGGCGACACCCACGAGCGCCCCGACCACGACATCCTCGACCCGGATCAATCCGACGGCCCACCCCGACGGCTGGATCAGGTTGAAGATGATCAGCACCATCATCGTGAACGCGGCCTGGCCGGCGACGAACGAGGCGACCTCGGGTACGAAGGCCGAACCGAAGGCCACCACCGGCAACAACATCCACATGACGACGGGATCGACGCCCACCAGTTCGATGACCGCCACCCCGATGGCGAAACCCAGTGCCGTCCCCGCCACGGCGCGCAGCACCCGGGTACCTGTGGTCAATGCGCTGCTGCGCAGCACTGACAACGCGCCGAGCACCACCCAGAACCCGTGCTCGACCGGGAACACGTGGGTGACCGCGACGGCCAAGGCCAGACCCAGGCCGGTGCGCACGCTGTTGCGCACCACGAGTGCGCGCCCGGCCAGGAATCCCTTGGTGATCTGCGCGACGGCGGTGGTCTCGGGCATCACCCAGTCCGCCGCGCCGGTGCGGGGCAGGCCCCGGCCCAGCACACGCGCCCAGACCGGCCGGGCATCGGCCAGCGCGGCGTTGCGGATGATGCGCCCGGTGACCCCGACCGTCGCCGAGAACGTTCGGCGGCCCAACAGGCTGCGCCCGACCTCGACGGCGGTCTCGTCATCGGGTATCGCCAGAATCTGCTCGATGTCCTCGCGGTAGCGGCCCTGCGCGACCTTGCGCAGTTCGTCGAGGGCGGTGCTGAGTTCGGCACCCCGGGTGGCGCGCAGCCGAGGATCGGAGATCTGTAGGACCGCCGCGCAGTCGCGGAGCACCGCGACGATGGCCGGCCGCATATCGCCGAGTGCCGCGCCGGTGTGGTCGGTGATCTGATCGGCCAGCCACCCGAGGTCGTCGACGACGCGGACCAGCGCCCGGCTGCCCGCCGTGAGGGCGACCGGCCGGAAGTCGGCGTTGACGAAGTTGGCCCATAGGGCGTTCATCGCGCGGGTGACATCCCTGGTCGACCCCGCCCCCTCCAGACAGTCGGCGAGTGCGCGGCACACTCCCGCCGCGTGCCGGCGCAGGTCGTCGTGATGCCGCGGCGGGAACAGGAACAACGCCGCGGGCACACACACGGCCAGCGCGACCAGCCAGCCGGTCAAGCGTTCATCGATGGGCCCCGGCGGGGTGCAGGCGGGAAGCACGAAGGTCAGCAGGGTGGCACGCTGCCCGGCGGCGATGGTTTCGCTGAGCACCCCGCTGAACATCACAGTCATACCGAGCACGAACATCAGCCCGACGCTGAGCCACGGGTACGGCGCGACCAGCGTGCCCGCGGTGATCAGCACCGCACCGTTGAATCCGAGGCCCGCGTAGGCCAGCGCGCGGGCCTCCCGGTTCCCCGGGAAGTCGGTGATGATCAGCAGCGCGACGGAACCGAAGATGGCGAACATCGGGGCCTGGCTGTCGCCGGCGACCAGGAAACTGGCGGCCGCGGCGAGGGGCACGACGATCGCGGCCCTGGCGGCTCGGCGCAGCGCGTCGTACTCGGGGTCGCGCTGCTGTAGCCAGTCCAGGATCCGCATCGGTGACGAGTGTCTACGACGAATCGGTGACGCCGCGCTTCATGAAGACGCCGAGCAGACCCGGCGCCACGCTGTCGATCGCCTTGGCGGTCACCGCCATGCGCGGGGCGATACGCACCGGCCGGGTCTTCGCCGCGGTGACCATCCAATCGGCGGCCTCCTCGGCAGACAGTCCGGGCATGGCAACGAACTCCTTGGTCGGCTCGATCATCGGCGTCTTCACCAGCGGGTAGTACAGCGTCGTCGAGTGCACGCCCTTTCCCGACCATTCGGTCTCGGCCACCCGGCTGATCGCGGTCAGCGCGGCCTTGGAGGCCTGGTACGCCCCGAACAGCGGGGAGGATTCGTTCATCACACCCCATGTCGAGACGTTGATGACGTGGCCGTCGCCGCGGGCGATCATGCCGGGCACCAGGGCACGCATCAGCCGCAGCGGGGCGTAGTAGTTGAGCGTCATGGTGCGCTCGAGATCGTGCCAGCGGTCCAGCGACTCGATCAGCGGGCGGCGGATGGACCGGCCGGCGTTGTTGATCAGGATGTCGATGCCGCCGTGGCTTTCGAGGGCTTTGGCGGCGAGCGCGTCGACGGCGTCCAGATCGGACAGGTCGGCGGTGACCGCCTCGGCGATACCACCGTTGTCACGGATCTTCGCGGTGACGGTCTCGAGCAGTTCGGCACGGCGGGCCACCACGATGACGCTGGCACCCAGCTTGGCCAGCTTGAGCGCCGACGCCTCGCCGATCCCCGACGACGCTCCGGTGATCAGGATGCGCTTGCCGCGCAGTTCGACCTCGGGGCCGCGGCCCAGGTACTCGGTCAGTGGGGGCCGCATGCTGGTCAACAGCACCGCGTCCGAGATCCGGCGCAGGGGGTTCTTGCTCACCGCGACAGTCTAGATTTCGGCGCGCTGACGCTCGCTCACCGAGCGTCAGCGCGCCGAAATCGCAGAGAGAATGGTCGCGATGACACGGTCGGGGTACTCCGAGAGGTCCAGCCAGGTGAAGCGCAGCACCTGCCAGCCGTGCACGATCAGGTAGTTCTGCCGACGCCGGTCGTTGGTGAACGCGTCCGGGTCACTGTGAAAGGCCCAGCCGTCGACCTCGATCGCGATCATCCGTTCGGCAAAGGCGACATCGACGAAGTACGGCCCCGCCGGAAAGTTGGCCCGCCAGCCGGTGATGTCCGCCTGCCGCAGCAGCTTGATCAGCAATCGTTCCGCGGCGGATCGAGAACCGTCCGCCGCGGCCAGGAGCAAGCGCCGCGCTGCCGGTGCACCGTAGCGACCCTTGTTGCGCGACTGCGCACGCCACAGATCACGCAGCTCGGCGTCGCCCTGCAGGGCACGGTCCATGATGCGGGCGCCACCGCCCCGACGCACCGCCGCCTCCACGATCGTGAGCGGGCGCGCCGTCAGGGGAAGGCCACGGTGCACGGCGACATCGGCCGGGTCGAGGTCACGGCGACGAACGCGGCTGCCGGGGTGGGTGCGCCCATGGCTGTTACGGGGCACGGTGACCTCGGCGACCGCCGGCGGGTACTGGGTGAATCCGTACCACCATGCGGCGGCCAAGCCACTGGCGACCGCGCCATCGCCATAACCCCAGACCGCGGCACGAATGCGGGCAGCATCGGTGAACGGGCGGTCGTCGACGAAGTACACCCCCTGTGAACACCGCCGCCAGATACCGGAATCGATGCGCCTGCGCACGGCCTGCGGGCTGAGCCCGCACCGGCCGGCTTGGGCGAGGGTGATGACACCGTCGTGGTCGCGCAGATAGTCCTCGAGCACAGGACTTTGGACGCAGGCGCGCTGCGTCCGGTTCCATCCCCGACGATTTCGGCGCGCAAACGCTCGCTCACCGAGCGTCAGCGCGCCGAAATCGTCAGAAGTAGCGGGGGAAGCCGCTCCAGTCGGGATCGCGCTTTTCCAGGAACGCATCCCGGCCCTCCACGGCCTCGTCGGTCATATAGGCCAACCGTGTTGCCTCACCGGCGAACACCTGCTGGCCGACCAGCCCGTCGTCGATGAGGTTGAAACCGAACTTCAGCATCCGGATCGCCTGCGGGGACTTGCCGTTGATCTCGGCAGCCCACTGCAGGCCGGTGCTCTCCAACTCATCGTGGTCGACGACCTCGTTCACCGCACCCATCTGATACATCGTTTCGGCGTCGTAGGCGCGGCCGAGGAAGAAAATCTCGCGGGCGAACTTCTGCCCGGTCTGGCGCGCCAGGTAGGCGCTGCCGAACCCGCCGTCGAAGCTGCCCACGTCGGCGTCGGTCTGCTTGAAGCGGGCATGCTGGCGGCTGGCCAGCGTCAGATCGCAGGTGACGTGCAGGCTGTGCCCGCCGCCGGCGGCCCAGCCGTTGACCAGGCAGATGACGACCTTGGGCATGAACCGGATCAGGCGCTGCACCTCCAGGATGTGCAACCGGCCTGCCCGCGCCGGATCGACCGTCTCGGCAGTCTCGCCGTCGGCGTACTGGTACCCGCTGCGGCCGCGGATGCGCTGGTCACCGCCGGAGCAGAACGCCCAGCCGCCGTCCTTGGGTGACGGGCCGTTGCCGGTCAGCAGGATCACCCCGACATCGGGAGACATCCGGGCGTGGTCGAGCACGCGGTAGAGCTCGTCGACGGTGTGCGGACGGAACGCGTTTCGCACCTCCGGGCGGTCGAAGGCCACCCGCACCGTCGGTTGCGGCTTTCCGTCGACAACGTGCCGGTGATAGGTGATATCGGTCAGCTCGAAGCCGGCGACCGGCTGCCACAGCGCAGGGTCGAAAGTCATTCCCCGACTGTATTCACGGTGTTTCGCCGAAGACAGTGCGGGGTACAAAGCGCGGCGACGAAGTGTTTGGGGCGTGATTCGGCGCCATGACAAGGAGGACACGATGAGGCGTACAGCGGCGGCATTGATGGCGGCTGGTGCGGCGACCGCGATGTTGGTCGGCTGTTCACCGTCGGTCACCGGTGGTGACACCGCGTGCAAGGACTTCACCGGTGCCGATGAGAAGACCCAGAACGAGGCCGTCACCAAGATGCTCAAGGACGAGAAGGGATCCGACCCGCAGCAGGTCGAGATCAGCGGCACCCGGCTGGCCGTTCAGACCTGGTGCCAGACGTTGGGCACCCCGGATTCCAAGATCAAGGAGGCTCCGCACCTGTAGCGGAGCCGGGTGGCTGATCACCCCTCAGTCGGAAACGGCGGCCCTGTTCGCAGGGCCGCCGTTCTGCTGTTCGACGCCTCAAGGCACGGGAACGCCACGCCGGCGGTAGCGTGCCGACCATGAAGTCGACCGGTGGCCGCCTGGGTCGTGGCGCCCGCATTCTGGTGGTCCTGGCCGTCATCGCGATCGTGATGGTGTGCAGCGTCGGTGGATTCCTGGCCAGCCGCTCCTACACCGAGCAGGCCTCGGTTCCCTTCGGCACCGAGGACGCCGACAGCCCCGACGTCGTGCTGATGTCGATGTACATCACCCGGGTCGACGTTCATGACCAGTCGATGACGGTGGAACTCGATGTCAGCGACGATCCCGTCGGCGGCGTCAGCGACGGGCTCACCGAGTACATCACCGTCGAGACCAACTCGCGCCGCTCCAGCGTCGTGAAGTTCAGCGAGGGCGACCGGTTCCACACCGTGATCCAGGAGTTCGCCATCGGTGGCAGCAGCACCGACTTCCCGTTCGACACCTACCAATCCTTCCCGGCCATCCAGGTCCTGGGTGCCGACGGCGCACCGCTGCCGCTTGAGGTGACGGTGTCCAACGGTGACGCGTTCTTCGCGGTGACACCGACCCTGTCACCCGACCAGGGCTGGCTGTCACTGACCCTGAAGGCCGAACGCAGCGTGCCCACCATGGTTTTCGGCGTGTTCATCATGGTGCTGATGCTGGGCCTGGCGGCCTCTGCCGCGGTGCTGGCCTCCTACGTGGTGCGCACCCGCAGGGGTGTCGAGTACGGCGCGTACTCGGTGATGGCCGCGTTGCTGTTCGCGATGGTCCCGCTGCGCAACGCCATACCCGGCGATCCGCCGATCGGGTCGTTGATCGACTTCTCCGCGTTCTTCATCGCCGAGGCGGTGATCGCGGTCTCGCTCATCACCAGCGTCGTCGTCGGGTACCGCAACCAGTTGTCCGTCGACTCGCGGTAGCCGCCCCTACAGCGTGATGCCGTGTGAGCGCAGCGCGGTGCGCAACCCGTCGGGACGCGCAGCGGTGGGAAGCGGGTCCACCAGGGCGAAGGCGCAACCCACCTCGCGTGCGCCGCCGTCGGCTTCCTCACTGTCGCCGACCATCAGGGTCTCTTCGGCGTCCACGCCGAGCCGCTGCAGCGCGGTCGAAAAGATCGCCGGATCGGGTTTGACGACACCGACCTCGAATGACAGCACATATTCGTCGGCCCCGGTGCCTGCGGCGGCCAGCGCAGGTCGCAGGTCGAAGGCGATGTTCGACACGACGGCCGTCTTGATCCCGTTGCCGCGCAGACCGTTCAGCACCGCCGTGGTGTCGGGGTACGGCGTCCAGGAGGCCGGGTCGACGAGCTTCGGGTACAGGGCCGCCGCATCCTCGCCGGTGAGACCGGACTCGCGCAGCACGTGCAGATACGCCTCGCGGTGCAGATGCGGTTCCAAGTCCCGGTTGGCCCAATTGTGTTGCTGCTGAGTGTTCATGGGCACCGTGCTTCCGGTCGGTGCGGTCACGCGACGCATCAACTCGGCCTGCACGTGACCCTGCACCGCCTGTTCGTCGACGGTGATGCCGTCGAACCAGTCGTCCTGTTCCTCGAGGCGGAACAGGGTGCCGGAGAAATCGAAGAGTACCGCGCGGATCATGGGCCGTCCTTTTCTCAGAAGTGGTCGGGGATGGCGGGGGCCACCGGCCAGCCGAAGCCGACGGCCGCGCGGTGCACCGCCCCGGCGGTCAGTTCCTCGACCAGACCCGCTGCGGCGAGTCGGGCGAGGCTGATCCCACCGAGGTACACCGCGCCGAGGTCACGCACGCTGAGAGCGATATCGGCAGGCGCATCGGTCTTTTCGCAGTGTGCGTCGTCGGCGTCGCCGCGAAGTCGGTACCGACCGCTGTTCCACGGGCAGAACTCGTCGCGCACGTCCAGAACTGTATCCACCGGTGCGGCGTACCGGCGCAGCGCGAGTGCCCGCTCGACGTCGACGAGCCGGACGAAGATGCCGTCGGCGATCTCGCAGCGCAGCGCTCGGCTGTCGGCCACCAGCGCGCGCAGCGGTTCGTCGACCGCGGCGTCCTTGACGATGACGCGTCGAACCAGGTCGATCTCCAACAGGAATCGCCAGACCCTGGCATAGGCACGCGGATTGGTGGCGCGGACCTCCTCGACGTGCACCTCTCCGGTGGGGCCGGTGGCATCCCACGACGACTTCGTCCGGTACAGAGCGAATCCGCTTGGCGTACCGTCAGATTCACGGTGCAGGGCGAATCTGATGCTACCGCTGTCCTTGCGGCGCTCGTCATTGTCGAAGACCTGGTAGTCCCACCACGGACGCGGCCGATCCATCCGGCCAGGCAAAGCGGCCACCGCCCGGTCATAGATCGCGGGTCCGACGTCCAGCAGTGTGTCGACGTCGATCTGCGACACGGTGCCTGCCCCGAGATCGACGTCGGGGCGGAAACCGAGATCACGCACCGGGCCGGACAGCGTGGCGTTCTGGCTCGCCAACCCGTACCCGAAACGGCCATAGATCGTCGTCTCGGAGGCGAACAGCATCGCCACCGCCTCGGTGCCGCGGTCACGGATGGTGTTCAGTTGGTGACGCATCATCCGGGTCAGCAGCCCGCGGCGGCGATGGTCGGAGGCGACGCTGACACCGGTCACCGCGGCCACATCGGTGCGTTCACCGCCGGGCAGCACCACGTTCTTGCGGTAGTCCCCGGCGGTGGACACCCATCGGGTTCCGTCGTGAAACCCGAACATCCGATCCAGATCGGTGAAGGCACGTGCGAGTCTGATGTCGTCGGGCTGGGGGTCCTCCAGGAAGGCCCAGGCCATCGCGGTGTTGAAGTCCTGGTAGTCGGTCTCGTCGCGCAGGGCGCGCAGGGTCAGCTCGGGCACATACCCATGTCTACCGTGACGGGGTGATCGGGCGCGCGTCATTTTCTCGCCCGCCGATCTGCCTAGATCGGCACGACCACCTCGTTGCGGCGCCGGAAGGGCAGCGTCCAGGGCGGATCGTAGAACCAGGCGATCGGCTCGCCCGCCGGTTCGATGCCGTTCGCGCCGAGTGTGTCGACGAGATCGGCGGCCTGTTGGGCGACGGCGGCCGGGCTGCGGTCCCCGGTGAAGCGGATGACCGCGACGGTTTCGGGCGGCACGGACACCAGGTCGACGTCCGGGTCGTCGGGCTCGGGCAGGGTTTCCAGCGTCCACTCCGACGGCATGAAGAACCGGATGGTCCAGCCCTCTTTCGCGCTGCCCTGCTGGCTCACCGGCGCGGTCATGGCGATCTCCTGTGAACCGCCCTGCTGGCTCACCGGGGCGGTCATGGCGATCTCGGTACTGCGTTGGTTGCCGCCGAAGATGTAGGACGCCAGCTTGCGGAATCCGGCGTTCAGGGCCCGTTCGCGGTCGCCGGTGACGGTGGTCTGCGCCGCGATGCGGCGGCCGTACCGCCTGATCTCGACGTTGCCGGTGAGCGGGCGGCTGATGTAGCGCGGTTCCTCCACGGTTCGAACGCCCACCAACGACGGCACCGATTCGACGATCTGACCTGCCAGTTTGACGAGATTCACGGCCACGCTCCTTCCTGATGAAGGTATTCGCGGCAGATCGGGTGACGGATGGGTCGACCGCCGATCAGCTTTCACCGAACTCGTCGGCCTCGGCCCGGAAGAAGAACATGCTCACCACGAAGCTGGTCAGCGACAGCAGGCCGACTCCGAAGGTCAGACCGATGCGTTCCAGGCCGAAGGCTCCGATGGTCAGGGCGAACCCGATGATCCCGATCATCGACAGGAACAGCGCCCCGGTGCTCAATGCCTCGGAGGAGGCGGGGCGGGAGGCGACTGCGACGCGGTCGTCCATCGTCGGGGTTCCTATCTCGGGATGCCTACGTTGTCAGCGCATCTGTACCCCGGAGCGCCCCGCCCCAATCCTCGACGGGAGAACTCAGCCGACCGAGCGGCCCGCACCCTCCCAGAACTGCGCACGCACCGCCTTCTTGTCCGGCTTGCCCAGCGCGGTCACCGGCACCGAATCCACCACGACCACCTGCTTGGGCACATGCACCGAACCCTTGCGCTCCTTCACCGACGCCTGGATCTCGGCGATCATGACGTCCACCGCGGACTCGTCGGACGCGGCATCGGGACGCAGCACCACCACCGCGGTCACCGCCTCGCCCCACTTCTCGTCCGGCGTGCCGATCACGCACACCTGGGCCACCGAAGGATGTTCGGCCACAACGTCTTCGACCTCACGCGGGAACACGTTGAAGCCGCCGGTGACGATCATGTCCTTGGTGCGGTCGACGATGAAGTAGAAACCGTCTTCGTCCTCACGGGCCAGGTCGCCGGTGTGCATCCAGCCGTTCTTGAACGTATCGGCGGTGGCCTCCGGCAGATTCCAGTAGCCACCCGACAGCAGCGGGCCCGCCACGCAGATCTCGCCGACCTCACCCTGGGGCACCGGGGTGCCGTCCTCGCCGAGCAAGGCCACCTTGGCGAACAGGGTGGGCCGCCCGCACGAGGTCAGGCGCTTCTCGTCGTGATCCTTCTTGGCCAGGTAGGTGATCACCATCGGCGCCTCGGACTGGCCGTAGTACTGGGCGAAGATCGGTCCGAACCGCCGGATCGCCTCGGCCAGGCGCACCGGGTTCATAGCCGAGGCGCCGTAGTAGACGGTCTCCAGCGACGACAGGTCGCGGGTGTGGCTGTCGGGGTGGTCCATCAGGGCGTAGATCATCGACGGCACCAGCATCGTCGCGGTGATCTTCTGTTCCTCGATCACCCGGAGTACCTCGGCCGGATCGAACTTGGTCAGCACGATCAGCTCGCCGCCCTTGACGATCACGGGGGTGAAGAACGCGGCGCCGGCATGCGAGAGCGGCGTGCACATCAGGAACCGCGGATTCTCCGGCCACTCCCATTCGGCCAGCTGCACGGTGGTCATGGTCGTGATCGACTGCGTCGTACCCATCACGCCCTTGGGCTTGCCGGTGGTGCCGCCGGTGTAGGTGAGACCGCCGATGTGATCGGCAGGCAGGTCGGCGGCGACCAGCGGCGTGGGGTCGTACTTGGCAGCCTCGGCGCTCAGGTCGACGGCCTGCACGCCGGCTTCGGTCAGCTCGGCGGGGACGGGCCCGATGGTCAGGACCTGCTGCAGCGACGGGACCTTCTGCATCAGTCCGATCGCTCGTTCGACGAACATCGGCTGCGGGTCGATGATCAGCGAGGTGACCTCGGCGTCGGAGAGCACGTAGGCGTGGTCGTCCAGCGAACCGAGAGGGTGTAGTGCCGTGCGGCGGTAGCCCTGGGTCTGGCCCGCACCGATGATCATCAGCACCTCGGGACGATTCAGGGAGAGCAGGCCGACCGCCGCCCCTGTCCCGGCCCCGAGGGCCTCGAAGGCCTGAATGTACTGGCTGATGCGGTCGGCGAGCTCGCCGCCGGTCAGCGTCGTGTCACCGAGGAACAGCACCGGCCGGTCCTTGTGGCGCTTCAGCGCGCCCACGGTGAGGTGGCCGGAGTGCAGGAAATGGCGCAGCTGGGAGTCGCTCATGACATCAGATTAGAACGTGTTACAGATTTAGTTTCAAGGTCCGGTGTTCACTGGAGGGGTGAGCCAGAACCTCGAGCTGCGACGCGCGATCCTGTCGCTGGCCCGGGAGCGGGGGCCGGACAAGACCATCTGCCCGTCGGATGCCGCGCGTGCCGTCGGCGGTGAGCGGTGGCGCGACCTGATGGAGCCGGCCAGGGATATCGCCCGCGACCTGGCGCGCGACGGTGTGGTCGAGATCAGCCAGCGCGGCACGGTCCTCGACCCGGACGCCGGCTGGCGCGGACCGATCCGGATCAGGGCCATCGGCTGACCCGCGGCGGCCGAGTCGTTCGTTTCACCCGGAGACGGCCCGGTCGGGCTCTAACCTTGGCCCATGTCAGGCCTCGATACGCCGGCCGATCTGGTCATCACCGGCACCATCCTCACCGTCGACGATGCCCGCCCGCAGGCGCGCAACCTGGCCGTCGTCGGGGGTCGGATCGCCGCCGTCGACCTCGCCGAGGACGAATTGCAGACCTGGATCGGGCCCGATACCACCGTGCTGTCGGTCGGCGACGGGTGCGTGTTACCCGGTTTCATCGAGGCGCACGGCCATCCGTTGATGGAGGCGGTGGCGTTGTCCGAGCGGATGGTCGACATCCGGCCGGTGACGCTGCCCACCGCCGAGGAGGTGGTGGCCGCCGTACATGCCGAGGTCGCCCGCCGCGGTGCCGATGGCGCATACCTGAACGGCTGGGATGCTTTGTTGCAGAAGGGTTTACCCGATCCGACGCTGCAGTGGCTGGACAGTGTTGCCCGTACCCCGCTGGTGATCATGCACAACTCGGGCCACAAGGCGTTCTTCAACAGCGCGGCGGCCCGCATGGTCGGGATCACCAGGGACACACCCGATCCCAAGGGGGCCCGTTACGGCCGCGACGCCGACGGCGAGCTCGACGGCACGGCCGAGGAATCCGCCGCGGTGTTCCCGCTGATCGGCGGGGCCATCGCGGCGGCCGACTACCCGGCGATGCTGCTGGCCGAGTGCGATCGGCTGAACCGGGCGGGCCTGACGACCTGTTCGGAGATGGCCTTCGACCCGATGTTCCGGCCCGTGCTGGCGGCAATGCACGACCAGCTGACGGTCCGGCTGCGGACCTATGAGATGTCGACGGCCGATCTGCACACCGATGCCCAGCCGTTCGACGGTGACGATCTGGTGCGTCAGGTCGGTATCAAGATCTGGGTGGACGGGTCACCGTGGATCGGCAACATCGATCTGAGCTTTCCGTACCTGGACACCGAGGCCACCCGCACCATCGGTGTCGTCCCGGGCTCGTGCGGGCATGCGAACTACACCCGCGAGCAGCTGGCCGAGATCGTCGGGACGTTCTACCCGCAGGGCTGGCAGATGGCCTGTCATGTGCAGGGTGACCACGGGGTCGACACCATCCTGGATGTCTATGAGGAGGCCCTGCGCGCCCATCCGCGCGATGATCACCGCCTGCGCCTGGAACATGTCGGGGCCATCACCGACGCGCAACTGACGCGCGCACATGCCCTGGGGGTGACCTGCAGCCTGTTCGTCGACCAGCTGCACTACTGGGGCGATGTCATCGTCGACGGGCTCTTCGGTCCCGAGCACGGCGAGCGGTGGATGCCATGCGGTTCGGCGGTGGCCACCGGTATGCGCATCTCCCTGCACAACGACCCGCCCGTCACCCCCGAGGAGCCGCTGCGCAATATCAGCGTTGCCGTGACACGCACGGCCCCGAGCGGACGGGTGCTCGGCCCGCAGGAGTGCCTGACCGTCGAACAGGCCATCCGCGCCCAGACCCTCGATGCCGCTTATCAGCTGTTCGACGATGAGCGGATCGGCTCCATCGAGGTCGGCAAGTACGCCGATCTCGTTGTGCTGTCGGCAGATCCACGAACGGTCGACCCGGAGGCGGTGGCCGATCTGGAGGTCAGGGCCACCTATCTGGCGGGTAGGCAGGTTCACCCGAAGCCCGCGTGAGCCCGCACGTGCCCGGTCCGAGAGTCCGCCGCTAGCATGAGTGCCCTGCTTTCACCTGGGAGGAACGCGATCGCGTCATCGTTTGAGTGCCCGCCGCTGGATGACCTGCTGGAGCGCCTGCACGTCGTCTCGCTACCGATGCGGGTCCGGTTTCGCGGCATCACCGTCCGCGAGGTCGCACTGATCGAAGGGCCGGCCGGCTGGGGCGAGTTCGGCGCCTTCACCGAGTACGAGCCGACCGAGGCCGCGCACTGGCTGTCCTCGGCCGTCGAGGCCGCCTACCGACCCGCACCCGTCCCGCATCGTGACCGCATTCCCGTCAATGCCACCGTGCCTGCAGTGCCCCCGGAACAGGTGCCCGAGGTGCTGGCGCGATTCCCCGGTGCCCGGACGGCCAAGGTGAAGGTCGCCGAACCCGGACAGTGCCTGGCCGATGATGTCGCCAGGGTCGAGGCGGTGCGGGCACTGGTGCCCACCGTGCGCGTCGACGCCAACGGCGGATGGAGTGTCGCCGAGGCGGTGGCCGCGGCAGCCGCCCTCGGCGAGCTCGAGTACCTCGAGCAACCGTGCGCCACGGTCGAGGAGCTGGCCGAGGTGCGCCGCCAGATCGACACCCCGGTCGCGGCCGATGAGTCGATCCGTAAGGTCGTCGACCCGTTCCGGGTCGTGGCGCTCGGCGCCGCCGATATCGCAGTGGTCAAGGTGGCGCCGCTGGGTGGTGTGCAGCGGCTGCTGGTGATCGCCGCGCGCATCGGCATCCCGGTGGTGGTGTCCAGTGCACTGGACAGCGCGGTGGGCATGTCCCGCGGGCTGCTGGCCGCCGGGTGCCTTCCGGAGCTGCCGTATGCGTGCGGGCTGGGAACCGGGGGATTGTTCGTCGAGGACATCGTGGATCCGGTGGCACCGGTCGACGGCCGTCTTCCGGTCGGTCCCGTGGTCCCGGACCGCGCGCGGCTGACCGCCCTGGCGGCACCGCCGGAGCGACGGCAGTGGTGGATCGAGCGGGTGCGGCGCTGTCACGCGCTGCTGTGACCGGCCGACGCTGTGACCGACCGTCTGCAGACCCATCATCGGGTCAGAACCCTCGGGAATCGTTGCGGCCGAACAGCTTCTGTACCACCCACTGATTCAGCGACACCCTTTGTTCGGTCGCCTCGACGGCGAGCAGGGCGTGCAGTTCCGGCGAGATGCGCAGCACGAACCGCCCGCTGTATTCGCGGTCGGTGAGCGACTCCGGTGCGATCCAGCCGTCGGCCGTTGCGGCCGCGACGTCCTCTCTGACGATCTTCTCGATCGCCGCGATGGCTTCGCCCGCCGTCTCCCCGTGTTGCCGCAGTCCCGGGGACTCCAGACAGGTCCCGACACAGGACCCCGTGGCGGGCGACCACATCGCCCGGTACGTGTATTCGGTCATGCCGGCAGCATGGTCCCGGCATCCGACATGTCCTGATCTGTGGGATGCGTGGCGTAGACGACGCGGGGTCGGGCCGGTGACGATGAGGGCGTGACGCGATCGGTGGTGATCCTCGGGTTCGACGGTGTGCAGGCATTGGACATCGCCGGCCCGTTCGACGTGTTCACCGGCGCCAACCTGCAGTTGGTCTCGATGGGTCGCCCGGACCGCTACGACGTGCGGTTGGTGTCGCTGGACGGATCGCCGGTCCGCACCATGACGGGCTTGGAATTCGGCGCGGCGGCGCTGCCCGAGACCGCCGCCATCGACACGTTGATCGTGCCGGGAGGGTTCGGCACCGAGACGGTGCGCAAGGACGCCGCGACGGTGCAGTGGATCCGCGCCGTGGCCGAGACCGCACGCCGGGTCGTCACGGTGTGCTCGGGGGCCTTCCTCGCGGCCGAGGCGGGCCTGCTCGACGGATGCCGGGCCACCACCCACTGGGCTGCCGCCGGCCACCTGGCCGACCAGTACCCCGGCGTGACCGTCGACCCCGAACCCATCTTCGTCAGGAGCTCGGAGCAGGTGTGGACCGCCGCCGGTGTCACCGCGGGCATCGACCTGGCCCTGCATCTTGTCGAGGACGATCTCGGCACCGATGTCGCGCAGACGGTGGCCCGCTGGCTGGTGCTCTACCTGCGTCGCCCCGGCGGGCAGACCCAGTTCGCGGCACCGGTGTGGGCGCCGCGGGCCAAACGCCAACCGATCCGCGAGGTGCAGGAGTTCATCGAGGCCGAACCCGGCGCCGTGCTCAGCATCGGCGAACTCGCGCGGCGCGCGGCGATGAGCCCGCGACACTTCACCAGGGTGTTCACCGAGGAGGTGGGGGAGGCGCCGGGCAGCTATGTCGAACGCATCCGCACCGAGGCCGCCCGCCGCCAACTCGAGGAAACCGATGACACCGTCACGGTCATCGCCGACCGGTGCGGCTTCGGCAGCGCCGAAACCCTGCGCCGCAATTTCGTTCGACGCCTTGGCATTTCACCCGACCAGTACCGCAAGTCATTCGCCTAGGAGGCAAACATGCAGATCGCCATCGTGCTCTACCCCGGATTCACCGCCCTGGACTTCATCGGTCCGTACGAGGTGCTGCGCTGGCTGCCCGACGCCGAGGTGCGCTTCGTCTGGCATGAACCGGGACCCGTCGTCGCCGATTCCGGCGTCCTCGTCATCGGTGCCACCCATTCGTTCGACGAGACGCCCGGCCCGGACATCGTGCTCGTCCCCGGCGGATTCACCACGATGGAGCACGCCCGCGACGAGCGGGTCCTGGACTGGCTGCGCCGCACCCACCAGAGCACCACCTGGACCTCCTCGGTGTGCTCGGGCTCGGTGCTGCTGGCCGCCGCCGGCCTGCTGGACGGCAAACGGGCCACCTCGCACTGGGCCGCCGTGCAGTCGTTGCGCGCATTCGGCGTGACGCCGGTGGGCGATGAGCGCATCGTCCGGTCCGATGAGCGCATCGTGACGTGTGCCGGAGTGTCGGCCGGTATCGACCTCGGACTGTGGCTGGCCGGTGAGATCGGCGGAGAAGCCAAGGCCAGGGCCATCCAGCTGTCCATGGAGTACGACCCGCAGCCGCCGTTCGACTCCGGGCACATGTCCAAGGCCTCGACTGCCACCAAGGCCGCGGCCACCGCGCTGATGGCTCGCGAACTGGCCAGCCCACCTGCGCTGAAGGCGACCGTGGGCCTGCTCTGGGATCACGCAATCAGGAGAGCTCGCAGCCGCAAGTAGGCTCGAGCAAATGAATCTGGCATATGTCGACAAGGGCGGCACCGGCGAACCGGTGCTCTTCATCGCCGGCCGGGGCGGGGCCGGACGCACCTGGCACCTACATCAGGTCCCGGCGTTCCAACGGGCCGGCTATCGCGTCATCACCTTCGACAATCGCGGCGTCGGCGCCACCGAGAACGCCAGCGGATTCACCACCGAACAGGTGGTCGCCGACACCGCCAACCTCATCACCAAGGTCGTCGGCGGCCCCGTGCGGGTCGTCGGTGTCTCGATGGGTTCGTTCATCGCCCAGGAGCTGATGGTCTCGCGCCCCGAGCTGGTCAGCCAGGCGGTGCTGATGGCCACCCGCGGCCGCCACGACAAGGCGCGCGAATTCTTCAACAAGGCCGAGCGCGACTTCCACGGAGCCGGGATCACCCTGCCGCCCAGCTACGACGCGAAGATCCGGCTGATGGAGAACTTCTCGCCCAAGACCCTCAACGACGACCGGGCGGTGCTGGACTGGGCCGAGATGTTCACCATGTGGCCCACCAAGTACACCCCGGGGCTGAAGAGTCAGCTGGCCATCGCGCCCGAGGTCAACCGGCTGCCTGCCTACCAGCACATCAAGGTGCCGGTGCTGGTGATCGGTTTCGGCGATGACGTGCTGATGGCCCCCCACCTGAGCCGCGAGGTCGCCGACGCCATTCCCGGCGGGCGGTACCTGGAGATCCCGGATGCCGGGCATCTCGGGTTCATCGAGCATCCGGAGACCGTCAACGAGGCGATCCTTGAATTCTTCGCCGAAGCCAAGACTTAGGCTGTTCGAGTGAACGCCTCGACGATCCAGGCCCGCATCGTCGTCGACGAATTGATCCGCGGCGGTGTCCGCGATGTGGTGCTGTGCCCCGGATCACGCAATGCTCCACTGGCGTTCGCGCTGCACGATGCCGACCGGGCGGGCCGGATCCGGCTGCATGTGCGCATCGACGAACGCACCGCGGGCTTCCTGGCGATCGGGCTGGCGATCTCGGGACAGGCACCCGTGCCCATCGCGATGACCTCGGGCACCGCGGTGGCCAATCTCGGTCCGGCGGTGGTCGAGGCCAACTATGCCCGCGTGCCGCTGATCGTGCTGAGCGCCAACCGGCCCTATGAACTGCTCGGGACCGGTGCCAACCAGACGATGGAGCAACTCGGTTACTTCGGGTCCCAGGTACGGTCCAGCATCAGCCTCGGGCTCGCCGAGGGACCGGGCGGAGATTCCGGCGACATGGCCGCGCTGAACGCCCAGTGGCGCTCGGCGACCTGCCGAGTACTGGTGGCGGCCAAGGGTTCTCGCAGCGCCAACGCCGGACCGGTGCACTTCGACATTCCGCTGCGTGAACCGCTGGTGCCCGACCTCGACGATGCCACGCCGACACCCGAGGGCCGGCCCGACCGCCGCTCCTGGACCCACACCCCGCCGGTCACCTTCGACCAGCCGCTGGACATCGATCTGAGTGCGGACACCGTGGTGATCGCCGGGCACGGCGCCGGGGTGCACCCGAACCTGGCGGGGCTGCCCACCGTCGCCGAACCGACGGCACCCGCGGCGGCCAACCCGCTGCACCCGTTGGCGCTGCCCCTGCTGCGGCCCGCCCAGGTCATCATGCTGGGCAGGCCCACCCTGCACCGCACCGTGTCGGCGCTGTTGGCCGATCCGGCGGTGCCGGTGTTCGCGCTCACCACCGGCCCGCGCTGGCCCGATGTGTCGGGTAATTCACAGGCCACCGGTACCCGCGCGGTCACCACCGGCACACCGGACCCGCAGTGGTTGCAGCGCGCCGGCGACCTGCACCGCCGCACACTGGAAGCGGTGCGTGCCCAACTGGCACAGCATCCGCACACCACCGGGCTGCATGTCGCGGCGGCGGTTACCGCAGGCTTGCGCGACGGTGACCAACTGGTGCTCGGCGCCTCCAATCCGGTCCGCGACATCGCGCTCGCCGGGTTCAACCAGCCCGGGGTCAAGGTGCGCTCCAACCGGGGTGTCGCCGGGATCGACGGCACCATTTCCACGGCCATCGGCGCGGCGCTGGCGCACGAGCGCAGCGGTAGCGGAACCACCCCGTTGAAGACCGTGGCGCTGATGGGCGACCTGACTTTCGTCCACGACAGCTCGGGGCTGCTGATCGGCCCGACCGAACCGGTCCCGCGCAACCTGACCATCGTGGTCTCCAACGACAACGGCGGCGGCATCTTCGAACTGCTCGAGCAGGGCGATCCGCGGTTCTCCGATGTCTCCTCCCGCGTGTTCGGGACCCCGCACGATGTCGACATCGCGGCGCTGTGCCAGGCCTATCACGTGCCCAACCGGCAGGTCGACGTCGATTCGCTGACCGAGGCGCTGGCCGAACCGATCGAAGGCATGCGGGTGTTGGAGGTCAAGGCGGACCGCACCTCGCTGCGCGCGCTGCATGCCTCCATCCGGGCGGCCCTGCAGTGACGTTCCGCGCGGCGCTCGCCGAGTTGTGGCGCCGGATGCCACGAATGTTCGGTGACGGCACCGAAACTCGCCGGCAGCGCGTCATCCGCCGGGTCCGGGTCGGCATCGTCATCGCGGCCTGTGTGGTGACGTTCCAGTCGGTGCTGCTGGTCCTGGGCGCCTGGGAGAACGACCGGCGCATCGAGAGCGATATGGGGGTCGCCGCCGCCGAGGTGCTCGACGCGGGGCCGCGCCGCTCGACGATCGAATTCGTCACGCCGGACCGCGTCACCTATCGGCCCGAACTCGGCGTGCTCTATCCCTCCGAGCTGGAACCCGGGATGCGGATCTACGTCGAATACGACCGCAGCGACCCCGATCTGGTGCGCGTGCAGGACCGTAACGCCGCGCTGGCCATCATCCCGGCCGCCTCGATCGCGGTACTGGGCTGGTTGATCGCCGGGGCCGCGTTGTTGGTCGTCGCCGTCGTCGCGCGCCGCGTCGAGGGCGACGAGCCCGTCGGCGAACAGACCGGTGGTCAGGCCGGTGGTCAGGCCGAGGACATCAGTTTGTCGAGCCAGTCCGCGTCGTAGATGTCGACGGTCTCGTCGGTGTCCAGGTTGTACACCGTCGGGGTGCCGGTATACATCGGGTCGACCAGATACAGCAGGTCGTAGTTCGCGGCATCCATCTCGACGGCATCCACGGCGGTCTCGCCGCGGGCGATGCCCTCCACCACATCCCCGGGTAGTCCCGCGGCATCGGCCTTCTGGGCGATCTCGTCATCGTCGGGTCCGCGGCCGGAGGGGTCCTGATCTGCCCACAACGCCTCGACGAATGCCTGGAATGCCACCGCGGGGGAGTTCCGCTTCGATGCCGCCACGAACAGCGCATTGCTGACCCGGGCCGAGTAGCCGAAATCGGCTGTGTCCAGAAAGGTCATCGGGCGATAGGTGACGGCGAGCTGGCCGAGGCCGATGTAGTGGGCCAACCCGTCACCGACATCGCGCTGCAGGTCCGCGCAGTGCGTGCATTGCGGCTCGGCGAAGATCTCGATCTGAACCGGGGCGTCGGCGAATCCGGCGGTCAGGCCGTACCCGTCCTCGCTCACCTGGGTCAGCGGCGCGTCGGGGTCGGCCTCGGCGCTGCCCTGGATCTGCTTGGTGCAGCCCACACCGGCCAGCAGCGTCAATCCGGTGAGCACGGCCATCATTCGACGCACGCCGACCACCGTACCGCTGACGTGGTGTTCGCATGCCGGACGCCCGGACGCAACCGTGTGGTCAACCGTTGCTGCCACAGTCAGGTCGTGCGCGTTGCGATCGTTGCCGAATCCTTCCTCCCGAATGTCAACGGCGTCACCAACTCGGTGCTTCGGGTGATCGAGCATCTGCGCCGCACCGGACACGAGGTGCTGGTCATCGCGCCGGATTCGCCGCGCGGGCAGCCGCCGGCGGACCGGGTGCACGACGGCGTGCGGGTACATCGGGTGCCCTCGCACATGTTCCCCAAGGTCACCTCGCTCCCGCTGGGTGTTCCGCGGCCGCGGATGGTCGGTGTGCTGCGCGGCTTCGATCCCGATGTCGTCCACCTGGCCTCTCCTGCGTTGCTCGGCTGGGGTGGCGTGCACGCGGCCCGCCATCTCGGTGTGCCGACGGTCGCGGTGTTCCAGACCGATGTCGCCGGCTTCGCCGAGAGCTATGGGGTCGGCGTGTTGTCGCGGGCATCCTGGGCGTGGACCCGCAGACTGCACAGCAAGGCCGACCGAACCCTGGCCCCGTCCACCTCGGCGATGGAAAACCTTGCCGCCCATGGTGTCCCACGGTTGCACAAGTGGGGACGCGGGGTGGACATCGGCGGCTTCGTGCCGTCGGCGCGTGATGACGCACTGCGTCGGCGTTGGTCGCCCGCGGGTAAGCCGGTGGTCGGTTTCGTCGGCAGGCTGGCCCCGGAGAAACATGTCGAGCGGCTGGCGGTGCTGGCCGCCCGTGACGATCTACAGGTGGTCGTCGTCGGCGACGGCGTGGACCGGGCCAAGCTCGAATCACTGATGCCCACGGCGGTGTTCACCGGCGAGTTGCGGGGAGCCGCGTTGGCCGCCGCCTACGCCAGCATGGACGTGTTCGTCCACCCGGGCGAGCACGAGACGTTCTGCCAGGCGGTCCAAGAGGCCATGGCATCCGGGCTACCGGTGGTGGCACCGAATGCCGGTGGTCCGCGCGACCTGGTCGTCCCGATGCACACCGGGCTGCTGCTCGACGTCGACGATTTCGCGACGCGGCTCACCGATGCGGTCGACCATCTGATCGCCGAGCGGCCCCGCTACTCGGCCGCGGCCCGACGCAGCGTGCTGACCCGCACCTGGCCCGCGGTCTGCGATGAGCTGCTCGGACATTACGAAGAGGTCATCGGGACCCGGCGCAGTCGCGCCGCCTGAGCCGCACCGATCTCGACTCGCCAGCCCCCGGGGTCTCACCTCCATTCCCGGCGAACGTGCGTGTCTGCGGCCCAACACGCGCACTTCGGTGTGGAGTTTCCGGACGCTCGTCGCGATCGAAAACTTCTGCACGCAGCTACCCCAGTGGCGGTTAGGCTCGTTTGGGTCTTTTTGTGGTCTGCACGCGTGCCTGTTGGGGGGATTGAGAGTGATCGGCCGTTTCGTCGAACCGGGCTCGTGCCGTGCAGGTGGTCATGGCCGCCGCGATTCCGATGACGCCTCGCCGCGTGCGGTGCTGCCATGGACACCGATGCCCGACGAGATCGACAACGGAATCCGCTCGTGACCGGCGGGGGCTATCCGAACGGCTCGCCGGACCCGTTCGGCGGTCCGGCGTCGGGTTCGTTTGGCGGTCCGCCGCCGGGTTCGTTTGGCGGCCCGCCGCCGGGTGCCAGCGGGCAGGGCTATTCGGGGTCGCCCGGGTTTTTCGACGCGCCAGGCAGCGGATTCGGTGCTCCGCCTCCGGGGCCTCGCGGCGAGGTCAACACACTGGCGACGCTGTCGATCGTCTTCGCGGTCGTGTTCGCCCCGGCGGGCGCGGTGCTCGGGCACCTGGCCCTGAATCAGATTCGTCGTCGCAGCCAGCGTGGCCGTGAGCGAGCGATCATCGGCTTGACACTGTCCTACATCGTTTTGGTCGCAGCGGTCATCGCCTTGGTGGTCTGGCTGGTCAGCGGCGACGAGGACTCCGGCGCCACTTCGTCGACGACCATGTCTGCGACGGGCACCACATGGACCACTCCGCCACCGCCGCGCACCACGGTGGTCACCTCGCCGGCCCCGGTCCGGCAGACCGTCGCGGTGGGGGAATTGGCGGTCGGCGACTGTGTCGAGGTCCAGCAGTACGAACGCGTTCCCGGCGACCCCTCCACCACCAACATCAACATCTATCGCACGGCGTGCGAGGTGCGCGACGGGGTGGTTCGCGTCGACGGACTGTTCTCCCAGCGTGGGCAGTGTAAAACCACGCTGGTCATCTCGAATCCGGAGGACACGATCTTCGCCTGCATCTCGGACTTCAAAGGATGACGATGTCGACCATCGGCCATGGACGGGGTGCGCGGTGAGCCATCCCGGCGGCGACCCTTTCGGCGCACCTCAGTCCGGCGACCCGTTCGGTGGTCCGCCGCCGCTGATCAACAGCACCACCGGCTACGGCAGCCCCGGTTACGGTGCGCCCGGCGGATACGGGGCGCCGCCACCGGGCCGCTCGGATATCAACACCCTTGCTGTCTTGTCGCCGATCTTTGGTGTGGTGCTGCCTCCGGTCGGTGTGGTGTTGGGTCATCTGGCTCTGCCACAGATCAGACGCACCGGCGAACGCGGTCGTGGGGCCGCACTGGCAGGGCTGGCGATCGGTTACCTGATGTGCGTGGTGCTGGTCGCCCTGCTGGTGTGGGCACTGGTGTCCGACAGCGAACCCGAAGCTCCGGTGGTCGCGCCGCCCACATCGGTGACCGTGCCGTCCACCCAGGCCGAGTCGGTGGCGCCGTCGGTGGTGACCTCCGTCGCGCCGGCGCCACCGGAACGACGGTTCAAGGTCAACCTCGGGACGGTGCCGATCGGCGCGTGCGTGGAAATTCAGCGACGCAGCACCGAGCGGGAGGATGCGCTCGATCTGTACATGGTGGATTGCCAGAAGCGCCCGGGTGTCTTCACCGTCACCCAACGCGTCGCGACCAGCGCCGATTGCACCACTGGCTATGTCGCCGCGCCCCCGGATCGGAGCCTGGCGGTATGCCTGACTCCCTACTGATGGTCGGCTCGGTACCCGATCGCTCCAGGTGGTCGTGTGGCACCCACTGATCCGTTCGACTTCAGCGATTTCGGTCCCGCCGGCCGCCCGGGTGGACCGGTACCCGGGCCAGGACCGTCCGGACCGTCCAGCAGTGGGCATCCCGGTGGTTTCGACCCGTGGGCCGGACAACCCGCGCCGACCCCGAACCCGCCTGCTTCTGCCACCGACACCTTCGGAAACCCCTCCGGGACGGATACATTCGGTCCGACCCGGATAGCTGATGCTTTCGGTTCGGCGGGCGGCCTCGGTGCGCCGGCGTTGACCACGAGCGGGCCGCCGTTGATCTGGATGGTGGTGGCGCTGCTGTTGGCCGTCTGCGGATGCGCCGTCGCGTCGACCGGAGCGCTGGCCGGCGCCGGGATCGCGACGGCCCTGACCGGTTGGTTGCTGGCGGGTCCGGTCGCCATCGGAGCGGTGGCCGTCTACAACCGCGTCGACACCCGACGGCGCACCGCGTCGATCTACTCCGCGCCCAGGTGGATTTCCAACATCTACTGGGTGGTGCTCGTCGCCTGCCTGGCCGGTATCACCGTGAGTGCCTGGCAGATTGCCATGTGGGCGGGCAGGCTCTGATGCCAGATCATCGAAGAGTACTGATGGGCAACGCCGTCGGCAGGTTCGTGGTGGCCGTGTTGTCTGCCGTGCTGCTGGCCGGACTGGCCTTCGTCGGCGCGGGAATCGCGCGTGCGGTGGACCAGAACGCCGGCGCCAACCGGTTCGGGGCGTGCTTGGCCGCCCAGAAGACCGGAGACCTGCTGCTGTTGTTCGATCAGTCGAGCAGTCTGCAGTCCACCGATCCCGAGGATGCCCGCCTCAAAGCGGCTCGCTATCTGCTGGGCACGCTCGGCACCTACGCCGACCGGGTCGGTGCGGACCTACAGGTTTCGGCAGCGGGTTTCTCCGACACGTACAAGCCCGGTCCGTCCTGGACCCGGTTGACCGAACAGTCGGCCGGCGGCGCGGGTGACCAGATCGCCGATATCGCTCGTACCGACGATGGTATCGACACCGACTATCAGCTGGCGCTGTCCGGAGCCCGCCAGGCGCTGGCCGAGCGCGGTTCGGGCCCGGGCGGAGCACCGCGCTGCCAGGCCATCGCCTGGTTCTCCGACGGCAAGATCGACTACACCGTGCGCTCCGCGTCCAAGCCGTACGCCGACGGTGTCACGTTGAACGACCAGGCCGGTGTGGACGCAACCCGGCAGCAGGCGATCGACTCCATCTGCAGGCCCGGTGGGGTGGCAGATCAGGTCCGGTCGGGCAGCATCATCATGCTGGGAGTCGGCCTGGGAGCGGCCCAGTCGCCTGCCGATTTCGATGTGATGTCGGCGATCAGTACCGGAAACGGGCTCAATGGAATGTCCTGTGGACAGATCACCGAGCCGATCCCCGGCAGCTTCTATTCGGTGTCCAACATCGACGACATGCTCTTCGCGTTCGACGCGCTGAACCCCGATCCCGGCGTCACCAACACCGCTCCGGTGTGCCGGATCCAGGTGTGCCCGGAAGCGCGGCACAACTTCACGCTGGATCGGTCCATCAAATCGGTCAGCATCCTAGGTTCCGGTGGAGTCCCGGGGGTGGTGCCGTATTTGGTGGCCCCGTCCGGGGAAACCCTGGAATTGCCGAAGGTTCCCGGCCCGACGGATGTCACGGTCGCCGGTATACCGGTGCGCTACGAATGGCAATCGGAGTCCGCCCAGACCATCGCGCTGAGCAATGCCGGCGCGCCCGGTTGGTCGGGTCAGTGGGCGATCGTCTACGTCGACACCACCGGTGAGCATCCCGATGCGGTGTCGAAGGTGAGCATTCACATCACCACCGACATCTACCCGGCGCTCGCCGACAAGGACAACCTGGCCTGGCACAGCGGAAGCGTGCTCGACGGCGTGACGTTCGGTCTCGTCGACGGGCAGGGCTCCACCTTGCGCCCGACCGACCTCGCCGGTGCCGCGGTCTTGTCCGCTTCATTGGAACCCGCAGGTGCGCAGTCGATCCCGATCTTGCAGGCGGTTCCCAAGGAGGCCATCGCCACTCCGGTCGACGTCGACCTCACCGCCGTCAGCCCCGGACCGGCGACGCTGAAGCTTTCCCTTGTCGTCACCACCGCACCCGCGCTGGATCCGGCGGGGGTACAGGTGGCACCCGGCACCGAACTGTCGCCGCAGGACGTCGAGGTGCCCATCCAGATCCTGCCCAAGCTGGGTCTGCCGACACCGGGTACCCGGGTCGACTTCGGCACCGGTGAGACGGCGAACGGCGTCACGTCGTCGTTGGACATCACCGGTCCCGGGTGCGCATGGGTGGCCGACTCGGACGCGCCCGAGGTCGTCGCCTCACCCGACGGGATCGGCGCGGTCAGCGTCACTTCCTCGTCGAACTCGGCGCAGACCTGCCTGAAGGTCGCCGATGGCGAGACCGGCACGCTGCAGCTGACCTTGCGCACCGAGGCCAACGGGCAGGGCGGGCTCAACGGCACCCTCCCGTTGCACGTTGCGGCACTGGAGAATCCGGACGACTCGCAGGTCGTAGATGTTCCCTTCACCGCGTCGTTGCTCAAGCCGTTGAACACGACGAACTTCGTGTTGGTACTCATCGCCGCGTTACTTCTCGGTCCGGGGATTCCGCTGGCGCTGCTGTACCTGTCGAAATGGTGGGTCAGCAAGATCCCCGACACCCCACTGCTTGCCGAGCGGATTCAGGTCGAGTTCGACGGTGACACCCTGCGGCGTGATGGCCGGCCGTTCGCGATGGCGGATACCGATCTGGTCAATCCGGTACCCGGTTTGGCCGGCGGGGCGCGGTCATTGTCGGTGCTCGGTGTGAACCTGGTGGCGCAGACCGGACGAAGCCCGTTCGGTATCGGGCGAGTGGTGGTCGAGTCAGGTGGCCTGATCAGCACCGGTTCGGAGCTGCCCGGTACCGACGACAGCGGTCTGCGCGCGGTGTTGCCGCTGGCCGTACACAACAAGTGGGTCGTGCTGCATGACCCGCACGGCCCGGCCAATGCTGCCGAAATTCTGCTGTTGGTGGCAGGCAGCACCGACATCCCGGCGCGGGAACGGATTTTCGACGAGATCGGTCAGCGGGCCGGCGAGCTGCTCAACGGCCTCCGGTTGCGGGCCGTACAGGCCGGTCTGGCACCCGTGCACGATGACCCGGGAGCATCGGCGTCCCCGTTCGGCGGCGGGGGAGAAGCCGTGGCTCCGGCCGCGGACCCCTTCGGCGGCGGCCCGCCGGTCGTGCACGGCGGCTTATCGATTCCCGCATCGGACCCGTTCACGGCGCAGTCGGCCGAACCGCGACAGCCGGCGGAGTCGCCGGTGCCGCAGCGGCCTGTGCATCCCGACGACGCCGTTCGCCCGGTGCCCCCGCCGCCTCCACCGGCCGGACCGCCGGGAGCCGGACCACCGGCCCCGCCACGCTTCGACCCCGATCCGTTCGACCCGTTCGAGTAAGGAAACCGATGAGACGATTCCTGGTGGTGGGCTGCGGTGGATCCGGCGGCGCCACGCTGGCGTTCATGATGGACCAGCTGCGCTCCGAGTTGCACAACGCCGGTATCGACAAGCTGTTGGCCGGTTGGCAGTTCGTCCATATCGACGTGCCGAGTGCGGCCGAATCCGGTCCGGAGGGCCTGGCCAATGTGCCCGCGCAGGGCGGCACGTATATCGGGTGCGGTCCGCAGGGCAGTAGCTACGCCGTGCTGGATGGTGCGCTGTCCCAGCGGCTGACCTCCGAGTCCGCGTTGGACACGGTGGCGACCTGGGCGCCCCGCAATCCCCAGGAGGTATCCATCCCGATCTCGGCGGGTGCCGGCCAGTACCGCGCTATCGGTCGGATGATCACGCTGAGCAAGGCCAACGACATCCACGGCCGGCTGCAGGCCGCCTGGGACACGCTGTTCAAGGTCGAGACCATCGCCGAGATGCAGCGGGTCAGCGTGCCCGGCATGGGGCGCTTCGATCCGAACGAACCGCCCCTGGTGTTGGTGGTCTCGTCGATGGCCGGTGGCGCCGGCGCATCGATGGCGTTGGACGTATGCCGGCTGCTGACGCTCGTCACCGGACTGGACCCGAAGCTCATGGGCGTGTTCATGGTGACCCCGGACATCTTCGACTCGCTGCCGCAGAGCCAGGTCATCGGCGTGCGCGCCAATGCGCTGGCGATGCTCGGCGAGATCGTGGCCAGTCAGGCCGGCGCGGCGCGTGAGCACGATGTGCGGATCTTGCGCGCACTCGGCCAGCACCACGGCGAAGGTGAGCCGATCCCGTTCGCGCGGGTGTTCCCGGTGGGCCGCTACATCGGTGCCGACCGCACCTTGTTCGGTGACGGTTCCCAATTCGGCGTGTACCGCGGGCTCGCGCGCGGGCTGGCGGGGCTAATGATGAGTGGCCGGGCCAGCGATCAGTTCGTGGCCTACGATCTCGGCAACACCGCCTCCCCGCCGGGAGACCGCGACCTGCTCGGGTGGGGCATCTCCGCCTGGGATGTACTGCCCTGGGGCACTTACGGTTTCAGTAGTCTCAGTATGGGTCGCGACCGCTACGGTGAGTACGCCGCGCAGCGCTTGGCCCGCAGCTGTGTGGACAAGCTGCTGACCGGTCACATGCAACCCGGCAATCCGGCGTCCAGTCTCGAACAGCTCGACTCACTGGTATCCAGCCAGTGGCAGGCACATTGCGGGGAACTGGGTCTGCCGTCCGACGCCGGTGACGAACAGAGCCGCGTCGGCGTACTCGGCCCGTGGATCGGCCAGCAGGCATTCCCGGCCGAGGCGATCAACGCGACCGTCAATGGGCTGCTGGAGCGCCAGTTGCGTGGCTACCTACCGAATCCCGCGGGGATGAGTGCCGAGCAGTGGGTACCGATCTTCCGGCAAGCCGTCCAGAACCGGCGGGCAGATCTGCAGCGCGCGACCGCCGAGGCGGCGTATGCGATGGCCTTCCAATGGCACCGCGAGTTCGCCGACAAACTCGA
The DNA here is from genome assembly GCF_000416385.1 of Mycobacterium sp. VKM Ac-1816D. Lineage (NCBI taxonomy): Bacteria > Bacillati > Actinomycetota > Actinomycetes > Mycobacteriales > Mycobacteriaceae > Mycobacterium > Mycobacterium sp. VKM Ac-1816D. Next base: position 71,658 of record NZ_AOHQ01000131.1, read on the forward strand.
GGCGGTCGTGGGACGTGCCACATCCTCGCTGGGCCTGCCCTACGCGCGCGAGGTGGTCGACCGAATCCGTAGGCACGTCGACGATGTGCTGGCGCCGGCGGTCGGACAGCTCGGTGCGATGGGGCCGCCCGATATCGTGGCGGTCCCGCCGCAGGTCGACGCCGCACTACGGTCGCTACGCGGCGAGATGACCAACGCTGACCAGGTATTGGGCACCGCGCTGGACGGGTTCCGGGCCAACGTGCGCAGGCAGCTCTTCGCCGACGCTGCGGTGCGGCTGTCGCAGGTGATGCAGGTGATGGGCACCGAACTACTCGCGCCGCTGCGAGAGTCGTTGGGGCAGGCCATGATCCTGCTCGAGAAGGCCAAGTCCGACCCGCCGACCGATGTCGGTCTTGCGCGGTTGGCCACCGATCAGTACGCCGCCTGGCCCTCGGATGCCGACGAGCTGGTGCCGCCGCGGTTCGCCGAGGCCAACAACGAGGTGCTGCTCATCAGTTCCGGCGCGTTCAAGGTGCAGTACGAGGCGGACCTGCCGAAGGCTGTCGCGGGTGCCAATGCGATGGTGGCGCTGCGCTCGGCCATCGATGACGCCACCGCCCAGGTGATCGCGGGACGTTGGCAGACCACCGGCGGGGTGTCGGCGCCGGGCGGCCTGATCACGCGGACCGCTTCCTGGGTGACCCGTGCACTGGGCTTGGATCCGGAGAACGGCAGGCCCAGGGTGCCGTCCATGGCTCAGTTCGACATCGGTACCCGCCCCGCGGAATTGCTGGCGCGCGCCCGGTTGTACGTGGGCCGTCCCGGTGAGGCGTTCGAGGAGTTCACCAAGGTGTCGCTGCGCGATTACGTGCAGGGCGTCGGCGCTTCGGAAGCCGAACTGTCGGTGCGCCGACGGGATATCGCCACGAAGTTCGGTGAGGCATTGTCGTTGGCCCGGCCGTTGGCCAGCGTCAACGACCAGGCGTTGCAACGAGTCCATCCGGGCCAGCAGACCGAGTACCGCTACAAGTTCTCCGAGATCCCGTTCGCCGGTCAGCCGGTGGCCGACGAGTTGGCCGAGGTGTTGCGGGCCAACCCGCGAAATGACCAGGCCTCCAAGGACAATTTCAACAGGTCACTGTCCGATGAGGACAGTGTGACGCACATCGACATCTTCGGCTCGTACCCGAACTACTCGCCGTTGGCCTTCGATTCGGTGCTCAAACCGGCCGCGCAACAGTGGGCGCAAACCGCCGGACCGGGCCGCGGCACCTTCTGGCGGTTCCGCCGGTCCCGGCCGCTGTCGGCATCGCTGCCGATGACCGATGACGAACGACGCACCATGACGGCCGGGTGGTTCCTCGGTCAGCTCATCGGTCGCATCCAGATCCCCGCATCACCGTTCGACAAGCCGGTGCGGATCTTCGATGGTGCCGAGAACCGATGGCTGGACTTCCCCAACCCCTTGCTGACGCCCCCGTCGGCCTTCACCGCGTCCTATGACTGGCTGCCCGCGGTGTTGGAGAGCATCTTGCTGGCGATCGCGCAGTCGCACGAGCCGCCGGTGATGACATCGCTACGGCCGTACACGGTGCTGCGCGGACTCTACGACTCCCATACCCAGGACCCGGCCAGCGGCATCGTGGAACTTTCTGCCGCAGAACTGGTGCGGACCTTCCTGCGCTCCGGGGAGACCGCCGCCGGGGTGGCATCGCGCAATCCGAAGATCGCTGCCGCCGGCACCGCCGAGGAGCGGGCCGCCGCCGCTGAGGAATGGTTGACCTCGGTACGCGACGTGGCGACGCAGTACCTGCCGGCCGGGATGCCCGGCGCGGTCGAGGGCGGGGCATTCACCACGGTCGCGACCCGCGCCGCCGCCTCCAAGACACCGATCTTCCGGGACCTGGCACCGGATGTGTACTGGGCGACCAGCGTGCTGATCACCCTGGTGCAGCGTGAGGCCGCAGCCTTGGCCGCCGGCGAGATGGGGGCGGCGCCCGGAGGTTACGACGACGGAAGTTCGGTGGTCATACCGGAGGGCGGGACGTTCTGACGATGGCACATCCCATGGCAAATCCGACGGCCCATCCCGGCACCGCCCGTTCGTTGACCGTGCTGGTGGTGCCTCGGCGACGCGCCGAGGACGTGGTGTCGGTACTGGCCGACTACTCCGCCGTCGGGCTGCTCGCCCCGTTCGTCTGGGTGGATGCCGACGATGCCGGCGGTGCGTCGACGCCGGCGACGATGGTGCGCAACGGTCGTGCTGAACCCGTTGTGCTGCAACAGGTGTTGACAGGTGAACGATACGAGCGGATTCGGGTGACGGTCCTGGTGCCCATCGATGCCCCGGCCGCGGAGCGGGTGTCGCTGAGCGCCGAGCAGGCGGTGGAGCAGGTTGCCCGCAGTTCCTCGATGGGTGCCAAGGTCGGGTTGTTGCGCCTGCTGTTGACGCCCGGGGACGGAACGGTCGTCGCCCCGGATCCCACGGTGATCCTGGAGGGCTGGCACAACCTGTTGGTGGCACCTGAGGATTCCACCGCGCCCGGATTGGGCGCGGTGCCCTGGGGCGGATTGCCCGAGCCGCTGGATGTGGCACGACATGTCGCCCCGGTGGTCGCCGGGGTGACCGGGCTGTGGGCGGGAGTGGGCCAGACGCCGTTCGACAATCTGGAGATCCTGCCCGGGCAGACCGTGCGCGCGGTGCGCGCCTTCTACCGCAGGCTCGACAGCAGCGAGGTCGAGGAGAAGCTGCGCGGCCAACTCTTCGACCCTGCCGGTCGACTGCCCTTGCCTCATGGTGGGCAGATTCCGGTGATGTATGTCTCCGACGTGCCCGCTGCGACCCAGTCGATGGCGCGGGCGCTGTGGACCAAGCACCGTGATGTGCTGCGCGGTCCGCGGGTCGCCACCGCCGATGCCGGGGCGCAGGCGATCTCCATCTGGTCCGCGGTGACGATGTTCCTGCGCTTCATGGGCGCGGCGTTGCGCAGTGCCCCCGGCGCCTGGTGGTCGGCGGTCACCGGGTCGCTCACCTCGGCGGTGGCATCGACGGTGCAGGGCACCGTGTTCGGTGGCCGCGAGTCGGCGTTCGAAGTGGTCACCGGCTCCGAGCTGGCCGATTGGCAGACCCTCGGTCGCAGCGCGGAGAGCCTGAGCAGCCAGATCGGGGCAGGTCAGCCCGGGCAGCTCGCCCATCACGATCTCAGTTCGTTGTGGTCGGACTTCGTCAACGGGGCGTTCACGCTGGCCGATGGTGGCCGCCGCGTCGATGGACTGAACCCCATCCAGGTCGGCTCGGGCATCGGGGTGCTGGCCAATGCCGCCGACGTCGTGCCAGGCCCGGCGGAGAACTTCTCGGCGATCTCCACCTCGCTGGCGGCCGTCGTGCAGCTCGGCACCGTGGAGGGTGCCGATGTGATCGGCGCCGCCACCCTGTCCGAGCGGCTCCGGGGCGCCTACTCGGATCCGGCCGCGGGCGTCGAAGCCCGTACGGCGGGAACCGAACTGGAACGCTGGCAGGCGCACACGTCGCGCAGTTATGCCGCCCAAGTGTCCAACATCCTCGTCGATTTCATGAATCGGGCCCGCGCCGAGGTTGCCCAGCTCAGCGACCAGATCCAACGCGCCGCCACCGCGGTATCGGTGGACGAGCAACTGCGCGCGCGGCAGCAGGCCATCGGCACGATCCTCAAGACGTTGACCTTCGGGACCTTCGGTGTGCTGGTCGTGCTCGTCGCAATGGCCGGTTTCTCGGCCGTGCGATGGAAGTTCGCGCTCATCACCGGCGGCGTCATGCTGGTGCTCTATCTGTTGGTATCGCTTGCCCTGTTCCTGTTCGCCCAGCGCGATCTCTTCGCGGAGATGAATCTTCGCCAGACACAGTTGAATCAACTGCAGACGATGCAGGCCAACCTGCAGGCCGCGCTACAGGACGTCAGCCGTTTGTCCACCGCCTACGGCCAATTGCTCTCGTGGTGCCGGGTGCTCGGCGTGATGTTGCGGGCACCGTTCGGGGCGCCGCCACCGCGCCGGCCGGCGGCCGGCCAGCTCGCCGACGGTGTGCCGCGGTGCACCCAGCTCGGGGTGGCAGACCCCAGCGGTGAGCAGGCCGATGATGCCATCCACGCGATCCAACGTCGGCTCTACGCCCTGGGCTGGCTTACCCAGCCCTGGCAGGAGATGGTCGGTGGCGCGGCGGCCAAACTGCGCGAGGATCCGGACGCGCTGTTCCGGATGCCGGGTATCGGCACCGGGTCCGGTCTGGACCAGTGGTCGGTCGCGGTGGCCGGCGGCCGGGTACGGCCGGCGGGCGGCGAGGCGTTGTGGGCACGGGTGGAGCAGATGTTCGTCGAGGACAGTGCGATCGCGGACATGCTGACGGGAAGCGTGCTGGTTCCCACCCTGAACCGACGGGTGTCGGCGGCCGAATTCGGTGCCGGCATGGTCGATCACCGGCCCGGCGCCGCGGCTCCTTTCGACCCGACCGTGTTCACCCATGCGGCCACCACCGCCGGGCGGACCGCCGTCGCGGTGGATCAACCGGCCCTGGTTCCCGGTGGATTGGGCTACCGGGTGTCGGTGGTGCAGGCCAGCGACGGGTTGCCGCCGTACGATTTCGCGATCTTCGGGATGTCGGTGGAACAACCGTCGGGTATTGCCGCGCCTGTCACCGACACCGACACCGACACCGGTGCGCAGCGGCCGCCCGGCGGGGACATGGTGTTCTGACGATGACGGGTCCCCAGCACGCCGCAGAGGCCGATGATGCCCGGCTGTCGGAGTTGATGGCGTGGCGTCAACAGCTCGTCGACGCCGGCAAGGTGTCGCGGACCAGCCTCAAGGAGGCCCATCTGCGTCAGGTGCTGCGCTTCGGTGGTACCGACGTCGAACAGATCCGGGCGATGCTCCCGGGCTCGGCCGCCGAGCACGCCGAGGAACTGGCGCGACTTCTGGACGGGTTGGGCACTCCTGCTCAGGCCAGTCCGCCCACCACCGGTGGTGAGCGAGGTCGCCATCACGCCGACAGCACGCCCCCGGTTGGAGACGCGGCCGTTTCCGCGCAGGTCGGCGGCCAGGACGAGGCACTGATCCATGCATCCGACTTCGCCGAGTTCACCTTCGGTGACCAGCACCCAGAGCCGCTGACCATCACACCACGGCGCCGACGGGATGCGGCAGGGAAACCTGCTGCGCTGGAGTTGAGTTGGCCGCCCCATCAACCGGAACGCCCCGACACGGTGCTGATCTACCGTCTCGTCAGCGGGGAGGACACCCGCCCGTACTCACCCGACCGGGCTGATCTGTTGACCGTCACCACGGCCACCTCCGGCACCGACGACCGGCCTCCCGTCGGTGCGCTGAGGTACTACCAGGTATGGGTCAACGTCGGTACGACGCGCGCGGATGCCCTTGCGGCCCAGCCGATCAAACACGCCGAGACCGTGCTGGTCAGTCCGGTCCAGGACTTCTCGTTGCGGGAGGACAACGGCCGGGTCATCGGGCAGTGGTCCGTGACGAACTCGGTGCGCGTGGTGTACGTGTCGCGGGTGCCGATCGGCGAGGTCGATCGGGTCGGTTTGCAGCATCGCATTCTCGCCGACCGGGACAACCTGGATGGTTTCGTCGACGCCGAGGCGGCCCGGGGTGAGCGGTTCCGCTATGTCGTGCGCGCGGCCGCACCGGTCGACGGCGTGCTGCGACTGTCGGAGAGCGTCGAGGCCGATGTCGAGATCTCCGCGGTACTGACCGCCGTCGAGGACTTGACGATCGCCAACAATCCCGATGGTGAATCGGTGGACCTGCGCTGGACCGCGCCCCCGGCGGGCAGGGTGGTCATCTATCGGTCGCAGAACGGCCCGCAGGCAGGCGCCGAGGACACCGAGATCCCCGAAGTGGCGCTCGAGCAGGTGGGTTTGACCCCCGAGATGCGGCTCACCCAGCCCAGTGCGCTCATCCCGGACACCGCAGGCCCTTCGGCAGGAGTGATGGCCGGGGTCACCTGGCCGCAGGGATGGAGCCGGGCATATCTGACCCCGGTGACGCTGCTGGCCGGCCGGGCGCTGGTGGGGCGGTCACTGTCCTCGGTGCGCACCGCAGGCATCCGCGATGTCGAATTGGCCGAGTACTGCAACAAGCAGGTTCTGACCTTCGACTGGCCCAATGGCGCGGCCGCGGTGGAAATGCACATCGCGCCCAAGGGGTATGACGCGCGTAACGGGCTGAGCGGACAATCCAAGGAGATCTCCCGGGAGGATTACGACCGCTACGGCGGGATGCAGCTCACCGCAAGAGAATTACCGATCGCCGGCTGCTCGGTGCATCTGTCGCCGGTGGCGTTCTCCGGTGGGCGGCGTGTCACGGGCGCGGTCTGCAGTCTGGAATACGCCGGTCTGCTGCGGTTGCAGTACGCGGTTCGGCTCGGTCACGACCCGGACGGCTGGCCCGCGTACGCACATGTCGCCATGCGCGCCGAAGTCGACGTGCCGGGTTCGCCCGCCTTCGTGCTGGTGCACAATCGGGAGCGAATTCCGCTGTCGGCCAATGACGGTGAGGCCATCGACGCTGCACCACTGGATGCCAACGGGAGGCTTCGGGAGCAGCCGTCGAAAGAGCTGCGCTGGTCGCAGCTGACCACCCACGGGGCCGGGGAGCTGTGGGCGGCGAACCTGCGCGGTCGACGTGGCTGGATCCGGTTGTTCGTCAACACCCACTCGCCGGACCGGTTGCGCACCATCGCGTTGCTCGATCCGCCCGTCGAGACGCTGTACCTGTCGCAGGTGACGCCGTGAATCGATACGGGCAGTTGACCTACACCTGCTTCGACGTCGCCGGTACGGCAGGCGGTTGGCAGGTGAAGCAGACCTCCGGTGACCTGACACCGCAGGAGATCGACGAACTGGTCGCCGGTGTACGCACCGTGTTCCGCGCCGTGGAGCCGCTGCCCACCTACCCGACACCCCAGGACTGTGAACGGGGACCCCGTCGGCTGGCGTACCGCCCGGTGTCCGTCGGCGCGGCCTTCTGGCACACCGTGCCCGCCGGCTCCGATGCCACCGGACGGCCCGGAAACGTGTTCGCCCACGTGCTTCTCGACCGCATCCCCGCCGAGCGCACCGCTGTCCGATCGATTCATGTCCGACCGATTCAACTGTGGCGATCCCCGGATTGGGTTCGCCCCTACGGTGCTCCCGAGGTGGCCCGCGCGATGCTGCCGTCGGATCAGCCGGTGCCCGGCGGCGTGGTCACCGCGGACAGCGCGGTCGATTTCGTGATGGACACCAGCACCTGGCGGCTGGGGACGCTGTGCGGCCTGTTGGACGCCACTGCGGCGGCACTGCAGGGTGGACCGCCGGTGGTGCTGGGTGTGGACTCGCCGGAGAGCGCGGCCCAATGGATCGGTCTGACCAGCTTCCTGATGTCGGCGGGTACCGCAGCGCGACTGAGCTTCTCGACGTTCGATCGCTCCGACGAGGTATCACCCGACGTGCACACCGGGCACCATCTGACCGCCGTGCCCCGCGGCGACCTCGCGTCGCTGCCCCCGCAGGTCGTGATCATCGACGAGGCGTCGATGCTCTCGCTGGGAGAACTCGACGGTGAACCGCACCGCACGGCGTCCGGACAGATCATCGAGGTCACGCCGTGGTCGGCGATGGCGCAGGTGGTGCTGACCGATCCCGCCTCGGCGCGCGTGGTGCTGGCGGACATCGACCGCTACGCCGAGGTGGCCGGTGACCGCGATCTGCACCCGGCGTGGCCGATGGCGATGTCCGTTCTGCACCGAGACGACTTCGCCGACGCGCGTGCCGAGGCCACGATCGTGATCACAGCGCACTGCCCGTCCGAGATGCCGAGTGGATCGCCGTTGGGGCAGCGGATCTCGGATGCGATGGCCGAGCTGGTGGGGTTCACCACCGAGGAGGCCTGGCGGGCTGTCGAGCGGGTCAACGACGGGCAGGCAGCCGATTATGCCGATGCGATCTACCTCGAACGTGCGATCGCCGACCACGCCTGGCTGCGGCAGCAGACGCCGGTACCGGTGAGCCCGCGCCGCTACGACGACCGCGACCTGCCGGACGCTGTCGCCTCGGCGATCGGCGCGGCGGTGGGTGCGGGCGGCGAGTCGGATCCAGAGGTGCTCATCCGACTGGCGGATCTCTTGCTGCGGTCCGGGGTCGATGACGACGTTGCGGCACAGGTGATATCCCAACCGGTCGTGCACAAAGCGCTCACCGATCCGGGCAGGGGCCCGGAAGTGGCCCGACGAGTCGGACATCGGGTCGGCCACGAGGTCAGGCTCGCGCTTGCGGCGCGAATACTGGCCGAGGCGACCGTCACCGCAGACCGGCGGACGCTGCCGGATATCGAAGTACTTGCTTGGCTGGCAGAGGGTGTGGGTGTGCCGGACCCCCGCGCGGTGGCCACCGCGAAACCCTGGGATTCGGTCTGGACGCGGACTGCCGTCCGTGGCGCCTGTGCCGAAAGCCAGGGTGCGCATGACGATGCCGATCGGTTCGCGCATCTGTGGTGGTGCAAGCTAAGGCAGGCAACGCTTTTCGACGAGGTGGCCGGTGATGCGATCTGGCATCCGACGGATCTGCTCATCGCGTCGCATGGTGCACCGCTGAGCGCGCGGGCCGCGCTACCGACTCTGCTGGGTGCCCCGGATTCATCGGGGATGTCCGAACTGGCTGCGTCGGTGATGGATACCAGCCCCGACCCGGTGGCCGTCGCATGTGCGGCACTGCGCGGTATCGAGACCGCCGAGTGGGTTCAGGACGGTCTTTTGCACGAGCGGCAGGGCGTCTACAGCCGATCATGGGAAGAGGCGATGACGGACGTCGGCCTGGGCGGGGTACACCCGGATGCCGGTGTGCGCGTCCTCACCCTTTCCTTGCTGGCCGACATCAGACGCATCCCTTTTCCGTTGCAAGCGAATACGATTGCGGCCGACGCGCGCACCGCCGATGCAGCGGTCTGGCAGATTCTGGAGTTGGTTGACCGCGCGGTGGTCGATCCGGCCGCGGTGCTCGCGGCGGCACTGCTGCCCGTTGCCACCGACGAGGATTCAGCCGATGCCGCGAGCGTTGGGGTGAGCGTACTCGTCGCGCGTGTGGCCGATCAGCTGGTCGCCGGGCGGCGATTCTCCGAAGAGGATGTCGATGCCACGGTGTCGTTGATGACCCGGATGGCCGGACTCGGCGCCGATCAGACGCCGCGTCGATATCGGAAGATGGTGCACAAGTTGCTTGCCCAGGGACGACCAGGACAAATATCGCAGGTTGAGCGGATCAGGGGAGGTCACTGATGCCGATCTACGTAGTCGGAGCCAGTAACCAGCGGGTGCGTATTCCGGCCGATGCCCTGGCGGTGTCGATCACCGGTGCGGTGTCGAGCGCGGAACTGGATGTGCGCGCCGGAGCCGAGCAGCCGGTGGTGCGCAGCAGCGCCCACCACGCCGTTCTGCCACGTCTCACCGGACCGGTGCACATCGCGGTGCGTCCGCTCGGCGGTGAACGCTTCGACGCGGGCAGCGTCATCCATCTGGCCATCGCGCATGAGAACTCCGGGGATGTCGATCCGGTCCAGGTGCTCTTCGACCCGGTCGATGTCAGCGGTGATTCCGGTGTCGTGTTCGCCGTGCTGACACCATCGGGCAACACGATCGAGGTCGGCGTCAGTGCCGTGGCCGACACCCCGTTGAGTCCGTTGGGCGCGGCTGCACGCAGTTCGGCACGCAAGGTCATCGGCCGGGCGCCCGCTCAACAGGACGGTGCGTTGATCGTCGCCCTGGATACCTCGGCGTCGATGAGCTCATGGTTCGCCGACGGCAGCGTCGCCGCAGCCACCGATGTCATCGTGGGGGTGGCGGCCGCGGTCGGATGCAACGACGTGTCGGTGGTGCTGGCGGGTTCGCAGATCACCGCGGTCAGCGCGGCCGCGGAGGGTGCGGCGGGGCTGGCGAACACCGTTGCTGCCCTGGCGCCGCGCTGGACGGCGGGCGTGCGCTGGTCCCAGCTGTCGCCGGACGGACGCACGGTGGTCTGCACCGATACTGCCAGTGTGGCCGTGCAACAACAATTTCCGATCTTTCTGCTGTCCGATGACCCACGGCTGGACGGCACCACCGCGCGGCTGTCGTCGCCCCCGCAGGGGCAGGGCCCGGCGGCCGCGCTACTCGCTCACCCGCACACTCTCGACCAGATCACCACTCAGTTGGTGCGCGCGCTGACATGAACAAGTGCCCGCGTTGCTTCGCCGTCGTCGATCCGAACAACTACGTGTGGACCCTGAGCCCCAGGGTGGGCGGTCAGCGATTCTACGATGATGCCGGCACCGCGTTCTCGGGCACGCACACCGAGATCGGGCCGCTGTTCGCCTGGCAGCGGCCACCGGGCTACAACGGCCCCGCGGCATCGGCCGCGGAGGCCGAACACACCCTCAAGGGGCCCGTCGTCGAAATCTGCCCCCTGTGCCACTTCGAACTGCCGCCCAACTGGCGGTCCGGGCACGCGGTCTGCATCGCGATGGCGGGTGCCCGCGCCACCGGGAAGAGCCTCTACATCGCGGTGTTGGTCAAACAGCTGCAACTGCTCCTGGAGCGACTCGGCTACTCGATGGATCCGGCGACCCGAGCCACCGCGCACGCGTATGCGAGCACCTATGAGAAGCCACTGTTCGAACAGCGTGGACTGATCCCGCCCACACCTGCGGTCCTCACCCAATCCTCCGCCCAGCGTGAGCCGTTGGTGTTCTCGATAGGCGCCTGGGGCGGTGTTCAGCGCTATCTGGTGTTGCGCGACGTGGCCGGTGAGGACATGGAATCCGGCGATCTACACGCGCCACCATTCCACTTCTTCGGCAGGGCGGACGCCGTGTTCTTCATGTTCGATCCCCTGCGGGTCACCGCGATTCGAGATCAGTTGCAGGATCTGTTGCCACAAGGCGTCAGCGGTGGTGATCCACGCGGGGTGCTGAACAACCTCTCGATGGCCATCGGGCAGGGCCAGCCCAAGCTCGCGGTGATCCTGTCGAAGTTCGACGCCTTGCGGGTGCTGCGCAATGTCGAGGGCTCCGAATGGAGCATGATCATGTCGAATTCGGGTGCGGCGTACCTGCGTGACACCTCCGACGACCCGGTCTACAACGAACTCGACGGCAGGCTCCTGCACGAAGAGGTGCGAAGCCTGCTGATCAGGCTGAATGCCGGTGCGCTGGTGGCGGCCGTGGAGAACCCCTCCAACCAACGACAGCTGGAGCGACGGTATTTCGTGGTGTCGGCGCTCGGGCAACCGCCCAGCGGCCAGCGGTTACATGCGCGCGGTATTGCGCCCTTCCGTTGCGCGGATCCGGTGCGATGGGTCACGTCGAGCTTCGGAATCTTGTGAGCGTCGGTCGGCGACGGACAGAGCGGATGGGGGAACAGAGTTGACACAGGGGGGATTCGGTGGCGACCCGTTCGGCGGGGCGCCGTTCGGTGATCCGTTCGCCGCGCCGGTGGCGACGCCGCCGGCCGGTAGAGATCCGTATGCGTCGCCGCCCCATGGCGGTGGCACCAACCCGCTGGCGGTGCTGTCGGTGGTCTTCGCCTTCGTCTTCGCGCCCGTCGGCGCGATCCTCGGCCACCTGGGCCTCGCTCAGATCGGGCGCACTGCGCAGCGCGGCCGCGCACTGGCAATGGTCGGACTGGTGCTCTCCTATGTCGTGATCGTCTGCGCGACTGCGGGTCTGGTCCTGTGGATGGTCCGCGGCGGCACGCCCCAGACGCAGGTGGCGTCGAGCGATCCCACCCCCGCGCTGCCGGTTCCCGCGGCAGCGCCACTACCGCCCGCGGGTCCGCGGGTGGATCGCGCGTTGCTCCCCGAGATCCTGATACCGCTGCCGGAACTGCAGACGCTGGTCGCGGACCCCGATCTGACGCTGTGGTTCTCCACCGATGCGCTGGTCGAACCGCGGCCCGAGATCGGCACGTACACGGACATGTCATGTATCGGATCGCACCTGCGCGGTACAGCTGAGGGCTATCGAGGGAATGAGCCGGCCGCGTATGTCGGCACGGATATCGGGAACCAGGTGTTAGGTAGCCCGAAACTGGCTCAGGTGGTGCGGCAGGGGGCGGCGCTCTATGGGGATGCGGCAGCCGCGCAGAAGGCGTTCGGCGACTATCTGGCGCTCTGGCGCCGATGCGTCGGACAAACGACCACCTGGATCCGATCGGATGTACCGCCGTGGACCTTCACCTACGGCGAGCCCACGGTATTGGGCCCCGACCTCATCATGGTGCGGTCTATCCCGCCGGCTGACGCGAGGTTCATCGATCTCGTCCACATCGTTGCGGTCAGGGCGAATGTCCTGGTGGACAACACCTTCACGGGCCGCCAGTTGGGTGATACGCCCAACCGCGTCACCGATACGATGCTCGAGCGTGTCGCGGCCAGAGAGTCGGGGTAGCCGTGACACAGGGATACCCCGGCAACCCATTCGACGCTCCGACCGGGGGCGACCCGTTCGGCGGCGGACCCGTGACGGCGCCGCCGCCACCGTCACCTGGCCCGGTGCCCGACCGCGGCGAGGTCAACACCCTGGCGACCCTGTCGATGGTCTTTGCGTTCGTGTTCGCGCCGGCCGGGGCGATCCTCGGCCACCTGGGATTGGCACAGGTCGCCCGCACCGGGCAGCGCGGGCGGGAGCGGGCACTGTCCGGGATCACGCTCTCGTATGTCGTCATGACCACCGTCATCGTCGGATTGGTGGTGTGGGCAGCCGGCGGAAACGAGTCGCCGACCCCGGCCTTCGCCGCTGACCCGTCGACCACATCGGTTGCGGCACCGCCACCGCGCACGACGGATGTGCCCGCACCGACGCCGAAGCCCCGACCCACCCTCGAACCGACAGCGCTACAGGGGATTCTGCTCAACGTCGACGATCTGCGCGCGCTGCTGACCCGGCCTGCCCTTGCGCCGATCTGGACGACGAGCGGGTTGGGCCTGCAACCCGACCGCGGAGGCTTCGAGGACACGTCATGCGCGGGATCGCATTTCAAGGGCACGCCGATGGCCTATGGCGGGCATGTCCCGCTGCAGTTCACCGGAACCGATATCGGTGACCGGTCGACGGGGCTGCTGATCGGGCAGGGTGCGGCCGTGTTTCCCGATGCCGCGGCCGCGCAACAGGCCTTCACCGCCTATGTCGGGTATCTGCGCGGATGTGCCGGCAAGTCGACGATGACGATACCCACGACTCCCACCGCAGACGGCCTCTCCCTCACCTATGGAATGCCGGTGGAGATCGGCAATGACATGGTGAAAGTGGACACCAAGGTCGAGGGGGGAACTCCCGGTGGAGAGTTCAGCCACTACCTCGCCGTGAAGAACAACGTGGTGGTGGACAGCATCTTCATCGGGTTGGGTCTCGCCGACACCCCGACGCGGGTGATGCAGGCCATGCTCGACCGAGTCCCGAATTGAGAGGGTGAATCGCGATGTCCCAGGACGGTTTCGGCCACAACCCATTCGACGCGCCCGTGGACCAACCGACGGGTCCGGCGTCCGCCGGAGCGCCCCCGCCGGTCGTGGTGCGCCCGATCTCGGCAGAGGTGAACACCCTGGCCACCCTGTCGGTCATCTTCGCATTCGTCTTCGCCCCTGCCGGTGCCATCCTGGGCCACCTCGGTCTGGCGCAGGTCGGCCGTACCGGCCAGCGAGGCCGGGAGCGAGCACTGATCGGCATCACCCTGTCCTATCTCGTGATCCTGGCCGTGGTGGTCGGGCTGGTCGTCTGGGCTGCCGGCGGAAACGACGCCTCGACCCCGACCGCTGCGCCGCCGGCGTCGACATCGAACCCGTCGGTGTCCCCGTCCGCGCCGTCATCCACGGCCCCACCGGCACCGGTGGTCGATGCCGCGAAGCTCCCTGAAATCCTCGTTCCGCTGCTGGATCTTCGCACCCTCATGGGTGATCCGGGCCTGACCCCCTATGCCACCTCCGACAAGGTCGAGATGCCGTCCAACAACGGTGAACCGATCGGAACGTTCGACGACGACTCCTGTTTCCCGTCCTTCGTCGCAGGCACCCCCGGCGCCTATGAGGGCACCGAATGGCGCAATTTCTACGGGTCTGATTCGGTGAACAGCCAGATCGGATTCCAGGTGGGTCAGGCGGTGGCGCGGTTCGATGACAACCAAGCGGCCCGTCGAGCGCTCGACGCCTACCTGGCGAAATGGCGCGGGTGCGTCGGCAAGACCATGAAATGGACACTGCCGAACGGGTTCGTCACCGAGCTGACCTTCGGCGAGGTCAAGGACATGGGCAACGGGATCTGGACGCAGTCCAATTCGATGTCGCCGATGGTGATACCCATCAGCTATGAACGGGTGTTGGCGGTCAAGGAGAACGTGTTGGTGGACAACACCATCTCCGGCCCGAACGCCGGGGACAGACCGATGAAACTCGTGCGCGCGATGCTGGATCGGATCACGCCGTGATGTGGGAATCAGCCCGCCAGGCGTAGCGACGACACCATCTTGTCGACGGTGGCGGTGTCGGCAGCACCCTGGTACTCCATCGACAGCACGAACATCACCGACCCCTCTTGGCCGGGAACCGTCGTTCCGATCATGACGTGCAACGCATTCGGGGCGGTGCAGTTGTCGGCGGCGACTCCGGTCACGGTGGCGACGACCTCGACGGCCGGCTTGCCGGAAATCGAGAAGTCGCGAGGCGCACCGAGTTCCACCTTGGGCACCACGCCGCTGTCCGAGGTGTAGATATCGGCGACCGATGTGGTCTCGAGCCGCACCGCCTCGCGGATATCGGTCGTGTTCTTGGCACCCGGAACCCCGGACAGGCCAATCGAGCTCTTCGGGCACTTGGGGTTGGACAGTTCGGCCGCTCCACTCATGGTCCTGATCGGACATGAGCCGAACGGATTGTTCTGGGACTCCGGACACGGCTTCTCCCAACCGACCAGAGTCGTGCAGGACAGCACCTCCCAATCGGGCGGCACGTCGTAGACCAGCCCGCGGGGGCTCAGGACAGACTGCCATCCGGCCGGGGTGTTGGGACCGGGGGAGGCGGTTCGTCCGTTGCACGGTGGAGGCGGCGCCGGCGCAGCGGTGGGCGTTGGCACGGCCGACGAGGGTGTCGTGCTCGGTGCGGTCGTCGGAACCGCACTGGATGTGGTTGCCGGAGCGGCCTGTTCGGTCGTCTCACCGGCGCGGTTCTTCCACAGCAACCCGCCGACGACCAGAGCGATCACCAGGACGGCGGCGATGCCGGCGATGACCCACTGCACGTTGTCGCTGGGCGGTTTGCCGTTCGGTGGTGGGGCGTTGGGTGGCGGAGCGCCGAAGGCCGGCCAGGGCTGTGCGCCACCGGCATTGGGGTGGCCCTGACCGAACGGATCACCGGCCCCGAACGGTGACTGCCCGCCCTGCCACGGATCGCCGGCACCGCCGCTACCCTGGCCCTGGTTCCACGATGGCGGGTACGTCACGGCTTCCCCTTCCGGATGCGAGGTCGGTGTCGGGCACTCATCGGTATGTCACCGTCGGTGGGTCCGTGCTGAGATCGGCAGAGCCGCTGATCACCCCGGTGATCTTGCCTGTTGACGGGGCGCCGCCCGGCGTGGAGGCGGTGAAGTTGGAGACGATGGTCCCGACAATGGACACGGTCATGTTGTACGGGTTGAACATTTGCTTGATATTGCCGAGGTCGGTCAACGGGCCCCACTGGGCGGTGCCGTCGACGAGCCCGGCAGGACTGACCTTCAACGGACATCCGGGCGGCGCGAACAGTCTCGATGCCGTGCACTTCGCGAGATCATCGAGCAGCCTGGTGTTGATCGCGTCGGTGGCAGACGGGCTCAACGTCGGCGTCACCGAGTTGAAGAGCAGAAAGCTGTCGAGCTGATTCAGCAGCAGGGTGGGGCCCTTGTAGGAGAGATTGGCATTGCTGCTGCCATAGTCCACCCAGCCGGGGAACACGTACACCGGGCCGGTGGCCGGTGTGCCGAAGATTGTCAGGTCGGCCAAGCTCTTGTTGATCCCGAGCACGGCACTGAAGTCGATCTTGACGGCCGAATTCTGAACCTTCCACTCGCCGTTGGCCTTACGCATCGTAAGGCTGGCGCTGGAGACCTCATCACCGAACTTCGCCGATACCGGCACCATGGCGAAATCACCCATCGGTGCGGTGCCGTCGGGAACCGAGATGGCGGTGATCGGGGCTTTCTCGATCTGTTGGCGCAGAACATCGTCGGTCAGCAGATCGGTCGTCGCGGGCGCGTTCAGTCCGAGCGACAACGCGGCCTCCGCATCCCCGCTTGCCAGCGCTTCCAGATACGCCTTGGCCGCCTCCTGCGGGCTGCCACCACCGGTCAGCGCCGATCCACCTCGGCTGACCACGACGATGACGACAACAAGGATCGCCACCAAGACGGCGGCGCCGCCCGCAAGCACCACCAGTGTTTTCTTGTGCCGCTTCGGTGGCGGTTGGTGTGGCGGAATGTGCTGGGCGCTGAAGACGGGCGGGGGCATGTAGGAGGGCGAGACCGGCGGTCCGGCCTGGGTGGTCTCGTACCCGGATGTGGGCGTCGGCCCGGTCTGCGCAGGTTCATCGGGAACCTGTGACGGCGGCGGTTCGGCGAATGGATCGTAGGGGAGGTCGTCGCGCGGTGATTCGTTCATTGCGCGCTCCACCCGAGGCGGGTCGGGCTTCCCGGCCGAACTGTGCCGATCGATCCGGCTATTCCCTTGTCACGGCGCCTCACTCGTCCCCCTCGCACGTGCTGCTTGCGGGCAACCATACCGCTTGACCCCGCAGTGTCATGCTCGACGGGGTGACCTGCCGGCACACCGCGAAATTGGTGCTCATCGGCCATGGCACTGCGCAGTAATGTGTGAAAGCACGAATGCCGTGCGCGGTTGTGGTGCCGAGAAATGGTGTGGCGGGGGGATACGCGATGAGCGGCGGCGGGTTCGGAGCGTGGCCTGGCGGCCCGGCCGACGGTGATCCGTTCGGCGCCGACCCGTTCGGCGTTCCGGGCCCGACGAACACCGGCGGATACGTCGGGGTACCGCCGCCGCCGTCGGGTTCGGATCCCAAGGTCAACACGCTGGCGACGCTGTCGGTCATCTTCGCCTTCGTGTTCGCGCCGGCCGGCGCGGTGCTCGGGCATCTGGGATTGGCGCAGATCGGGCGCACCGGGCAACGTGGACACACCCGCGCGGTGATCGGGCTCGCGCTGTCCTACACCGTCATCGTCGCCACAGTGGCCGCGATCGTCGTCTGGACGGTGACCGGTGCTGATTCCACCGACCCCGCGGTCGGATCACCGACGGTGGCGGCACCGGCACCGGCATCGTCGTCGGTATCTCCGGTACCCACCACGACCACACCCCCGCCGGCGCCACTGGTCGACGCGGCGGCCCTGCCCGGGTTGCTACTCACCGACGCCGAGGCGCGCGCGCTCACCGGCGACAACGGTCTGGCCAATATCGAGACGCTGACCCACCCACAAATGCCGCCGACATCGGAATCGGTCTATGAGCCGCTCGAGTGCGTGCCCTCATTTCTGGCCTCGACCAGCGTGGCATACGGAGCCAGTGGTCATCTCGGCTTCCACGGCACCGCGCCGAGCAACGCGGAGACTCTTCTGTCGATCGGCCAGTCGGTGTCCAACTACACCGATGCCGCCACCGCGACCGGCATGCTCGACTACTACCGCGGGATATGGACCCGTTGCGCCGGCACCACGCTGTTGTGGCACATGATGCAGGACCGGGCAACCGGTCCCATCACGCTCGGGGCGCCCCGGGACGCCGGTGACGGTGTGGTCGAGCTGGTGTCCCATTCCACGCTGGACAACCTGCCCTATCAGCGGGCCATCGCGGTGAAGAACAATGTGCTCGTTGACGTGCAAGCTGGCGGTGGCGACCACAAGCCCGGTTTGGCCGTCGAGGTCGTCAGAAAGATCCTGTCCAAGATCCCGGGCTGAGAGCCCTGGCGAATCAGCCCTGCGCTTCGACCGAGACCGGTTGCCACTCCCGCCAGGTAGCCAGGCGCTGGGCGTAGTCGGCCTCGGCCAGTTGCAACGGCAACTCACCGAGGAACACCCGCAGCGGCGGCTGCTCGGCGTCGACGATCTTGAGCACGGCGGCGGCCGAGGCCTGCGGGTCGCCCGATTTCGCGGTGCGCTTGGCGCGGGCGTCGGCGGCCTGCTGGTGGGCCTCGGCGTAGTCCGGCAGCGGGGTGGCCCGTTTGGCCGAGGAGCCGGCCCAATCGGTATCGAACCCGCCCGGCTCGATCAGCGTGACGTGGATGCCGAAGCCGGCCACCTCTTGGGCCAGCGACTGCGAGAAGCCCTCCAGCGCCCACTTGGACGCGTGATAGATGCCGACGTTCTGAAATGCCGTGATGCCGCCGATCGAGGACACCTGCAGGATGTGCCCGCTGTGCTGGGCCCGCAGGAACGGCAGAGCGGCCTGGGTGACCCACAGCGCACCGAACAGGTTCGTCTCGATCTGGTCGCGCGCCTCGGCTTCGGTGAGCTCCTCGATGAAGCCGAACTGCCCGTACCCGGCGTTGTTGACGATGATGTCGAGCCGGCCGAAATGCTCGTGGGCACGCTGGACCGCGGCGAAATCGGCGGCCCGGTCGGTCACGTCGAGCTGCAGCGGCAGCAGCGCGGCGCCGTAGCGGACCACCAGGTCGTCCAGGGTTGCGGTATCGCGCGCCGTCGCGGCGACCCTGTCCCCGCGTTCGAGGGCGGCGATCGTCCACTCGCGGCCGAAGCCGCGGGATGCGCCGGTGATGAACCAGACCTTCTCAGCCATGTAGATGCCTTTCTCGGGGAGTGTTCTTCCCGCCAGCAGACGCGTGTACCCCCATTACAGGCCGAAACCAGGGGAACAGCCGTCTGCTCACGCCAAGGTTCAACGTCACCAGACGCGGCCCATTCCGGGAACCCCGAGACTCACAGGTAGTTTTGATCTGGTGAGCAGGGCGTCGTTGGAGAAGAATCCGCATGAGGTGGCGTCGATGTTCGACGCCGTGGCCCGCCGCTACGACATCACCAATACGGTGATGTCGCTGGGCCAGGACCGGTTCTGGCGGCGTCAGACCCGCGCGGCGCTGGGGATCGGGCCGGGGGACAAGGTGCTCGACCTGGCTGCCGGGACGGCGGTGTCGACGGTCGAGCTGGCGAGTTCGGGCGCGTGGTGTGTGGCGGCGGACTTCTCGGTCGGCATGCTGTCGGCCGGGGCATCGCGTCCGGTGCCCAAGGTGGGCGCCGACGCCACCCGGCTGCCGTTCGCCGATGATTCCTTCGACGCGGTGACCATCAGCTTCGGTCTGCGCAACGTCGTCGACCATGTGGCCGGACTGCGCGAGATGGCCCGGGTGACCCGCCCGGGTGGCCGGCTGGTGGTGTGCGAGTTCTCCACGCCGACCAATGCGCTGTTCTCCACCGTGTACAAGGAGTACCTGATGCGGGCGCTGCCGGGCATGGCCACGGCGGTCTCGAGCAATCCCGAGGCCTATGTCTATCTGGCCGAGTCGATTCGCGCCTGGCCGACACAGGCCGAATTGGCCGCCCGCATCCGCGAGGCCGGGTGGGATTCGGTGCGCTGGCGCAACCTCACCGGAGGGATCGTCGCGCTGCACGCCGCCGTCAAGCCGTGAGATGCACGCCGTGAGCGTTCCCGTCCTGGCGATCGCCGGTTTCCTCGGCGCCGGAAAGACCACCCTGCTCAACCATCTGCTGCGCAACAGCCGCGGGGTGCGAATCGGCGCGCTGGTCAACGACTTCGGCGCGGTGAACATCGACGCGATGCTGGTCGCCGGCCAGGTCGACGCGATGGCCTCGCTGTCCAACGGCTGCATCTGTTGTGCGGTGGACGCGTCGGAGGCCGCCGAGATGCTCGGCAAGCTGGCGGCCGTGCGGCCAGCGCTGGACCTGATCGTGGTCGAGGCCAGCGGTGTCGCGGAGCCGCAGGTGCTGGCGCGCACCATCGCCACCGCCGAGGACGATCGCTTCCACTACGCCGGGTTGGTGCTGGTGGTCGACGCCGTCCAACCCGCCGATCTGGGCCATGGTGTCGCGGTGGCGGATCTGGTGGTGCTCAACAAGATCAGCGAGGCGCCCGACGATGACGTCGTGGCCGCCAGGATCCGCGAGCTCAACCCACGGGTGCCGGTGCTGCCCACCGATTTCGCGCGCATCGACCCCGAGCTGCTGATCGACCCGCCGGTAGCGCGGAAACCGCCGGCGCAGTTGTCCTTCGACGAACTCCTGCACGATCACGACGACCACCACGATCATCACCACCCCGAGTACCAGAGCATGCAGTTCTGCACCGGCGACACGGTCAACCCGCGACACTTCCTGCAGTTCCTCCAAGGCCGCCCCCAAGGGCTCTACCGGGCAAAGGGTTTCGTCGATTTCGGACCCAACGGCCGGTTCCTGGTACAGCTGGTCGGCAGCTCGCTGCGGTTCCACAGGTCGCGCGGCCGCGGCACCGAGTTGGTGCTCATCGGCACCGGGATGGACGTCGCCGCACTCCAGGCGGGCCTGGCCGACTGCACGCGTGAGCCTGCCGACGACAACGCGATGCTGGGGCTGGGCAAGTACATCGTGTGAGCCCCTGGGACTACGGGTTTTCCGGGACGCCCACGACCTGCGGCGCTGCCAGCCTGGGTGTGTGAACACGTCGAATATGAGGATCACCGTCGTCGGTGCCACCGGTCTGATCGGACGCCGGCTCGTGCCGATGCTGAGTGGCCGCGGCCACGATGTCGTCCCCGCGTCCCGGGCGACCGGTGTGGACCTGCTCACCGGTGACGGTCTCGCCGACGCCCTGACAGGCGCCGATGTGGTGGTCGACGTCATCAACGCACCGACACCCGAGGACCCGGCGCAGCAGTTCTTCGAGCAGACCTCCTCGAACCTGGCCGCCGCCGTCGGCACGTCCTCGGCCGGGCACTATGTCGTCCTGTCGATCGTCGGCGCCGACGTCATGGCCCGCGACGCCGGGTATCTGCGCGGCAAGCTGGCCCAGGAACATGCCGCCGCGGGCTCGGGGGTGCCGTGGACGGTGCTGCGGGCGACGCAGTTCCACGAATTGGCCGAGCCCATCACCGAATCGATGATCCGCGACGGCGAGGTGCGCGCGCCGATCGCCGCGATCCAGACCGTCGATTCCGCCGAGGTGACCGCCGTCCTTGCCGGGATCGCCACCGGCACACCGGCCGACGGGGTGCGTGAGGTCGGTGGGCCACAGAAGATGTCGTTCGGAGAGATGGCCCGGGCCGTGCTGCGGCGGCAGGGACGCGAGTTGCCGGTCGTCGATGACCCGGCGGCGACCTATCACGGCATTCCCGTCGACGAGACCACGTTGGTCACCGGTGTCGGGGCCGACCTGTGCGCCACGCGGTTGGCCGACTGGCTGGCGCGGCACTGACGCGTCAGCCCAGCAGCGGCGTGCGACCCTCGGTCATCTCGGTCAGCGCGGTCTGCATGGCCGATTCGACCCGCCCCGCATACTCCGCAGGCTCCTCACCGGATTCGGCCGGCATCACGGGCAGCACCCGGGTCTGCAGCTTGGTGGGCAGCGGCAGGTAGGGCAGCAGCCCGACAACACCGATGTTGAGTCCCCACGGCAACGAGACGCTGATCGGCGCGGACTTCAGACGCAACAGCTTGTCGAGGCGGGTGGCCCGGGCCAGGCGCTCGCCGCTGGAGATGACGAACAGTGACTCGCCTGCTCCTGCGGTCACGATCGGGACGATGGGCACCCCGTTGTCGATGGCAAGGCGGGCGAAACCGGTGCGCCCGCCGAACATGATCCGGTTGCGGTCCTCCCAGGACTTGGCGGAGTCGATATCGCCGCCGGGGTACACCGCGACATGCTCGCCGCGGCCGAAGGCATCCTGCGCGGATTCGACGCTGGCGGGCCGGGCACCGATGGGTTCGATGAAACGACCGACGCCGAGGGTCCAGGCGAGCTGATGGGTCAGGATGGTCACATCGCGATCGAGGTGCAGCTGCTCCAATGCGGCACTGGTCGCGAAGACGTTCAGGTCGAAGATCCCGCCGAAGCCGTGGTTGGCGACGAACAGCACCGGGTCGTCGAAACTGTGCTCGGCGGTGTCGATTTCCAGCCGGTTGTACTTGCGGACGAACTCGATGCCCAGCTTGCGGAACGCCGCCATCGTGGTGCGCAACAGCTCCGGTGCGGCGTCGGAGACGCTGCCCTCGATGGCGTCGAGCAAGGCGTCGGCGAGGTCGTCGGAATCGGTCCGGTCCGGTGCGTCCGACGTGGACATGGCGGTCTGCTCCCTCGGATGGCTGATCGGGTCTGTCGATGCTGCCGTATCGGGTTGGTGGTGTCCGTCGATTCGGTCGATCCTGTGCTATCCCCGCCGTCCCGGTGCGCTGTAGGCCACGACCACGACCTCGGCGCCGACGTCGCCGACCTGGCGCAGCTTGTGCGAGACCGAGGCGTCGAAGTATGCGCAGTCCCCGGTCTGCAGCGCTACCACCGTTCCGTCGAGATTCAGCTCGACGGCGCCGGCGTGCACGAAGACGAACTCCTGGCCGGGGTGGCAGGGATGGGGGTGTGCGGTGAACTGGCGGCCGGGGCGGACGACGAACGGTGACATGGCCTTGCCCAGCATCCCGGCGGCCACCGCGTGGTGGCGTTCGGCGCCGCGGTCGGCCGCCCGTTCGACGGTCAGTGACGACACCTCAGGATCATCGGAAAAAAGCTGTGCCACATCGACATCGAGTGCACGGGAGATCTTCAGGGCGGCGGCGATCGACGGCACGCTCTGGCCGCGTTCGACCTTGGACAGATAGCTCTTGGTCAGACCGGTCGCCGCGGACACCTCGTCCAGCGTCATGCCCCGCTGCTGGCGCACGGCACGTAACAAGCCACTCACGAATCAGAGATTACCGCATTGACGATATGACACAAAGTGTCCTACAGTCCTCAACGTGTCATCACGAGAGGAGATCATTCCATGACGAGCACCCTGCAGGATTCCAAGTCAGATCTGATGAGGCGTGCGCTCGACGGCCTCGGTCGAAACATCGCCGATACCGGACTGAGCGCCCGCGAGAAGGTCGCTCTGACCTGCCGCGCGTTGTTCGACGCCGGTCACGACTCCGGGCTGGCCGGTCAGATCACCGCCCGCGCCGACGAGCCGGGCACCTACTACACCCAACGCCTCGGCCTCGGCTTCGACGAGATCACCGCGGGCAATCTGCTGCTGGTCGACGAGGACCTCAACGTTCTCGACGGTGACGGAATGGCCAACCCGGCCAACCGTTTCCACTCCTGGATCTACCGAGCCCGCCCCGACGTCGGGTGCATCGTGCACACCCACCCGTTCCATGTCGCGGCGCTGTCGATGCTCGAAGTGCCGCTGGTGGTGTCGCAGATGGACATCGCGCCGCTCTACGACGACTGCGCATTCCTGCCGGACTGGCCGGGCGTGCCGGTCGGCAACGAGGAGGGCGAGATCATCTCTGCCGCACTGGGGGACAAGAAGGCCATCCTGCTGGCCCACCACGGGCACGTCGTCGCGGGTGCCAGCATCGAAGAGGCCTGCTCGCTGGCCATGCTCATCGAACGCGGCGCCAAGCTCCAACTGGCCGCCATGGCCGCGGGAACCATTGCCGCACTGCCCGATCGGCTGGCGCGCGAAGCCCATGACTGGACCCTGACCCCCAAGCGCAGCCTGGCCAACTTCGCCTACTACGCGCGCCGCGCGCTGGCCAACCACCCCGATACCCTCACCGCCTGAAAGGTCCCACCATGACGAACATCCACGGCATCATCGCCTACCCCATCACCCCGTTCACCGCCGACGGATCCGGTGTCGACGCCGCCGCGCTCACCGCGCTCGTCGATCAACTGGTCAACACCGGCGCTCATGCCATCGCGCCGACCGGCAGCACCGGGGAATCCGCCTACCTGACCGAGGACGAGTTCGACACCGTCATCGACGTCACCGTGGGTGCTGTCGCCGGTCGTGTCCCGGTCATCGTCGGTGCCTCGGACCTGACCACGGCCAACACCGTCCGTCGCGCGCGCTACGCGCAAGCTGCCGGCGCCGATGCGCTGATGATCCTGCCGGTGTCCTACTGGAAGCTCACCGAACGCGAGATCATCGCGCACTACGCCGCCGTGGCGGCCGCCGTCGACCTGCCGATCATGGTCTACAACAACCCCGCGACCAGCGGCATCGACATGAGCCCCGAGCTGCTGGTGCGGATGTTCAACGAGATCGACAACGTCACGATGGTCAAGGAGTCCACCGGTGACCTGATGCGGATGCGACGCATCAAGGAGCTCTCCGGTGGCGAACTGCCCTTCTACAACGGCAGCAACCCGCTGGTGCTCGACGCCCTCACCGAGGGGGCCACGGGTTGGTGCACCGCGGCGCCCAACCTGCGGCCGCAGCCCTGCCTGGACCTCTACGACGCGGTGCGCGCCGGTGATGTCGATCGCGCCCGGCGGATCTATGACGATCTCGCGCCGCTGCTGCGGTTCATCGTCGCCGGGGGTCTGCCCACCACGGTAAAGGCCGGCCTCGAGCTGCTCGGCAGCAATGTCGGCGATCCGCGGGCACCGCTGCTGCCGCTGGATGCCTCCGGGCGCGCTGAGCTGCGGGCGATGCTCGCCGGGGTGTGATCCACCAACGGTGAAGCGGGTCGCTAGTCTGCGCGCATGTTCAAAGTCAACGAGTACTTCGACGGTGCCGTCGCCTCGATCGCCTTCAGCCCCGCCGATGGGCCGGCAACCGTCGGTGTGATGGCGGTCGGGGAGTACGAGTTCGGGACCTCCCAGTTGGAGATCATGCATGTGATCAGCGGGGCCCTGACGGTGCGGTTGCCCGGCGCAGACGAGTGGGAAACCTTCTCGGCGGGAACACAATTCACCGTGCCCGCGGACAGCAAGTTCGGGGTGCGGGTCGAGGTCGAGACCGCCTACCTCTGCCAGTACCGCTGAGGAGAACCCGTCCCGATGTGAATCGCGCTTCTGTCGGCCGTACAGCGCAACTGGTGGATTTACGCTGATGACATATCGAAAACGCTCCGATGATGTGAATCCTCATTAGTCACAACCTCGCATTTTCGATGTATGCGTTACCGTGGGTACATGTCAACAGTCGGCCGCCCGGTGCCGGCTGGTAGGCGTGCTCCCGACCGCAGGGCGCAGATCGTGAAGGCCTCCGCGGACGCGTTCAGCGCGCTCGGATACCACGCGGTCAGCATGGAGGACATCGCATCGCGGGTCGGCATCTCCGCGGCCGCGTTGTACCGGCACTCGCCGGGCAAGTACGAGCTGTTCCGCGAGGCGGTGGTCGCGTTGGGACAGCAGCTGGTGGACGGTACCGAGATCATCGATCCGGATGCCGATCCGGCGATCCAACTCGACGACCTGGTGGGCGCCCTGGTCGACATCGTCATCGCCAACCGTAGCTCCGGAGGCCTGTACCGCTGGGAGGGCCGGTATCTCAACGATGACGACCAGGCCGTCCTGAACGGGCAGATCGAGCTGGTCAACCGACGCCTGCAACAACCGTTGAAGCAGCTGCGCCCGCAGCTCACCTCGCGGGAACGCTGGACGCTGTCCTCGGCGGCCATCAGCGTGATCGGCAGCATCACCGACCACCGTGCCGCGCTGCCGATCGGCGAGTTGCGCACCCTGATGGCGGGCCTGGCATCGGCGGTGCTGTGGGCGGAGCTGCCCGCCCCCGCCGAATCCGGCGAGCCGGTCCGGCCGCTGCGCAGCGGTGCCGCCGTCGGCGGCAAGTACGAGATCCTGTTGCACGAATCGCTGCTGCTGTTCCACCGCAAGGGTTTTCGGGAAACCAGTGTGGAGGACATCGCCGCGGCCGCGGGCATGCAACCCTCGGGCATCTATCGGTTCTTCCCGAGCAAGGGTGACATCCTGGCCGCGTCCTATCGGCGCAGCGCCGACAGGGTGTCCGGGGACATCTCCAGTGTCCTTGCCGTGCAACGGGATCCGGAACGAGCGCTGGCCGAACTGGTGCGCCGTTACGTCGACCGTTCCTTCGGTGATCCCGAATTGGCCTATGTGTATTACACCGAGCGCACCAACGTTCCCGAGGCTGACCGCATGGTGCTGCGCAACATCCAACGCGCCACCGTCGACGAGTGGGCGCGCCTGCTGTCCGAGGTCCGAACCGAATTCAGCCACGCCCAAGCACGTTTCGCCGTGCACGCCGCGTTCGGCCTGGTGGTCGACCTGGGTCGGCTGGTACACCATGAGGACACCGCGCATTCGCGGGCCGGTGTCCGGCTGCTGATGGAACTGACGCTGCTGGGCCGACCGTCGCGGTCGCTCAGCTGAACGGTGCGCGCTGGTCGAACCGCCGCGACGCCAGCCCCGCCGAGCGCCACGCCCGCGCGATCCAGTCCGTGTCCTCCTCGGTCACCAGATTGCCCATCATCCGTACCGCGACCTTCATCAGGAAATGCGAACGCATGGCCACCGGTCCGGCGGCGGGCAGGAATTTCGGCAACGTCAACAGCAGCGCCAGCCGGCGCGCGGCGGAGAATCCGCGGGCGTAGTGCTCGGTGAGCACCGCCGGCCAGGCCGCACCGAGGTCGCCGGAACCCAGCAGTTCGGCGGCCAGCCGTCCGGTCTCCAGGCCGTAGTCGATGCCTTCGCCGTTGAGCGGGTTCACGCATGCCGCGGCGTCACCGATCAACATCCAGTTCGGCCCGGCCACCCCGCTGACCGCGCCCCCCATCGGCAGCAGGGCCGACAGGCCGGCCCGGGGTTCGCCCTCGAAACCCCACTCGTCGCGGCGCAGACCGGCGTAATAGGCCAGCAGCGGCCGCAGTGCGGCATCGGCGGGACGCTTGGCCGTCGCCAGGGCGCCGACGCCGATGTTCACCTCGCCGTTGCCCAGCGGGAAGATCCAGCCGTACCCGGGCAGCACCTCACCCTGCGGGGACCGCAGCTCCAGATGCGAGGTGATCCACGGCTCATCCGAGCGCGGGGTGGCGAGGTACGCGCGAATGGCGGTGCCGTACACCGTCTCGCGATGCCATTCCCGGCCCAACGTCCGGCCCAGCGTCGATCGGGCGCCGTCGGCGACGATCAATTCACCCACCCGGATCTCCGAGCCGTCGTCGAGCAACAGCTCCGATACCCGCCCGGACGGATCGTGACGGACGTCAACGGCTTTGACGCCGAGCATCATCTTGGCGCCCTCGTCGGCGGCGACCATCCTGATCCGGTCGTCCAACTCGGTGCGCGGCACCGCGCTACTGGTCGCCGGGAACGACGGCCCGGGCCAGCGCACCTCGACATCGGCACCGAAACCCGACATCCGCAGCCCGTGGTGGGCGATCCGGCCGCTCAACCACTCGCCGAGGCCCAGCTGACGCAGTTCGGCGACGGCGCGCGGGGTCAGTCCGTCCCCGCAGGCCTTGTCGCGGGGGAACTGCGCCGAGTCGATCACCAGGACGTCGCGACCGGCCCGGGCCGCCCAGGCGGCGGCGGCCGAGCCCGCGGGCCCGGCGCCTACAACAACCACATCTGCTGGACTCGGCACCCTCCCAGTATGTTGGAACAATGAGGACACCGGCGAGCGTGGTGGCGGGCGTGGATTTCGGGGACCCCGATTTCGCGACGCGGGTGCGTGACGGCGTGGAACGCGTCGAGGATCTGATGTCTACCGAGCTGGGCAAGGCCGACGTGCTGATGGCCGAGGCCGTCCAGCATCTCTTCCAAGCCGGCGGCAAGCGCTTCCGCCCGCTGTTCACCGTGCTCGCGGGCTCGCTGGGGCCGCGGCCGGAGGATCCCGAGGTCATCATCGCCGGGGCCGTCATCGAGCTGGTGCACCTGGCCACGCTCTATCACGACGACGTGATGGACGAGGCCCAGGTGCGGCGCGGCGCCGACAGTGCCAACGCCCGCTGGGGCAACAACATCGCCATCCTGGCCGGTGACTACCTGTTCGCCACCGCCTCCCGGTTGGTATCCCGACTCGGCCCGGACGCCGTGCGGGTGATCGCCGATACCTTCGCCCAGCTGGTCACCGGTCAGATGCGGGAGACCCGCGGGGCCGCCGAGGGGACCGACGAGATCGAGCACTACCTCAAGGTGGTCTACGAGAAGACCGCCTGCCTGATCGAGGCGTCCGGCCGGTTCGGGGCGACGTTCTCCGGTGCCGACACCGAGCAGATCGAGCGGCTGTCGCGGCTCGGCGGCATCGTCGGCACGGTGTTCCAGATCTCCGACGACATCATCGACATCGACAGTGACCCGGATGAATCCGGCAAGCTGCCTGGGACCGACCTGCGTGAGGGTGTGCACACCCTGCCGGTGCTCTACGCCCTTCGTGAAGACGGCGCCGACGCCGACCGGCTGCGGGTGCTGCTGGCCGCGCCGCTGACCGACGATGCCGAGGTCGCCGAGGCTCTGACCCTGCTGCGGCGCTCCCCGGGCATGGGCAAGGCCAAGGAGAAGGTGCGCGAGTACGCCGGGCGGGCCCGCGACGAGCTGACCAACCTGCCCGCCGGACCCGGTCGCGACGCCCTGGCCACACTGGTCGACTACACCGTCAACCGGCACGGCTGAGTCACTCGGAACCTGAAGCGGTCGTCGGCCGTTGAATCAGCGAAGACTCTCGGAGGAGAAAAGCTGATGACCTGGCATCCCCATGCCAATCGATTGAAGACGTTCGTGCTGCTGGTCGGCATGTCCGCGCTGATCGTCTTCATCGGTGCGCTGTTTCAGAACCAGTCGATCCTCATGCTGGCGGTGCTCTTCGCCGTCGGCATGAACGCCTACGTCTACTTCAACAGCGACAAGATGGCGCTGCGGGCCATGCACGCCCAGCCCGTCAACGAGATGCAGGCCCCGGCGATGTACCGGATCGTGCGGGAGCTCGCGACCGTTGCGCGCCAGCCGATGCCGCGGCTCTACATCAGCGATACCGCAGCGCCCAACGCATTCGCCACCGGTCGCAACCCGCGCAATGCCGCGGTGTGCTGCACCACCGGCATCCTTGGCATCCTCGACGAGCGCGAACTGCGCGCGGTGCTCGGCCATGAGCTGTCCCACGTCTACAACCGCGACATCCTGATCTCATGTGTGGCGGGAGCGATGGCATCGGTCATCACCGCGCTGGCCAATATCGCGGTGTTCGCCTCGATGTTCGGCGGTAACCGCGAGGGCGGCGCGAATCCCTTTGCGATGCTGCTGGTTTCGATGCTCGGTCCGATCGCGGCGACGGTAGTCAAGCTCGCGGTGTCACGGTCGAGGGAGTACCAGGCCGACCAGTCCGGCGCTGAGTTGACCGGTGATCCGCTGGCCTTGGCCAGCGCCCTGCGCAAGATCGCCTACGGCGTGCAGGCCGCCCCGCTGCCGCCCGAGCCGCAACTGGCCGATCAGGCGCACCTGATGATCGCCAACCCGTTCCGGGCGGGGGAGAAGATCGGCAAGATGTTCTCCACCCACCCGCCGATCGAGGACCGCATCCGCCGGCTGGAGCAGATGGCCGGCCGCTGAGGACTTGCGATTTCGGTGAGGATACGTGCGGTCTGCGCACGTTATCTCACCGAAATCGCAGCGCGGGTGACTGAGATGACCCGATTCGGATACTCGACAAGGTCCAGCCAGGTGAACCTGATCACTGTCCATCCGTTCAGGACGAGGTAGTTCTGCCGGCGACGGTCTTTCACGAACTTGTCCGGGTCGCTGTGAAAAGCCCAGCCGTCCACCTCGATGGCCACCATGAGACCTGGAAAAGCGACGTCAACCTTGTACGGGCCGACCTGATGGTTGGCCACCCATCCGGTGATGCGGTGCTCCACGAGCAGAGTGATCATCAGCCGTTCGGCCTCGGATTGGGCGCCGCTTTCCGCCGCGCGCAGTAGTCGCCGTGCGGCGGGTGACCCATATCGACCCTTGTTCCGCATGTGTGTCTGCCATAGCTCGGGCAGGGTGGCGCTCGCCTGCAACGCCGAGTCCATGATCTTCGGCCCGCCGGAGCGGCGGGTGGCTGCTTCGACGGCCGTCAACGGCAGCGTGGTGACGCGAAGACCGCGCAGGCCGACGACGTCGCGAGAATCGAGATCACGACGTCGGGGGCGGCATCCTGGCCTGGCGCGGCCGTATCCGTTGCGCGCCAACGTCACTTCCACGATCTTGGGCGGGAAGCGGGTGAGCCCGTGCCACCATGCGGCGGCCAGTCCGCTCGCGCATGCGGCGGGCCCATAGGACCAGACCGCGGCCCGGATACGTGCTGCATCGCCGAAGGGACGGTCGTCTGCGAAGTACACCCCTGGTGCACATCGGCGCCACAATCCAGCGCGCACCCGCCGCCGCACCGCGTCCGGACTCAGGCCCAACGAGCGCGCCTGTGCCAGCGTGATGACGCCGTCATTGCAACGCAGGTGGTCGTTCAGCATGCTTGATTCGACGCAGCGTCGCCTTGTCCGGTTCCACTCTTTGCGATTTCGGTGAGGATCCGTGCGGTAAGCGCCTGAATCCTCACCGAAATCGCACGAGGGGATAGGGTGTGGCGCATGCGTACCCGAGGTGTGCTGTGTGCCGTGGCAGCCATGGCTGCGCTGGGTGCCCCCGCCATCGCGGGAGCCGAACCCCCTCCGCCGCCGCCCCCGCCACCGGCGCCCGATATCGGCGGCTACGCGTTCGTGAAGCCCTCGGAGTACGCGGTCAACGACGGCAGCATGTACGCCTTCACCGCCGGCGCGGGCATCACCTGCGTCATGAGCCGGGCCAATGGCAGCTACGGCTGTAGCGGACCACCCTTTCCTGGTGCCCCGGGCGGCGCCAACGTCGTCACCGGCGCGCAGATCGGCGCCCCGGGATTCGCCGTCGCGGCCAACCCGGTCTATGTCGGCGACAAGCCGGCGCTGCCGTTGCCCGCGAACTCGCGCATCAGCTTCCAGCACGTCACCTGCGGCACCGATGGTGCGATGGTCAC
Source organism: Mycobacterium sp. VKM Ac-1816D (assembly GCF_000416385.1). NCBI lineage: Bacteria > Bacillati > Actinomycetota > Actinomycetes > Mycobacteriales > Mycobacteriaceae > Mycobacterium > Mycobacterium sp. VKM Ac-1816D. Next base: position 102,635 of record NZ_AOHQ01000131.1, read on the forward strand.
ATGCCAGAACTCGTTCGACCAGTCCGGATTCGTGATCAGCCCGGGCGGCAGCTGGATCGTCAACCCGACCAATCCGCTGCTGGACCGGCCCGAGGGACGCAACCCCTACTTCAACTGACCCGGCTCCTACCCGGTTTCAGCCATTCGGTGCGAGACGTCTCGACACTGAACTGAGGTAGCTCCTGGGCTGGTGCGCTCAGAACCCGGAGCCGTGCACCTCGTGGCCAGGGTTCTCCACCATCAGTCCGCGATACGCGTCCTCGACCGTGTGCCCGTGATTGATGACACCGTCGACCTCGCGGGCGATCGGCATGCTCAGGTCGTACTTCTCGGCGAACTCCATGATGACCGAGGCGGCCTTGACGCCCTCGGCGACCTGATTCATCGACGCGATGATCTCCTCGACGGTCTTCCCCGACCCCAGCTGCTCACCCACATGCCGATTGCGGCTGCGTAGCGAGGTGCAGGTGACGATCAGATCGCCCATCCCGGCCAGCCCGCCGAAGGTGTCCCGGTGTCCGCCCATCGCGACGCCCAGCTTGGACATCTCGGAGACCGCGCGGGCCATCACCATGGCGCGGGTGTTCTCCCCGATGCCCAGCGAGTAGCCCATGCCGACGGCGATGGCGTAGACGTTCTTGAGCGCGCCCGCCATCTCGACGCCGACGACATCATCGGTCGTGTAGGTGCGGAAGCGCCGGGTCCGGAACAACCCGGCCAGGTTCGCGGCCAGGTGCTGATCGGGCATCGCCAGCACGGCCGCGGCGGCATAACCCTCGGCGACCTCGCGGGCGATGTTGGGCCCGGCCAGGATTCCCGCCGGATGCCCGGGCAGCACCTCGTCGACGATCTGGCTCATCCGCATGTTGGTGCCCTGCTCAAGGCCTTTCACCAACGACACCACCGGCACCCACGGGCGTAGCTCGCGCGCCAGCTCGATGAGCACACCGCGGAAGCCGTGCGAGGGCACGCCCATCACGATGACGTCGGCGCGCTGGGCGGCCTCGGAGAAGTCGGTGGTCGCCTGCAGTCCGTCCGGCAGCACGCACTCGTCGCCCAGGTACCGCGAGTTGCGGTGATTCTCGTTGATGTCCTTGGCGGTCTCCTCGGAGCGCACCCATTGCAGAGTGGGTCCGCGCCGAGCGCAGATGGAGGCGACGGTGGTTCCCCAGGAGCCGCCGCCGAGGACGACGACGTTCGGTTCGCGTTGTGCAGGTGCCATCCGGTCAGGGTATTGCCGCGACGGTGCCGGTGAGCCCGACTTGCCCAACTCCCGGGGGCCGAAGCGCTACCGGTAGTTGACGAACTGCAGCGCCACCGGAAGGTCGGCCCCGCGCAGCAGCGCCTGCACGGCCTGCAGATCGTCCCGCTTCTTCGAGCTGACCCGGATCTCTTCGCCCTGGATCTGGGCCTTGACGCCCTTGGGGCCCTCGTCGCGGATCAGCTTGGTGATCTTCTTGGCGTTCTCGCTGTCGATGCCCTGCTTGATGCTGCCGATGACCTTGTAGGTCTTTCCCGAGGGCTGCGGGTCGCCCGCATCGAAGGCCTTCATCGAGATGTCGCGGCGGACCAGCTTCTCCTTGAACACGTCGACCGCGGCCTTCACGCGCTCCTCGGTGGAGGAGGTCAAGATGATGCCCTCCTCGCCCTGCCACTCGATGGTCGTGTCCGTGCCGCGGAAGTCGAACCGGGTGGCCAACTCCTTGGCCGCCTGGTTGAGCGCGTTGTCGACCTCCTGGCGATCAGCCTTGCTGACGACGTCGAAGCTTGAATCCGCCATTGGACCCTCCTCATGGTGCCGTTTTCGTCTTCAGTACATCCTCGTTGTAGTCTGCTACTCGCACCAAATCCGGCAGGTTGCCCGAGCGGCCAATGGGAGCGGACTGTAAATCCGTCGGCTAACGCCTACACAGGTTCGAATCCTGTACCTGCCACACTGATCAGGCCCCCTTTCTAGGGGGCCTGACGTGTTTGTGGGGGCAGCCGTCCGTCGATCGGCTGAATCTCTGGACGCCTGTCACGATGCGTGGTCGATTTCAGCAACCTCACAGCGGCTGCACCGCCGGCGGCGATACAGCGCGGTGGGTAACGCATGAACAGACCGAGTGGCGTGGCGCCCCGGGTCGCTGGCGGCGTCGCGACCGGGCGTGATCCTGGGCCGACGGAGCCGACGGCGTGTTGCCGACAACTGCCCGCCGCCCGCGGCCGAGCTACCGCTCGGTGCGCTGACGTCCGCGAAGCGCGCAGTCCCGGTGGCGAACGTGAACACGCGATTTCAGCAAATTTCGTGCCGCGAACACGGGCTGCGCGGATGTGCGCTGGGGGCCTACTATCCGCCGTAGGGGATCGGTGTCGCCGCGAAAGACGCACCTGTGGGTGCAGTTTCAGCAACTGGTGGTGCGCCGACGGGGGATCTGCTGTGAAGGAGTCCGGGGTGAACAAGCACCGTCGAATCAGTAGGTGCCGTCGTGTCGCCGTCGCGGTACCCGCGGTGGCCCTCCTGCTCGCCGGCGGAGTCGTCGACCACACCGTGCCGGCCGCCCCCGCGATACCGGTGGTCCAGCAGCACCGCATGTTGTCCGCCGATGCCGTCGAGCTGGCCGCGCTGGCGCTGTTCGCCGTGCCCGGCGCCGGTGTGCAGTTCCCGGCCGGCGCCCTGGACACCCAGGACGGCGGCGTCTGGCGCCGCATCCAGGACGTCACCGTCCTCAACGACCCGGTCCGCTATCCCGGCAGCGTCACCGCCGCATCCGTCGACGCCGGGGCAACCTGGCTCACCGAACTGCTGGCGGCCCGTGACCCGGCGACCACCGTCAGCGCCATCAACACCGGATCGTTCGGTGGCCGTGTCGCCGCCGAGGCGCTGAACCGGCTGGCCGCCACCGGTTATGACATGTCGAGCGTGTTCGGCGTCTTCTACGGCGACTCCAACAGCCCGGGCACCGGCATCTTCGCCCGCTATGGCCCCGACGAGCCCACCTTCGGGTCCGATGTGTTGGGTGGCGCCATCGCCTTGCCCGACGGAACCTATCTGCGCGTCAACCGCGAATACGACCCCATCGCGTACTTCCCGCGGTATCTGTTCAACCCGATGAGCTGGATCCAACTGGCCGCCGGGTTCGTCTTCGAGCACTCCCGGCTCCAGGATTTCGACTTCGAGGATCCCGAGAACGTGGTCACCGTCGACGGAAACGTCGTCACGGTGCGGGTGCACAGCCCGGTGATGCCGCTGCTGATGCCGCTCAAGCTGCTCGGTGTGCCGACCCAGTTCATCGACGCCCTGCAGGCGATCCTGCAGCCGATGGTGGAGAGCACCGGCATGTACGAGACCGGCCGAATCCAGTTCCTGCCCTCGCCGCAGCAGGCTTTCGCCCACCTGCAGAACATCGCTGCCGGCTTCGCACGGGCGGGCGAGATTCTTGCCGGGACGGCGCCGACGCCGGAACCGCCGAGCGCGCCGCCCGTGGTCACCGCGCCGGACACGACTACGGAGATCATCGACGCGATGGAGGATCGGGACGCCGAGCTCAACGGCATCACCTCGAAACCCCAACAGCAGGCCCTGGCCGTAGCGTCCGATGACGACGAATCAGATTCCGAAGAACGCACATTCGAGCGTGCGGAATTCACCGATTCTGTCGATGATCCGGACGCGTCGACGACTCCCGAGCCCGGGCCCGAGGTCGCCGAAACCGATCCGGGTCCCGAGCCGTCCGAGCCCGCCGATACCGCGGCGCCGACCTCCCGAGACGACGACGGCGCCGATCCCGAGTAGCCACCAACACCATGGAGGCCCCCTCGCCGGAGGGGGCCTCCATGGTCTCGGGATCAGCCGACCTGCGCGGCCGCCTGCACCATGGTCGCCGACGGGGCTGCGGCGCCGAGGCGTCCTACCACGAAATCGGCTGCCTGGTTTGCCATTCCGTTGCTCTTGTAGGAGCTGTGTGCGGCGCGGTCCCACCCGCCGGGGAAGCAGACCGGATCGCCGGCGGCGCACAGCTGCAGGCTCTTCCCGGCGTACAGGTCGCCGATGGCGATCGGGGGAGCGCTGCGATCGGCCAGGCTCAGGAACCAGTTGTCGGGGGTCCCGAACAGCACGACCGCGGACACATGCGAGGCGATATCGGCGGGCATCGGCCCGGCCAGTCCGGCGGGCAGGGTGTACCCGGCGGGCACGCTGCTGCTGGTGCTGTAGCCCGCCACCGCGGCGCCCTGCGAGTACCCGCCCAGCACGATCTTGGTGTCGGGGCAGTCGGCGGCGATCTGCTGAATGTGGTTGGTGGCGTCGGCGATACCGTCGACGGCCCGACCGAAGTCCAGCGATGCCGGGTAGTTGACGCCGTACACGCTGACCGACTGGCCGGGCAGCCGCGCGTTCAACGCGTCGACGAACGCCTGACCGGTCGCGCCGACGCCGGGGGCCTCGAAGGTGCCTCGTGCGAACACCACTGCGACATCCGCGCAGGAGTCGGCGGCGGCCTTCGCGGTGGCGGCGGGACCAGCGAACAGTCCCGCCACGACGGCGAAGACGGCCAGGGCGGCGAACAGCGCCGAGCGTGCGGCCCGCGCCGCCCAGGTCTGTGGCGATGTGCTCATGAGTTTCCCCGTTCTGGAATCCGATGTGCCATCGCTGCGAGTAGTGGTGGCAGTTACCTGCTACAAGCCTCGAACGGCGGGCAGGATTCCACGGCTGTCAAGTGATCCATCTCACCTGAGCGCGCGGAATCAGCGCGCCGGCTGCCGGGGTTGGATGCTGGGCGAAATGGCGACTTCGACGCCCCGGCCTCTGTGTCGGAGTACGGTCGAGGTGGACCTCCGTTCACGCGGGCATGAAGGCGAGCAAGCGCCAAGGGGCGTTGCGGTTCACTCCTAAGCTTCACCACGCCTCGCGAAGAGAGCCCGCCGTGTACCCCACTTTTTCCGCACCCCTCCGACGCGTCAGCGATGTGTGACGATGGCGCACCATCGGTTGAAGGGCAGCCGGCTCGGGACCATCAGCTACGAGACCGACCGCAACATCCCGCCACAGCCGCGGCAGATCGCCCGCTACCGCACCGCGGACGGCGCCGAATTCGACGTACCCTTCGCCGACGGCGCTGAGGCACCCGGCCGCTGGCAGTGCCGCAACGGCATGGAGGGAAGCCTGCTCAACGGAGTAGCCGAGGAACCGAAGAAGGGCAAGCATGTTCGCACTCCGTGGGACATGCTGCGCGAGCGTCGAACCATCGAGGAACTCGACGAACTGTTGGCCGAGCGGTTGGCCATCATCGGTGCGCGCCGACGCGGCGGCGACGGCCCGCGGGCGCATTCGCGTCCCGCCGACCGTGACTGATCCGCGCGCTCACCACCAGCCGGTCGCGGCGGCCAATTGTCGGCCCAGCTCGTCGGCCATGGTGCGGACGTAGGTCGCCGAGAGGTGATGCGCGTCGTGGTAGATCAGCACATTGCCCTCCGCGGCCCGGCAGATGTCCGGTCGGCACACCACATCGGAGAGGTCCAGCACCTGCAACAGCGGGTAGTCCTGGGCATGATCCAGCGTCGGATTACGGTCGGCGAGCGCCTCGGTGCGCGGCACCCCGCAGGTGTCGGCGTCCTCACCGGAGGCCAGGCAGTCGACGGGGGAGAAGAACCGACCGTCGCGCAGCATCCACGGGGTGTCCCGGATACCCAGCATGCCGATACCGTTGTCGGACAGCTCGTCCCACACACCCAGGTAGTAGTCCGGCACGTAGTCGCCGTCCCCGTCGAGGATCGGCCGGGTGGTGGTGAAGAACACGTAATCGGGACGCTCCGCCACGATCTGGGCAAGCGCGTTGTCCGACCAGGTGCGGCACGACGGGTACGGCGTGAAGGGCCCGGCGATGATCGGGACCTCGGCCGTGGTCAGCGGGCACCCCATCTTCAGATAGGTGGTCACCTTGAAACCGTGCTGTCGGCCCAGTGCATGCAGCGCGGTCAGCCAATGCTCGGAATGCGAGCCGCCGGCCAGCGCGATGGTGCGGGTGGCTTTCGGGTCACCGTAGACACAACTGACCACCTCCTCGCCGCCGAAGTCGGCGAGGCATTGGTCGAGGGTGGACGGCGGAACGTCATCGGGAGCTTCCAGCCCGGTCGGGCGCATCGGCAGCTTGGCCACTCGCCGACCGTCGCCGAGGGCCAGTGCGCCGGGGTAGTCGCGCAGCGGGAGCGTCGCGAGCTCGGTGCCGCTGGCCCGGATCTGTTCGACGTGCTCACGCCAGCCCACCGCGGCGGCGGCGAGGGCGACCACCAGAACCGCGGTGGTGGCACCGGCGAGCACCGTGCGCCAGGCGCTCGTCCCGGCCCGCACCGACAGCCAGGTCAGCCACGAGGCCAGCGCCGCAGCACCCAGGATCGCGGCCGCCTCACCGATGCCGACGGTGTCGTCGTTGGTGTGGGCCAACCAGAAGATCAGCATCGGCCAGTGCCACAGGTACATGGCGTAGGAGCAGGTGATGACGCCGACCGATGACGGGCCCGACGGTCCGCTGATGACCACGAGCACCGTCGCCGACACCGGCACCAGCGCCCACGGTCCGGGGTAGTCGACGACGCCGTCGACCAGCACCCCGGACACGATGATCGCGACGACACCGATCGCCACGGCCGCCTGCCGCAGCCACGACGGCCAGGTCCACCGCCCGACAACTGCCGCGGCGAGCACCCCGGCGAGCAGCTCCCAGGCGCGGGTCAGCGTGCTGTAGTAGGCGACGGTCTGGTCACTGGCAGTCTGCACCACCGCCCACGCCAGGGACGCGGCGGCGGCCAACGCGACGACAGCGAGCAGCGGTCCGCGCCGGCGGATCAACCAGGCCGCCGCGACCAGCGCCAGCATCACCTGGCCCGCCACCGACAGCGCCCACAGGTGCTGCAGCGGGGTGACGGTCTGGCCGGCCTGGAAGTAGTCGCCCGCGGTCGTGGCCAGCAGCCAGTTCTGATAGAAGCCCAGGCTGGGCAGCGTCTGCTCGGCGAAGGACTCCCAGCGGGTCTGCGGCTGCACCAGCACCGTGAGGACGGCCGAGACGGCCAGCATCAGCACCAGTGCGGGGACCAGCCGGCGGGTCCAGCGCCACGCCTCGACCCACACCGATCCCTGGCAGCCGAGGATGCGCGAGCCGAAGAAGTAACCCACCAGCACCAGCAGGACGTCCACGCCGCCGGACACCCGGCCCAGCCACAGGTGCCCGATGACGACCAGGGTCACCGCGATGACCGTCAGCGCGTCGAGGTCGTGGCGGACATGCCGCCCGACGGGTGCAACGGGAATGGGGGTGGGCTGTGTCGTCTGCAAGGCGCCCCGAGCATAACGGGGCCAAGTCGAGGAGATGGCTACGTGGGGTCGGCGATGGACACCCGGTCGCCGCCGTCACGCTTGGCTCGGTACATCGCGTTATCGGCGTTCTGCAGCAGCCCTTGGAAGCACTCGATGCCCTGGACCGGACCGCACGCCGCGCCGATGCTCACCGTCACCCCGGGCGGGCCCACCGCACCGATCGCCGCCCGTAGTTGCGAGCCGACCTCGACCGCCCGCTCGGCGGGCATGGCGTCGACGACGACGAACTCCTCGCCGCCGGTGCGGGCGGCCAGCGCGGATGGGCCGAGCACCCGGCGCACCTGTTCGGCGGTCTGCACCAGGATGTCGTCGCCGACGGCGTGGCCGTGCCGGTCGTTGACGTTCTTGAACTTGTCGATGTCGATGACGAACACGCACAGCGTGCCCAGATCTGCGCCAGTGCCGACCAGTCGGGACATGTGGGTGAGCAGCCCGCGTCGATTGGCCAGCGTGGTCAGCGGGTCGATGAGCGATTCCACCGAGCTGTTGCGGATCAGCCAGAACGCGAACTGAGCGAACGGCAGGATGAACACCGTCACCAGCACGGCCACCGCGGTCTTGCCGACGGTCAGGGGCATCGCGTCGGGATAGTCCGAGACCGCCAGCCGAGCCGCCAGCGCGGCAATCGCCACGACGACGATCAGCAGATGCGCAACCATGGCGCGGGCGCCGTGGAAGAACAGGATGTAGATGCCGGTTACCGCGAAGACAGGCGTCGCGGTCAGGCCGGCGAGCGGGTCGCGGTGGGCGAATCCCGCGACTGCGATCGCGAGGTCGATGAACAGGAACAACGCGATCGACATCCGCGGGTTCGGCCACGGTCCGAACAGCCAGTAGAACGGCCATGCCACGGCGAAGACGGTGATCGCGGTGACCAGAATCCGCATCGGGCCTGCCGGCTCTGCGATATCGGTCGCCAGCAACGCGAACATCGCCACAGCCATGAGCGCTCCGACCACGGCGATGACCACGCGCAGCGATGTCAGGAAGCCGCGTGCCCGCAGGAAGTTCAGCAGGAAGTGGTGGTCGACGTCGTCGTTCCACCACAGCCGGAACTGATCGGAGTAGTGCGGCGCACCGGCGAGGCGCCAGACCGTGGAACGGCGCGGCAAGTCAGCTTCGGTTGAGCACCCAGATATGGGTGGATAAGGCGGTGGCGAAGGTGCACCACAGCGGATAGAGGCCCAGCGACGCGGCCTTGGCGCCCCGGACGGCCACGGCACGGCGGGTCAGGTCGGCGCTGCTGACGGCAAGGGCCCCGGCGGCGATCGCCGATGCGCCCAGCTTGCGCCGGTTGAAGAACAACCAGGACCAGCCGCCGTTGAGGATCAGGTTCAGCACCAGGGCCCGGATGTATCCGCGGCGCACCTCGGGCGGCGCTTCGTCGAGCGTCTGGGACGAGACCACGGCGATATCGGTATAGAGCGAGGTCCACGCGACCGGGAAGGCCGCTCCGGGCGGCTGGTAGGGCGGCTTCTTAAGCTTTGCGTACCAATCGGATTCGACGGCCGGTTTGCTGGCCAGGCTGCCCACCACCGCCGTGGCGGCGACGGCGAGTGCGGTCGGTGCAAGCGTGCGAATCTGCAAGGGACGCTCCAGGCTTGTGGGGGTACGTGCGTGTCCCTGTCCAGTATCCACCCGGCGAGCGGGTGAAACCGTCAGATCATGTCCTTTCGGGTCAGCCAGCGCATCACCGGCCAGCCCACGAACACCGGCAGCCAGCACGTCAGCACCCGGTAGAGCAGGACCGCGGGCACCGCGACGGCGGCCGGGACACCGAAGGCGGCCAGACCACCGATGAGGGCGGCTTCCACCGCGCCGACACCGCCGGGGGTGGGGGCGGCGGAGGCGAGCGTGCCGCCGATCATCGTCACGACGGTCACCGTGACGAACGAGGTGTCACCACCGAAGGCCTCGATGCTGGCCCACAGCGCCAGCGCCGACCCCAGCGTGGTCCCCGCGGCGCCCAGCACGATCAGGGCGAGGCGTTTGGGTTCCTTGGACAGCTCCCAGAGATCGGTCTTGACCTCCTGCACCTTGGGCGCCAGCGACGAGGCCAACCAGCCCCGCAGCTTGGGCACCGACAGGAACACCCCGACCAGCCCGAGGGCGACACCGGCGACCAGATAGAGCACGGTCGCGCTCGGCACGAAATGCGAGAGGTTCGCCGACGCCCCGGCGATGGTGGTGAAAAGGACCAGCAGCACCACGTGCACCAGCACCTGCACGCTCTGTTGCAGCGCGACCGCCGCGGTGGCGCGCATGGTGGACAGTCCGCCCTTCTGCAGCACCCGGGTGCTCAGTGCCAGACCGCCGACACCGGCGGGCGTCGTGGTGGCGGCGAAGGTGTTGGCCACCTGCATGATGGCCAGGTGGCGGTAGGACACCAGCCCGTCGGCGCACGCCCACAACGCGCCGGCCGCACCCAGATAGCGCAGCGCCGACACCCCGAGCCCGACCAGTGCCCACCACCAGTTGGCGTTGCCGAGCTCGTCGAAGAACGCGGGCACCGTGCTGATGAAGGGGTAGGCCACGTAGACCAGTGCCACCAGCAGCACCAGCTGGATGAGCTGGATGCGGGTGAACCGGGTGATGGTCTCGGTGCGGATCTTGTCGGCCCCGGTCTGGTGCTGGACCTGTGCACGCGCCGCCTCGATGACGGCCTTGGGGTCATCCACCGAATCCCGGATGCGGGCGGGCACGGCGGTCTTGGTGAGCCGGCGCGACGCGGTCAGCACGGTGTCGCGGCCGAGGGTTTCGATGGCCGCGGCGACCGCGGACTCCGGGTCGTACATCGCCGAGGTGGTCACCAGCAGCTGGGCGATATCGGATTGCAGCTGGGAGTCGGTGGCGCCGTATTCGGCGTTGACGAACCCGCCGAACTGCACCAGTCCGTCGTGCACGGTGATCTCGCCGCAGCACAGATCGCCGTGCGAGATCTGGTTGTCGTGGAGCACCCGCAGCGCTTCCCACACGGCGGTCACGGGCGCGGCCTCGGCGCTCAGCGGGACACCGCGCGCGGGTTTGCGGGCGTACAGCGTCCAGCCGCGGTCGAGCGCGCCGACCGATACCGAGGAGATGTTGGACCGACCAAGGGTGTCGATCGCGATGGCCATCAGCGCGCGGTGTTCGATGGTGCGCCGCATCGAGGCGTGCAGCGGGGCGGTTTCGTCGCTGCGCAGCCGGAACTTTCGCCACAGCTGGCTCAGCGCACCGCCGCTGCGCTGGTTGGGTCCGTACAGCTCGACCACGGCGGTGCTGTCGGGACCGGTGGCCGCCAGCACCAGCGCGCCCTCGCTGGGCGCCCGGATGACGGCCAGGGCGGATACGACGAAACCGCGGCGGGCCAGCGCGCGCACGGCGCCGTCGAGCGGGACCTCCAGCGCGGGAGTGCCCACCACCCAGACCACCAAGGCGCCGACGAACCAGCCGACGGCCAGCCCGAGCAGGGTGCGGGCGGGCACGACGGCGCTGACGAACAGGTGGATCGGCACGAAGGCCAGCAGCAGCGCCCACCAGTACCGGCGCAGCCGGCGGGACAGCCATGGCCCGGACACCGTCAGCACCGCGGCCAGCAATGCGACCCAGCGCGGATCGTCGAGGAACTGCGAGAGCTGGGTGTCGAGCCGGTCGCCGAGGTCGAAATGCCACTGCGGCGCCGCGATTCCGCGGCCGGTGATCGACAGGGCCAGCACGGCGATCAGGCCCGCGGCGCCGTAGGCGGCCAGCAGCCGCCAGTGCCTGCCGATGATCAGCTGCACCAGGATGACGAACGGCAGCGCCAGGATGGCCACCCCGTAGGCCAGATAGACCAGGTTGGATTGGGTAGGGGTCAGCACGCCGATGATCTCGGAGATGGACCGTTCCAGGGCCACCCAGTCGTTACGGGTGATCAGTGAGCTGGTGATGACGACGGCAAGGAACACCGCCGACAGCACCACCCGCAGGATCTCGTTGGTGCGCCGGGTGAGCGGTTGCAGCAAGCTGCCGGTGACGCTGATGTCCCGACCGTCGACTCGCACGGGGACAAACGTAACCGGGGCGGGCGGATCGGTGCGCGAGGCGGGACGCACCGCGTTGTGAGAGAATTCCGGTCATTCGCAGCCGGCGTGGCTTTTCCGCCTGGCGCACAGCACCGAGAAAGAGACTGTGGGGGCCTCTATGCGTGGCGAGAAAATCGGCGAGCCGCTGATCGGCGCGGTGGCCGCGCTGGTGAGCGGGCTGGCGCTGGCCGGTTCGACGACCTGGCCGCCGACCGCGGTGATCGCGGCGGCTGTGATGTTCGGCGCCGTGTTCTGGGCCGTGGTGTGGGCTGTGACACAGGGCGCGGTCACGGCTTTCGGGGCTCGGATGGCGGTCGCTGTGGCGGCGGGTCTGCTGCTCGGTGAGCTCGCGGCGGTGGCGGTGTTCAGCGGACAGATCGACGAGGTGCTGACCGCGCGGGATTCCCCGGCTGCGGCCACGGCAACGGCGGCACTGGATCAGGCGCGTGCCGAGCGGACCGGTCTGGACGACGCCGTTGCCCAGGCCAACCGCAATCGCGACGAGGCGCTGATCGTGGCTCGCTGCGAGGTCAATCCGTCCGCGGCCTGCCCGCAGATCCGTATCACGGGGGTGCCGGGTAGCGGTCCGGAAGCCCGCACCGCCGACGCGTTCCTCGACGACGCCCAGCGCCGCCTCGACGCCGCGGTCGCCGACCGGGATGGCCGCGCGCCGGTGTTGGACGATGAGGTGCGCATCAGGGAGCAGGCGCTGGCGCAGGCGCGCCAGGACACCCTGACCGGTGGGCTCGGCGTGCGCTGGCAGGCGATGAACACCTATGTCCTCGACCATCCGGGTTCCTTGATCTTGCGGCTGCTGGTGGTCGCCTTCTTCGTGCTGCTGACGGTGTTGCCGCTGTGGCTGAAGCGGTGGCGTGGCACGTCGGCGGTCGAGGCCGATACGGCGGCCGACACGGCGATCGCGGTGAATCGGGCGCAGGTGCGCGCCCAGGTTGATCAGATGTGGGCCGAGCAGGAGCTGAACAGCGCGCGGATGGCGATCGCGGCGCAGAACGAGATCGACGCCGAGCGGCAGCGCCGCCGGGTGGCGCAGGCGTGCGGGGTCGAGCCCGAGGTGCCTGAGGTGCCCGAGGTGGTGGTGGCCGAGCGAGTGGACCACGCCGAGCTGCCCGCGCCGGTACAGCGCTCCGCCGAGCTCGAGCCGCAGCGCGGGATGCCCGTCATCGGTGAGGTCACCAACGCCGCGGCGCGGCTGATCATGCCGTTCGTCCCGCCGATCGTGGCCGGGGCTGTCGACAACGTTTCCAGGAACGTCGCGCGGACGGTGGGCAAGCCGCTGCGCCAGGTGTTCACCGAGACCGAGGAGTTCCACTTCACGCTGCGGCGCACGCATCGGGTGACCGTCGAGTCGGACGCCGATCCCGAGGATGCCGAGCAGCCGCGCCAGGTCACTTCGGACCGGGAATGGGTGGATGCGAACGGGCCGCACATCGAGTCACGGCGCACGCTGATTCTCGGCGAATCCGACGGGCCTGCGGAGCTGACCTCGGATGCGGGTCCGCGGCAACTGCCGCCCGGATAACGTCACGTCATGACGTCTCGTCATGACATTTTTGCCACCTGTGATGTAACTTCGATCGACAGCACGAGGCCCGCAGGCCTGCGCCGAGAGGAAAACAGGTGGACTCGACGCCGTTCGGCCACTATCAGCTGCGGGGGCTGATCGGCCGGGGCGGTATGGGCGAGGTGTACCGGGCCTACGACACCAAGACCGATCGCGTGGTGGCGTTGAAGGTGCTGCCGCCGCAGATGGCCCAGGACAAGGTGTTCCAGCAACGGTTCCGCCGCGAATCGCAGGCCGCCGCCGGCGTCAACGATCCGCATGTGGTGCCGATCCACGGTTTCGGTGAGATCGACGGCCGGCTGTACCTGGACATGCGCCTGATCGAGGGACGCACGCTCGGAGAGCTGTTGTCCGAGACCGGCAAGCCGTTGGATCCGACGTTCGCGGTACAGGTGGTCGAACAGATCGCCTCGGCGTTGGATGCCGCCCATCAGCAGGGTCTGATCCACCGCGATATCAAGCCGTCCAACATCCTGTTGACCAAGGCGAATTTCGCCTACCTCATCGATTTCGGTCTGGCCCGCACCGCGGGGGAGACCGGTATGACGACGGCAGGCAGCACGTTGGGGACGCTGGCCTACATGGCGCCCGAACGGTTCGACGGCGGGTATGCCGACGCCCGCGCGGACACCTACGCGCTGACCTGTGTGCTCTACGAATGTCTCACCGGTGCCAGGCCGTATCCGGCCGACAGCCTGGAGCAGCAGATCGCCGGGCACATGGTGTCGCCCACGCCGAAACCGTCGGAAACGAATCCCCGGCTGGCCCCGTTCGACGAGGTGATCGCCACGGGCATGGCCAAGAAACCGGAGAAGCGGTATCAGACCGGTGCCGAGCTGGCGGCCGCGGCGACGCGTGCGCTGCGGGCACCGGTGCGTATCACCGGATCGGGTCGACACACGGCCCGGCGGCGGGCACCGCAGTCGCGCCGGCCTCCGCGCCGGGCGCTGGTGCTGGCCGGGGTGCTGGTGCTCGTCGGTGCCGGTGTGGTCGGGGTGTGGAAGTGGCAGGAAACCCGTGACGCCGGACAGTGGCCCGAGGGCGCGGTGCCCGCGATCGCCGCCGCGGTTCCCGCCGACGTGCGGGCCGCAGGCACCCTGGTTGTCGGTGTGAATGTGCCATATGCGCCAAATGAATTCACCAATTCCGACGGTGAGATCGTCGGGTTCGACGTGGATCTGCTGGATGCCGTCGCGCGGACGATGGGTCTGACCACCGAGTACCGCGAGAGCGAGTTCGACGACATCATCCCCGCGGTGCAGGCCGGAGCGGTCGATGTCGGGATGTCCTCGGTGACCGACACGGTGGCCCGGCAGAAGCTGGTCGATTTCGTCACCTATTTCCAGGCGGGCACGTTGTGGGCGCAGCGGGCGGGATCGTCGGTGGATCCGACCGCCGCATGCGGGTTGCGAGTGGGAGTGGCCCACAGCGTAATTCAGGAGACGGTCGAGATCCCGGCCAAGAGCGACGAATGTGTGGCCGCCGGGCTGGCCCCGATCGAGAAGGTGGTCTTCGGCAGGCAGGACGATGTGACCGCAGCGCTGATCGCCGGTGACATCGATGCGATGAGCGCGGATTCGCCGGTCACGGGTTTCGCCATCAAACTCAGCGGCGGCGCCTTGGTGCCGGCCGGCGAGGTGTTCGACTCCGCCCCCTACGGGTGGCCGGTGGCCAAGGGATCGGAACTGGCCCGGCCGCTGCTACAGGCCGTCACGCATCTGATCGGGACCGGTGAGTACCGGACCATCGCGACCATGTGGGGTGTGGAGCGCGGCATGATCACCGATCCGGTGATCAACGGGGCGGCGCGCTGAAACTCACCGCTTCTTGGGGTGCAGCACATCCTCGGTCGTGTGGGTGGCGGCACCGGCACGCTTGGCTGCGCGTTTCTCCTTGAGCGATTTGCCAGACTTTTTGGTCATGCTCTGACGTGGAGACTTGTCGGCCATGATGGCCCTTCTGACGAGAGGGCCTGGATGGTCCCGCTTTCTCGACCATACACGTTGACAAGCACGGGCGATCAGCGTTGACTGGGAATGTGGCCGAGTGAGTTTGGTTGCGCTTTCGCGATTTTCGCGTCGGCCGCAGGGAAGAACGCACATGACGCACATCTCCGAACCGCGCGCTATCGGTGATCACGCAGACACGGGTCCGTTGTCGGCGCACACCAGCCCGCGGACAGCTACGGCCAGAGCCCTCGACACCGATGCCGCCGGTGTCGATCGATCACGCAGCGACTCCTCGGCGGCCGAATCGCGATGGGACTCCGAGGGTGGCCACCTGGCGCGCTGATCGTCAGTCGGCCTGGCGCAGCCGCACCAACCTCGTCGTCGAGCTCTCGTCCAGTTCGACCAGGTCGGTGCGCGAGCGGAGGAAATCGCTGAAGGACTTGAAGCCCAACGACTTTTCGTTGAAAGACGGGTCCATCCGTTTCATCTGCGCTTTGACCGCCGAGTTGTGCAGCCATTCGACGTCATCCTTCTCCGTGCCGATATGCAGCGCGCGAGTGAGCAGTGCAGATGCCAACAGCTGGGGATCGGGCTCGTCGGATCGCTTGGTGCGTCGGGTCGCTTTCTTGGGTTGGTCGCTGGGCTCGAAAACCGGCACCCCGGGCAGTGCGTCGTAGACGACGAACTCATCGCAGGCCGAGGCCAGTGCCTTGCTCGACGACCCGGCGACACCGATACCGACGACATAGCGGCCCAGACGTTTACAGCGCTGGGCCAGCGCGATGTAGTCCGAGTCGCCGGCGACGATGACGACATGGGTCAGGTCGGGAAGCCGGAACATGTCCTCGACGGCGTCGACGGCCAATCGGATGTCGGCACCGTTCTTGCCGTAGGCGGCTGCGGGGAACAATTGCACCAGGTCGACCGCGCGTCCGACCAGCTGCTCACGGTAGCCGGCATTGACGTCTGCCGACCAGTCGGCATACGCCCTGGTGAGGACGAGCGTGCCGAAGGACGATGCGAAATCAAGAATCGCGCCGACATCGACCGTCGCGCGCGCCAAGGCGTCATCGGTGAGCCCCTTTGCTTTGTCCCGCTGGAATGAGTTGCGCCCATTGACTTGGTCGTACCTGGAAATCACGATGTTGTCGAAGTCGAGGTAGACCGCGACACGGGTTGCGGCGGTTTCGGTCATGACTCCAGTCTGACCCATCCGGATGTCGGCATGGCACAGACCTGCCGTGGGGCATAGGCTGAGACCAACGCTCACGAGGTGGCCCCGACCCTGCCGCCGTACCAACGACGGACCGGGATCGACATGGCAGTTTCCGATATTGCGGCATACGCGAACTTGACGAATGAGGACATCGAGGCCATCGGATCCGAGCTGGATCTGATTCGCCAGGACATCGAGGAGTCCCTGGGTGCACGCGACGCCGCGTACATCTATCGGGTCATCAGGTTTCAGCGCACACTGGATATCGCGTCGCGATTGGTGATCGCAGCCAGTCGATCCAGGGTCGGCTGGCTGGTCGGGACAGTCTCACTGGCATATGCCAAATCCGTTGAAAACATGGAGATCGGGCACAACGTGGGGCACGGCCAATGGGATTGGATGAACGATCCCGAGGTCCACTCGACCACGTGGGAATGGGACATGGCCGGTTCGTCCCGGCAGTGGCGTTACTCGCACAATTACCGCCACCACGTCTTCAGCAACGTGCTCGGCGTGGACGACGATCTGGGTTTCGGTGTGCTTCGGGTGACCCGGGACCAGCCTTGGAAGCGTGAGCACCTGTTCCAGCCGTTGCGGAACTTGTTGTTGGCAGTCGTCTTCGAGTGGGGTATCGCTCGGCATGGCCTGCATGCCGAGCGAGACCGTGCCCTCTCCGAGGTCGACAGGCAGGCAGTCACGCGGACGATGCTGACCAAGGCTGGACGTCAGATCACCAAGGACTACCTGGTGTGGCCCGGACTGAGCCTGCACCGCTGGCGGCGGACACTGGCCGCCAACATCACCGCCAACCTGCTACGGAATCTGTGGGCCTATGTGGTGATCTTCTGCGGGCACTTCCCGGACGGCGTCCAGCAGTTCACACCGGAGTCGCTGGACGACGAGAGCAGAGGGCAGTGGTATCTGCGCCAGATGCTCGGAGCCGCCGACTTCACGGCGGGCCCATTGCTTGCCTTCTCAAGTGGAAATCTGTGCTACCAGATCGAGCATCACCTGTTTCCTGATTTGCCGAGCAACCGATACGAGCAGATCAGTCACAGGGTCCGTGCGCTGTGTGAGAAGTACGACCTGGACTATGTCACCGGGTCGCTACCCCGGCAGTACCTGCAAACGGTTCGCACCACCTTGCGCCTCGCACTCCCGGACGGCGGTTTCCGGGCCGTGTTCCGACCATCCGGTTCCGACGATGTCCGTGCACACACGCGGTGATGAATATGCCTGCAGTGCAACGGTATCAGCGAATCACACCTTGAAATGCTCGGTAACCCTGTCCGCTGTCCGCTCGACGGTGTCCTTTCCCTTTTCGATGTGGCCTTCGTCCCGAAGGCGGCGATCACCGGTCAGGCGGCCGACTCCGGTCTTTGAAGCGGCGGACACACTCTTGATCGTTCGTGCGATGGATTCACGGATGCTCATGCTGGAGTTCCTTTCGGTACCGCCGGAACGGCGGAGTGTTCGGTGTGACGGCCATGAGATCGAGATGATCTCGACATTCGCCGGATTCTGGAGCACAGATGTGCACGTACAACCGATCTTGGTATCGGAAATTCTGACGCGACCGCGTGGTGGCGACGCGGCGAGCAATCGCTGCGTGCGTTACTCCAGTGCTGCCCACGCTACACGCCTCGGGGGTCGCGCAGGGTCGACGCGAGGTCGACAGACACCCCGACCGGCTGGTGCACGCGACATCCAGCGGGGGCGTCGGTGATGACGGGCCTTCGCGTGGGCGATGACGACGATGCCGCGACTGCGGATCTGCAGGCCGGTTTGGTCCGCTTGGCGGGTCTGGTGGCGGACACGCTCAGTCTGCAGCAGGTGCTCTCGGAAGTATCGGCGGCGGCAGTGCGCGCGGTACCGGGAGCCGAGGGTGCCGGCTTGGCCATGGTCGGCCCCCCGGATGCCAGGGTCGTGGCGTCAGCATCCAGCGCGTCGTTCGTCGCCGAGCTCGATGCCCTGCAGTACCGGACCCTGTGGGAAGGGCCGGGAGTCACCGCGATGGACGGTCGGCGCTCGGTCTGGTCGAATTCACTGGGCGGAGAACGGTTATGGCCGCATTTCGGTCCGCGCGCAGGGCGGGCAGGTGTGCACAGCGCCCTGGCCATGCCGTTGACCGTGTCCGATCGGATGGTCGGTGCGCTATGCGTTTATGCCAGGGGTAAAGGTGTTTTCGACGATTCCGCTGCCGGTATCGCGAAGTTGTTCAGTGCCCCGGCCGCAGTCGCCGTGCACAACGCCCGCGTTCTGTCGGATGCCCGTGCACTGGCCGGTCAGCTGCGTGCCGCGTTGTCGACCAGGCCGATCATCGACCAGGCCATCGGCATCATCCGATCGCGAACCGGCAGGACTGCGGGCGAGGCATTCGATCAACTGCGAGATCTGAGCCAGTCGGAACAACGCAAACTGTCCGATGTCGCCGAGCGAGTAGTCGAAGAAGCCGTGCGTCGGGTCCGGAACCGCCATTGAGCCGGTCGTCAGGGCGGTGGGGGTGTAGCGTGGGAGTAGTTGGGAACCCAGCCAGTCCGGGATGAGTCGACTGTCCGCCGTCGACGTCACCGAGCAATCGCTTGCGCCGGACATATCGCGCTTCGAACTGTCTGGATCGACGTGAACGCTTTTCCCCATTCCCCGCTGTCATTTGCTTCGGTGCTCGAACCGGCCGGACCGCCAGCCCCAAGTTTCAGCATTCTCAGCACGTACCCACCGACACCGTGCGGCCTGGCGAATTTCAGTGCTGCGCTGGCCGATGGATTGTCGGCCAGCGGTTCTGATGTCCACGTCGTCCGTGTCGCCGATGGCTCCCGGCACGACGCGGGCCGAGTGGTGGGTGAGTTGGTCAACGGGTCGGTGGCTTCGGTTGCGGCGTGTGCGGAAATGCTCAGTGAGGCCGATATCGCGTTGATCCAACACGAGTACGGCATCTTCGGGGGCCCCGATGGTGATGAGGTGCTGGACATTCTCGGTGCATTGACCGTGCCTGCCATCGTGGTTGCCCACACAGTGCCGTCCACACCCACTCGAAACCAGCGCGCAGTACTCGAATCGGTTGTGGCAATGGCTGACAAAGTTGTCGTGATGTCCGATGCCGCCGCGATTCGGTTGCGGACGCACTTCGATGTCGAACGGCGCAAGATCACCACCATCCCGCACGGAGTGCGGCTGCCACGAACCACTCACATCAAGCGGGCCCAGCAACCGACGTTGCTGACCTGGGGTCTGCTCGGACCTGGCAAGGGGGTCGAGCGCGTCATCGATGCGATGGCTTCGTTGCAGCAACTCCCGAGCAATCCGCGCTATCTGATCGCGGGCCGAACACATCCGAAGGTGCTCGCCGCCGAAGGTGAGGCATACCGGCAGGCGCGTGCTGCGCAGGCCGAACGTCTGGGGGTGGCGAGATCGGTGTCCTTCGACGCCAGTTATCGCGATGTGGCGTCGCTGACAGCATTGGCGCAGTCCTCGGCGGTGGTGGTGTTGCCCTATGACTCCACCGAACAGGTCACCTCCGGGGTGCTGGTCGATGCCATCGCCTGTGGTCGACCGATCGTGGCGACAGCGTTCCCGCACGCTGTCGAACTGCTGCGCAGCGGCGCAGGCATCGTGGTCGAGCACGACGACCCAGCAGCGATGACGGCGGCGCTGAGAACTGTTCTGAGCGACCCGAGGGCGGCGGGGGCGATGTCGGCCGAGGCTCGTCGGATGGCACCCGGCATGGCGTGGTCAGTGATCTCGGCGGCGTATAAAGATGTGGCACATCAAATTCTGGCTCGAAAGATCGGTCACGCGCGGTGGATCTGATACCTCGCTTCGATCATCTACTGGCGATCTCCGATCACCACGGCACCTTCGAGCACTGCTGCGGTCCGATACCCCGGCGCGAGCACGGCTATTGCACGGACGACATGGCACGAGTCCTCGTGGTCACCAGCCGTGCGCCGGAGGGCGGGGACGCCACCAGGGATCTGTCCGCGCACGCGCTGCGATTCCTCGACGGTGCGGTGTCCGTAACAGGAGGTTGCCGTAATCGTATGGACCACAAGGGCCGTTGGACCGATACGTTTGCGGAGAAGGACAGCTGGGGTCGCTGCCTGTGGGGCCTCGGGGTGGCGGCCGCTCACAGTTCCGACGCATCGATCCGTCGCCGGTCGACGGTTCAGTTCGAACGCGCCGCGCACGGTCGTTCGGCGTGGCCCCGGGCGATGGCCTTCGCGGTATTGGGTGCGGCCGAGTTGCTCAGTGTGGAACCCGGAAATGCCGCTGCCAGAGCGTTGATCGAAGATTATGTCGTTGGTTTGCCGGCGCCGACCGGTGACCCGTGCTGGCCCTGGCCGGAGCCACGCTTGAGTTATGCGAACGCGGTGCTGGCGGAGGCGATGATCGCCGCCGGCGATGTCCTCGGCGACGGCGGTCTTCGTCGGCGCGGCCTGGACATGCTGGGTTGGCTGATCGAACGTGAGACCTGCGGCGGGCATCTGTCACCCACCCCCGCACACGGTTGGTCACGGGGTGAGCTGCGGCCCGGGTTCGACCAGCAGCCGATCGAGGTGTCCGCACTGGCGGATGCCTGCGTTCGTGCCGCCGAACTTGATGCCGGGGCGATCTGGCCGGATACGCTGCGGGCGGCTGCCGCATGGTTCCAGGGGGACAATGACGCCGGTCTGTTGATGTGGGATCCCCAGACCGGTGGAGGATATGACGGCCTGCACGCTGACGCCGTGAACCTCAATCAGGGTGCGGAGTCGACCCTGGCGTTGTTGTCGACCTTTCAGCAGGCGCGCCGGCGTGCCGGTGTCTCTCGGTGACCGCAGCGGAGCACGTCGTGGCGTCCAAAGGCACGCAACGGTTGGCAGCGGATCCGTCACGAGTGATCACCAGACTGTTCATACCGGGCCGCGAGGGGTTCGAGGACCATGACTCCCGGGCCGGGAATGTGTTGGAGCGGATCCTGGCACTGGACGACGCGCAGGTTCGGGCCACTCTCGACGACGTGTTGGCGCGCTTCGACGGCCGTCATCGCGATCTCATCGTCACCTTCGGTCGGCATGCCCATGAACTCGCCGACCGACTCGATCCGGGGATTGAGCTCAGTGAGGATCGAATGCTGTTGATGGGAGCGACTTTCACCAACGAGATCAGCATCGAGGGTGCCGCACTCTGTAACCCGAGCATGGTTGCGCACCCCGACCAGTCGGAAGTGCCCGCGGGTTGCCTGCGCTTCGTCATGAGTGTGCGCGGCATCGGCGAGGGGCACCGCTCGTCCGTCGGCTTCCGCACCGGCTTCATCGACGGCATGGGTGAGGTGACCGTCGACGACACAGCTCAGGTAGCGACATCCGGCACGGTGATGCCCACAATGCTCGAGGCGGCCTTGTTCAGAAGCGAACTCCATGACGGGCACGTCGATGAGGCGACCGACTACGTCCTACAGGGTCTCGACGCGCGGTTCACCCGAGCCGCGCTCGATGAGCAGTTGGAACGGTTACACCGACACCGAGCGACACGCGCCCACTCGGACGAGACCATCGCGTCGATGCGCGCGATAGCTGACAGGGCATACGCCGTCGAGTTCGCCTCCGCCACAGAGCTTTCCGAACGGGTGCTGTGGCCGGCCACCGACGCCGAATCAGTCGGCATGGAGGACGCGCGATTCGTTCGCTTCGTCGAGGACGACGGATCGGTGGCCTATCACGCCAGTTACACCGCTTACGATGGTGCGCGGATCAGCCAGCAATTGTTGACCACGACGGACTTCCGGTCCTTTGTTTCGACACCGATGGTCGGTGACGCGGCCGCCAACAAGGGCATGGCACTCTTCCCGCGTCGGATCGCGGGCCGGTTCGTCGCGCTGTCGAGATCGGACCGGGAGTCGAACTCCGTCGCGGTCAGCGACGATCTCTCGGTGTGGACGACGGCGACGCCCCTGCAACGACCGTCGGAGCCCTGGGAGATTCTGCAGCTGGGAAACTGTGGCCCTCCGTTGGAGACCTCGGCGGGGTGGCTGGTGCTCACACACGGTGTCGGGCCCATGCGCACTTACCGGATCGGTGCGATTTTGCTGCGGCTGGAGGACCCCACGCAGATGATCGGCCGGCTGCGGTCGCCACTGTTGAGCCCGGGGATCGGCGAGCAGGACGGCTATGTGCCGAACGTCGTGTACTCGTGCGGAGCTCTGCTACATGCGGACACCCTGGTGCTGCCATACGGGATCGGTGATGCCGCGATTGGGTTCGCCTCCGTCCCGCTGCCGCGGCTGTTGGCGGCGCTTGTCGGCTGACGACGGTGCCGTGGTGTCCGCCGATCGGGTGTATCCGATGGGCAAGCCGAAAGCTGCGTCATCTCTCGGTTCGTCTGGGCGAAGCACCATCAGCTCGGGTGTAAAAGTTAGGTCGCCTTACTAGGCCAGCTGAGCGATGGTGTTACGACGAGCTAAGGAAAATCTCGCACGGGATCGTGTCGGCACCTGCCAGTTTCGGTGTGCGCGTACGGATCAGCTACCCCCGAATCGATACCCGAATGACTGTGATTCAACACACCAGGTGGACTACATTGTGATTGCAGTCATAAGAAAGAGGTCGACATGAGTGGTGTTCTCCTGGCAGTCATCATGGTTCTGCTCGGTGCCGGCGCTGTCGGCGCTGTCGTGGCCGCCGCCATCCTTGGCTACGGCACCGCGGCACTGGCCATCGGCATCATCTCCAGCGCAGCCTTCGCTGCGCGGACCGTCTGAGACCGCCTACCGGCGCAACCGCAGCCCCAGGCCCGTCGCCCGGATGGCCTGGCGGGAGATCGCTGCGCGCACCTCGGCTTCCGAGCCCACCACCCGCACCCGGTGCCTGGCCCGGGTGACCGCGGTGTAGAACAACTCCCTGGTCAACAGTCGCGAATCCTCGGCGGGGAGCAGTACCGTCACCTCGTCGGCCTGGCTGCCCTGGGCCTTGTGAATCGTCATGGCGTACATGGTCTCCGCCTCGGACAGCCTCCCCGGCTTGAACGTCTGGCCACCGACGGCCACCCGCAGCCCGGCGGGCGAGGCCACCGTCACCCCGGTGTCCCCGTTGTAGAGCTTGAGCCCATAGTCGTTGGCGGTCACCAGGATCGGCCGCCCGGCGTACCACGTCGACCACAATGGATCACCGGTCGCCTCGGTCAACCAGCGCTGCACCTGCCGGTTCCAGTGCGTCACCCCCACCGGCCCGTGCCGGTGCGCGCACAGCAGCCGATGCTCTTCCAGGGTGGCCTGGGCGGTGTCGATATCTCCCAGGACACACGCCTCGCGGAGCCGAAGCGCCTGCGCTGACAGCACATCCTGCAGCCCATCGGCCGATATCGACCACTCGATATGATCTCCGCCGGCAGTCAGCACGTCCAGCGCGGCATCGGCGTCCCCGGTGCGCACCGCGTCGGCCAGCGTCCCGATCTGCGCCCCGAACCGGTGTGAGGTGCTCAGCGCGGCCACTCGGTCGGTGCCCAAGCCGTCGACCAGATCGGCCAGCACCGCGCCGGCCTCCACCGAGGCCAGCTGATCGGGATCGCCGACGAGCAGCAGCCTGGTCTGTGGCCGCACCGCCTCCAACAGCCGGGCCATCATGGTCAGCGACACCATCGACGTCTCATCGACCACGATCACGTCGTGCGGCAACCGGTTTCCGCGGTGATGGCGAAACCGCGACGAGGTGTCGGGCCGGGCGCCGAGCAGCCGGTGCAGGGTGGTCGCCGTCAGTCCCTGCAGGCGGGTGCGATCCTGCGGGTCGAGGTGCCCGATCTGTTCGGCGACCGCCTCTTGTAACCGGGCCGCCGCCTTGCCGGTCGGCGCGGCCAACGCGATCCGCGGGGCAGGCCGACCGGCCAACGCGGCCTGTTCGGCCAGCAGCGCCAACAGCCTGGCCACCGTGGTGGTCTTGCCGGTGCCCGGCCCACCGGTCAGGACCGTCAGCCCCTGGGTCAGCGCCCGCTGGGCCGCGGCGCGCTGCTCGGCCCACGCGTCGGGGAACAGCCGCAACACATCCGGAAGCTCACCGGCCGGCCGGGTGGACACCAGCGCCAGCACATCGGCGCAGACCTGTTCCTCCTCCAGCCAGTACCTATCGAGGTAGAGCAGGTCCCCGAGCAGCCGCAACACGGGCGGGTCCGCGGCCAACGGGCTGGCCGCGACGGCGGCCAACCACTCCTCGGCCACCAGGCCGGCTTCCGCGGCGGCGGCTCGCAGATCCACGCATACCGAGCCGCCGCGCAGCGCACGCACCGCCAGTCGTACCGCCAGCATCACCTCGGCCGAGGTCTCCCCGGCCAGGGCGGTCAGCCGTTGTGCCACATGTATATCCGCGGCCTCGAATTCGATGGTCACGGTCCCCTCAGCAACTCGGCGATGGCGACGACGAGCGTCGCGGGCGGTTTCCAGCTGAACACACCGGCCGGGTTGCCGTCGGTCACCGGGGTGTGCGGTCCGCACATGCCGCGCACGAACAGATACAGCACGCCGCCCAGGTGGGTATCGGGGTCGTAACCCGGTAGCCGCCAGGACAGGTAGCGGTGCAGCACAACGCTGTACAGCAGGGCCTGCAGCGGATAATCCGAATGAAGCATCGCCTCGGCAAGGCGCTCGGGCCCGTAGTCGGCCGCGGTCAGCTGCTCGTCGCCCACGCCTAGCCAGTTCGTCTTGTAATCCACCACAAGATAACGCCCGTCGATACGCAGCACCGCGTCGATGGACCCGGACAGATACCCGTGCAACGGCTGGGCACCCAGCGATCCCGAGGACAGCCGGTCGACGTAGCGACGCATCGGATCACCCGCGGGCAGATACGTGGCCAGCAGCGCGGCCAGGTCGGTCAGCCGCGCGAACCCGCCGACGGTGCCGTCACCCCCGGCCAGCGGAATCTCGAAGTCCAACTCGCGCAGCCGATCCGCCAATCCGATCTGACGCAGCGTGACACCGGGGGCCAGCGGACCCAGATCGGTATCGTGCAGCGGGACCAGCGCCGCCGCCAGGTCGGCAGCGGGCACCGTCACCGGCCACTGCGGGCTGTGGCGTTCGATATGGCCGAGCAACTCGGCCGCCAGGTCACCTGCGTGCGGGTCGGCGGTCTCCAGGACGGCGTGCACCAGCGATCCGAATGCCGCGCCGACGGGCAGCTGCGCCATCGGGGACGGGACGTCCGCGCCGGTGGCCGGCGCCACCAGGGCCATATCGGCCACCTCGTCGTCGAGTTCGGCGATCTCGGGCTCGCTGGATACCGGCGCCTCCTCGGCAGCACGCAACAGACCCGAGTAGGACGTGCGTCGCCACGACAGGTCGATGGGTCGGTGAAAACGCCGGATGTCGAGGTCGCCCGGTGCGTCGACCCGAGCGGGCGGCGGGACGGCTTCGATCACCGAATCCTCCAACACGGGTCCACCGGCATCGGCCCACTCCTGCAACCTCGCCCTGGCATCGGCATCGGAGAGCCGGTCCGGCGAGCACACGGCAGGCACCTGCGCCTGCCCGGGCCGGCGTCCGCGCAGCAACCGGGAGAGCCCGCCGTTGCGTTCATCCCATGACGGCGCCCACCAGGCCACCACCTGGGAGCAGGCGCGCGTCATCGCCACATAGGTCAGCCGGCTGTCGTTGGCTGCGACCTCGGCCTTGCCCGCGCGCAGGACGTCAGGACCGGCCTCGCCGACATGCAGGCAGCGGATCTCCCCGTCGTGGTAGAGCACCGGGTTCGGTTCGGGTGCATAGCGATTGAAGGCAAACGGCAGATAAACCACCGGGTATTGCAACCCCTTGGACACCCACACCGTCATGATCTGCACCGCCGCGGCATCACTGTCCAGGCGCCGGTTGCGTTCGGTGGCCCCGCCGTCCTCACCGGTCTGGGTGCGCAACCAATCCCGTAGCGCGGGAAGGCCGTAACCCTCCCGGTGTGCAGTCTCCTGCAGCAGCTGCGTCACATGCGCCAGGTCGGTCATCAACCGCTCGCCACCCTGCCAGGACAACACCTGCGTGCCCATCCCGGCCAGCTGGGCCGCCTCGAACACCGCGGCGACCCCGCGCTCGCGGGCGTGCCCGGCCCAGCTGCGCAACTCCTCGGCCACCCGATCGGTCAACGTATCGCCGCCGGCGGCAAGGGTTTCGGCGGTCTCGCGGAAGAACAGCGTCGCCGCCGCGGCCCGCACCAACCCGGAGCGGTGCGGTTGGTCGAACGCCTCCAGCAGGCACAGCCAATCGTGTGCGGCGCGGGAGGCGAACACGTTCGAGTCCCCGGTGTAGACCGCCGGGATCCCGGCCTTGGCCAGCGCCGCATCACAGGCCCGCGCGTCCCGATGGGTTTCGACGATCACCGCGATATCGCGCGCCTGCAGCCGCCGCCCGTCGAAGGTGGCCCCGCTGTTCAACAACGCACCGATATCGGCGGCCAGATCGTCACCGATATGGGTGCGCAACCGGTCCATCGAGATGGTGCGGGTACCGCTCCCGGTGCGTGAGACCACCCGCAACCGGAACGGGTCGTCGCGCGGGGCGCCGGCCAGCCGGGTGCCCCGGTGGTGGGCCTCGACATCGTGCACGACGATCTCGGGACCGCCGAGCTGGGCGCCGCTGAGCACCACCTGCAACCGCTCGACCAGATCGGCATCGCTGCGCCAGTTGGTGCCCAGGGTCTGCTTGTCGCCCGCGGTCTGCGCGGCACGCAGGTAGGTGTCGATATCGCCGCCGCGGAAACCGTAGATGGCCTGCTTCGGGTCGCCGATGAGCACCAGGGTGGACTGCCCGGCGAAGGCCCGCTCCAGGACCTGCCACTGCACCGGGTCGGTGTCCTGGAACTCGTCGACCATCACCACCGGCCAGCGCTGCGGCATCTGCACCCTGGCCGCGGAATCCGGGTCGTCCAGCGCATCGGCCAACCGGGTCAACAGATCGTCGTAACCCAGAATTCCGTTGCGCCGCTTACGGATCTCCAACTCGGCCAACACGTCCCTGGCGAACGCCAGCGCGACGGCGGTGCCGGAATCGGGATCGGGATCGGACGGCCGCAGTTCCGCGGCGGGGTTGCGGACCACCTGTTTGGCCAGTTGCCGGGCGTCGCGATAGGTCAGCGCGGGGTGGTCGCCGTCCTGGCCGAACCGGGCCAGGTAGTGATCGTCGACGATCTCGGACACCAGCTCGTCGAGGTTCTCCACCAGGGTCAGACCGCTGTCGCTGTCGCCGGCCACGCCGAGCGATCTCAGCACGATGCTGCAGAACTGGTGGGTGGTCGCGATGGTCGCCGCGTCGAAACCGGCGAGGGCATCGCGCAGTCGCTGATGCCGGGCGTGGCGATCGTCGGCGATCAGATGCCGCAGCAGATCATTGGTGGCCAGGCCCGGATCCTCGAACGCCGCGATGGCTTCGACGATCTGGCCGCGTACCCGTTCGCGCAGTTCCTGGCTGGCGGCGCGGCCGAAGGTGATCAGCAGCATCTGGTCCAACCCGGCCCGATCCTCGGCGACCATCCTGGTGACCAGACCGGCGAGCGCGAACGTCTTTCCGGTACCCGCACTGGCCTCCAGCACCGTGGTGCTGCCCGGCGCAGGCAGCGGCCCGGTCAGGTCGAAAGTCTTCACCGCGCCGCCTCCTCGGCATCCAGCAGCGGTGGCCACAGCCGGGCTGCGTACTCGGGCAAACCGTCGAGATCCTCCAGCGCCGCATCGCGGCCCCAGACCCGTTCGATGGCCGGGTCGTCGCGCTCGTTGCGCCACCGGTAGGAGGCGGGCTGGTGCGGATCATCGCCGACGTGGCGGGCCTCGGCCCAGGCATGGCTGGTCTTGATGGGCAGCGGGAGCGGGCGACGCCGGCCCTCGTCGTACATCGACACCAGATCGCGCAGCAGATCCGTGGCGTCCTGCGGTGCGCCCAAACCCGTGACCCGGGGTTGCACGCCGCGCGGTGGGCGTCCGATGCAGACCGCCGACCAGTGTGCGCCGCGCGCAGCGGTCAAGGCCAGCAACGGAATCCAGGCCGCCAGCAGGTGTTGCCCGCCGAGCTTGGAGTAGGTGACGCTGACCAGGCGGTCGCCGAAGACCAGCGGTACCGTGCCGGTGAGGCGTCGGCCCGTCCCCAGGTCGATGTCGACGTCGAAGGCCTGACCGTCGCCGCCGCGGTAGCGCAGCGCCTCGGCGGCCAGCAAGGCGGCCTGATCGCGTAGTGCGATGGCGCGCCGCCAGCCGAGCTTGCCGGGCGGCAGTGTGCCCCGGCGCCATTCGGCCTGCTGGGCATCCTGGGGTGTCATACCGCGCATGATGTCGCCCAGCATGCGGTCACCGACCGTCCACTCCGCAAGGGCGTCGATCTCGACCGGCATGACATCGGAGACGCCGTCGACATCCCAGGGCAGCGTGTAGTCCAGGGCGCGGAAGAACCCCTTCACCGGATTCTTGAAGAAGGCGATCAGATCGGCCAGCGACACGTCGCCGGTGGCCGTGTCGGGCAGTGGACCGGACACGAAACTCGGCTGCGCGCTGCGCCGGCCGGCCATCGCCTCGGCGGTGTCGAGGACCGTGCGATCGAAGCTGAACGGCCGGTCCGGGATCAGGCGGCCCGGCCGGACGTTCTCGATATCGAAGGGCTGCAAGGGGTGGCGGGGCACCGCGGTGTCGGGGTGCTCGGCCGATTCGGCGGTGCCGCGCACGGCGTCGAGCAGTTCGGCGATCGGAACCGCGGGCGGGCGGGGCTGCCCGGTGTACTCGTTGGCGCCGGTGTAGGTGATCACCAGGGTCTCGGTGGCCGCGCCTATCGCGTCCAGCAGGAGCTGTCGGTCTTCGGAGCGGGTGTCGCGTTCGCCGGTGTGCGGGTCGCGGGCCAGGATGTCGTCACCGTCGACGACGCCCCGGCGGGGGAACACGCCGTCGTCGAGTCCGACCAGGCACACCACCCGATGCGGAACCGAACGCATCGGCACCATGGTGCACACCGTGAGCGTGCCCGTCCGGAAGTTTGCGCGGGTGGGGCGGCCGGCCAGGTTGCGGTCGAGGAGCGCTCGAATATCACTGAGCCGCAATGCAACCGTGGAACCTGCCGCGTTCTCCGCGATACCGGCGAACTCGCGGTGCACCTGGGCCGCCGGCCAGTCCTCCTCGGTGAGGGCCAGGGATTCGATCGCCTCGGTGAGGGTCTGCAGCCAAGCGTCCAACGGCCGGCTGCCCGTCATGGCGCGCACCGCGTCGGTGAGCCGTTCGACGAAGTCGGCGAATCGCCCGGCGAGCTCGACCCGGTTGCTGCTGACATCGTCCAACGGCAGTGTGGTGCCCAGCCAGGCGTGCGAGTCATCCGACATCGCGACACCGGCCAGAATGCGATCCAGCCCGAATCGCCATGTGTTGTGCAGGTATTCGACCCCGTAGGGCCGGCGGTGGTGCTGGTCGAAACCCCAGCGGATGTTCGCCTCCCGCACCCAGGCGGTGATGGTGTCCAGATCGTCATCGGTGAAACCGAAGCGCATCCGCACCGGTGCCGCACCGGCGAGGTTCAGCACCTCGCTGGCCTGGGCGCGTCCACCGGCGAGCGTGAGAAGTTGACCGGCCACGCTCAGTAGCGGGTTGGTCTGCACCAGCGCGCGGTCGGCGAGGCGGACGCGCAACCGGTGGGCCGGGTGCGCGTCGTGCACGACGTCACCGAGGCCGAATCCGGCGGTGATCAGCGGGGCGTAGGTCTCGATGTCCGGGCACATCACCAGGATGTCGCGTGGCTCCAGGGTGGGGTCGTCGGCGAGCAGACCCAGCAGGACCTCACGCAGGACGTCGACCTGGCGGGCCGCGCCGTGGCAGGCGTGGACCTGGACGGAGCGGTCCGCGCGCACGTGCCGCCGGCCCGCCGGGCGCACCGCGTCGGCGGCGATATCGGACTGCAGCCAGCCCAACATGGTGTCGGGATAGCTTGTCGCGGGCAGGTATTCGTCGGTGTCCGGGACGGGCAGGCCGCGTTGCAGCTCACGGAGGTCACGGCCGAGGGTGGCCAGCAGCGGATGTCCGACGGTGCGATGGTCGGTGTCCTCGCGGCGCGGGATGCTGCCTCGCCGGCCGGCCAATGCCCGCCACAACGGGTCGCTGGGATGGGGCAGCCACAGGTGCAGGTCGTGCTGCGCGGAGACCGCCTGCAGTAATTCGATCTCGGTGGCCGGGATGCGGGTGTGCCCGAAGAGCGACAATCGCGGCGGCAGCGCGCTCGGCGCGGTGCGCAACTTCTCGACCGCGTCGCAGTGTGCGATATGCGGCGGGTCGGCGTCGATGCGCGCGATCAGCCGCTCCCACAGTGGGCGCTGCCAGGCCAGATCGGCGGGCATGTCACCCCAGTCGATCAACAGGCCGGGGCGTTGGCGTGCGTAAGAGGAGAACAACCCGGCCAGCCGACGCGCGACCGCGTAGCGGCGGCCCAGCCGCAGCTCGCGTTCCTCGCCGTCGGCGAAATGGCCGAGGTGGTTGGCCAGCGTCCTACACCAGGGCTCGTCCAGGCAGTCGTCGATCACCGCCAGCAGCGGCCACACCATGGCATCGGGGGCCCACGGATCGCCTGCGTCGATGCCGGTCAGTTCGGCCAGCAGGGAGCGTGGATTGCGGAACTCGATGCCCGCGCACACCCCGAGCCGATTGGCCAGCCGCTGACCGAGCCAGCGCTCGACACCCTTGGCGGGCACCAGCACCAGTTCGGTGGCGAACGGATCGGCCATCGGCTCGGCGAGCATCGCTGCCAGGCCATCGGCGAGCACATCGGTGCGCTCGGCACGGTGCAGGTGCAAGGCCATCGCCGCCAAGCGTAACGGGCTGGGCACAAAGCAGGACATGACAGGTGAAGGTCGGGAAAACACCCGCGCGGTCGGTCTAGGCTGCCGGGGACGACGACGCGTGCCACGGCACGACGACAGAGGGAGTTGGCGTTGATCAGGACACTTGCAGTCAGCGGAGCTGCGGTCCTTGCGCTGTCGGTGGCGGGCGCCCCGACAGCTTCGGCTGCGACGGCATGGACGATGCCCAACTTGCGGGGGCTGAGCCTGGCCGATGCGCAGACGCTGTACGACACGACGGTCAAGGATGCCGGCGGTCCGCAGCTGGAGGTCATCAACGCTTACGTGGAGAGCTGGACCATCCGGGCTCCGAGCATGTGGGATGTCTGCAAGCAGCAGCCGGCGGCAGGCAAGACCCTCAGCGCCAAGACGTGGACCGCGATCGCGGTCAACAAGCGCGGCGACTGCTAGTAGGTAGGGCGGGCCGGCGCACCCGGGAGCGGACCGCCAGCAGCGCGCATGCGATGACCGCGGTGCCGCCGATGACCGTGGCCGCGGTGATGGGCTCGTGCAGCAGTAACGCGGCCCACCCGATGCTCAGGATCGGCTGTGCCAGTTGGATCTGGCTGACCTGTGCCAGCGGACCGATCGCGAGGCCGCGGTACCAGGCGACGAAGCCGAGGAACATGCTCACCACGCACAGGTAGGCAAAGCTCGCCCACTCGGTCAGCGTGCCCGCGGGCGGTTGCGACACCATCGCGTACGACGCGAGGGCCGCCATGATCGGGGCGGCGGCCACCAGCGCCCATGAGATCGTCTGCCACGCGCCGAGGCTCCTGGCCAGCACGCCGCCCTCGGCATAGGCGATGGCACAGACCAGCACGGCCGCGAACAGCAGCCCGTCGGCCGGTTGCAGACGTCCCACGCCGCCCGCATGCACGGCCGCGAAGGCGACGGCGGCGATTGCCCCGGCTACGGCGGCGCACCAGAACGTCACGGCCGGGCGTTCCCCGGTGCGCAGCACGGAGACGACGGCCGTGGTCGCGGGCAGCAGTGCGATGACGACCGCGCCATGGCTCGCGTGGGTCTGTGTGAGCGCGAATGACGTCAGGACGGGAAAACCCAGCACGGCGCCCGCCGCGACGATGCCGACGCTGATCCACTGGCCTCCGGTGGGCCGGTGCGAGCGGGTGACCAGCAATGCCAGCGCCGCGATCGCGGCGGCGACGACCGCACGTGCGCTACCGACGAAAAGCGCCGACAGGTGGCCCGCCGCGACCGCGATGCGGGTCAGCGGGACGGTCAACGAGAACGCCAGGACACCGGCACATCCCCAGGCGAGTCCCGTACGCGAGTGCGATAGCGGGGAGGGGCGAGGCGCAGTAGCGCTACTCTGATCCTTCATGGTCGACAGTAGCAGTGCGCGCATCGAGCGGGAACTCCAACGGTGGGTGGCCTCGGCTTCCCCAGGTGAGCGTCTGCCGTCGACGCGGCAGCTGACCGCCCGGTACGGGGCTAGCCCGGTCACCGTCCAGTCGGCACTGCGATCGCTGGCCGCACGTGGGCTCGTCGAGACCCGACCGGGCGTCGGCGCTTTCGTCAGCGCGGCCCGATCCGTCGGACCGCGCGATTACTCGTGGCAGACCGGCGTTCTGCGATCGGGTACCACCGCCGCCCAGACACCGGCGGCACTGCGTTCGGCTCGCGCCGGCGCGATCGCGCTGCACTCGGGATACCCCGATCGCGAGCTGTTGCCCGAACGGCTCGTCCGCACGGCGCTCACGCGGGCAGCGCGCAGCGACGCGGCCCTGGGGCGACCCGAACCCGAAGGCATGGCGAGTCTGCGCACCTGGTTCGCCGCCGAGCTCGCGTCGCAGACGCCCGCCCATCTCACCGCCCCGGCCATGCGCGACGTGATCGTGCTTCCCGGCAGCCAGCTCGGACTCGGCGCGCTGTTCCGCAGCATCGCCGGGCCAGGCGGCGCACTGCTGATCGAGTCACCGACCTACTGGGGTGCGATCATCGCCGCGCGGCAGGTCGGCGTGACATTGGTTCCGGTCCCCGCCGGGCCGCAGGGCCCCGATCTGGATGCCTTGGAACGGGCCTTCGCCGAGACCGGGGCCCGTGCTTTCTATGCGCAACCGAACTACGCGAATCCGACTGGTGCACAGTGGAATCCGTCGACCGGATCGGATGTTCTGGAAATCGTCCGACGGCACCGCGCCTTCCTTATCGAGGATGACTGGGCGCACGATTTCGGGATCGACACCGACGCGACCGCGTTGGCGGCCCGAGATGACAGCGGCCACGTGGTCTACCTACGGTCCCTGACCAAGAGCATCTCGCCGGGCATCCGGGTTGCCGCGGTCATCGCGCGTGGCCCGCTGCACACCCGCCTGCTCGGCGAGCTACAAGCGCAATCGATGTATGTCAGTGGGCTGCTGCAGGCGGCCGCCTTCGATATCGTCACCCAGCCGGGGTGGCAGACGCACCGCCGCGCGCTGCGCAAGATGCTGCGCGCCCGACGTGATCTGCTCGTCGACGCGGTCACCACCCACGTCCCCGACGCGACGATCTCGGCGGTACCGCCCGGCGGGCTGAACCTCTGGGTGCGACTGCCCGACGGGGTCGACCTCGATCGGTTCGTCAAAGACACCGAATCGCGAGGTCTGGTCATCGCCGGTGGGGACCAATGGTTTCCGGCCGAGCCGACCGGGCGCTACCTGCGCCTGAACTTCGCGGGCCCGGACCCGGCGGCCTACGACGACGCCGCCGTCATCCTCGCCGAATCACTGGCCGCGCAGCGCTAGCTGACCGACTTCTTGTACTCCTCGGCCAGCCCGTCGATACCGGCCTGGATCGCGTCGATCCCGATCTGGCGGGCCTTGACCTTGCTGGCCAGGTGGGCCTTCAGGTTCAGGGTGGCGGCGTACTCGGCGCCGATCTCCTGGGCGCGACCCAGCACGGCCTCGTGCTCGACGATCTCGTCGGCCCAGCCGGCGTCGATCGCCGCGTCGCCGGCGAACACCGCGGCCACCGATACCGCCCGCGAATAGGCCGGCGGAGTCAGCCGCATCCGCATGATCTCCAGGGCGGCCTGGGGGATGACCATGCCGATGGCCACCTCGTTGGCCTGGAAGCGCGACTTCACCGATCCGACCCGGTGGTCGCCGGTCAGCATCAGGAACGATCCCATGGCGATCGCGGGCCCGGTCGAGGCCATCACCACCGGGGCCGGGAAGGTCAGCACCCGCAACGCCAGTTCGAATCCGCCGCGCAGCATGCCGTACCCGGCGTCGGCATCGCCGGAGGCGAAAACGCTGAGTTCGAAACCGGCGCTGAACACCCGCCCGTTACCCGCCAGCACCACGGCCTTGACGGTTCCGGCGGCGACATCGGCGGCCGCCTGATCGAACGCGGTGTTGATGGCGGCCTGCATCGCCGGTGAGAGCGCATTGACCTTGCCGTCGTCCAGGGTGATGGTGGCGACGGCTTCGTGCACGGCATAGGTGGCGGTCATAGGTCCGGATGTTACGGAGCGTGCTCGCGAATTCCGATGGCGGGGCTGGAGTGATGCCGCCCGGTGGGCTGCTGCTGTGCGGTCGGGCCGCCGTTGTTCGATGAGCCGCGGTTGTTGGAGGAGCCGTTGTTCCACGGGAAGTCGAGTTGGGTGGTTTCGTCGCTCTGCCGGGTGCGCCAGCGGTCCTGGGTCTCGCGCACCGCCTGGTTCATCCGCTCGATCTCCGCCCGGTACACCTCGGGCCGGGTCTCCTTGGACGCGTAGTGGAAGTAGGTGAGCACGCTGCGCAGCAGCTCCAGCTTCTGCTTCTCCCGCTTGGCCAGGTCGTGGGTGGTGAGCAGTTCGAGGCGCTGCACCGGTTGCAGTGTCGCCCAGTCCAGGACGACGGCGGATTCGAAGTTGCGGGTGTCGGCCCGGTATCGGACGGTGCCTTCGAACCGGGAGCCGATCTGTTCGCCGAATTCTGCGCGGCTGATCGCCGAGTCCCACACCGTTCGCCACTCCTGCCCGGGCGCCAACAGGGAGAGTTCGCTGGGTAGTGCCAATTCGGCGATCTCGGGCAACCGGTCGGGATAGCCGTCCTCGTAACGCCCGACGGTCAGCGGGGTGGCGAACTCGAGTCGGATGTCCTGCGCCGCGGTCTGCCCGAAGTTACGCACCACCAGCTCGATGACATGCCAGTCGGTCGGGTGAGGTTGGATGAACACGGACACGTGCGGGCGTATTTCATCGCTTCTGAGCTGGCGGTTTCGCTTCAATGTGCGGGCGGTGAAGATCAGCGCCGCGAGCGCGAGGGCCAACCCTGTCCACGCCGCGATCGCCAACCATCCCGTCGAGCCGAGGCCGGAAAGGTCGACCCACCGATCTTCGAACCAGTCCACCGTGACCTCGTGTCATCGAAAGCGAATAGAGAACTTCGCTGATGATCGCACACGATGCGGTGCGTGGCGTTGCTAGGACGCGTTCTAGGAGGCGGTGGCCAGCGCCATGGTCGGTGTCGGTGCGGTGCGTTCGGCGGCCAGCAGGCGCTCGCCACGGTCGAGCCAGTCGAGATCGTGCCATTGGACCCGAGCGGGCAGGCGTCGCCAGTACCGCGGGTGGTTGTGCAGGTGCATCTGCACGCTGGCATGCACCGCGGCGGCCTCGGGGAGCCTGCGCAGCGCCAGCGTCAGCGCCGAACTCTCGGCCTCGGCGTGCGCCGACGGGGCGGTGTCCAGTCGCAGACCGGCCCGTGCGGCCCCGTCGAGCATCCACTCCAGGGTCAGGGCGCCGTCGACGATGTCCCGGTGGGTTCCGCGGAACCACACCTCGTCCACGCCGTCGACGCGTTGCAATGACGGTCCACCGTCGATGGCAAGGGCGTGGCGGCCCTCGACGACGGCCATCGGCCCGCCCGCCCCACGGATGGGTGCGCTGTCCCACAACCCGAGGAAGCGCACCGGCACCGCGATATCGTCGTGGTCGGCCAGCCCGGCGGCCACCTCGGTGACTCGGTGCCATTCCTGTGCCGAGCGTTCGGTGCGGGGCAGGGCGTAGGTCGACAACATGTAGTCGCGCAGCTCGCCGTCGAGTACGCCGATGGTGCCCAGCAGCCGCGCCAAAGCCTGTGCGCATGCCGCGCCGCTGCCGGCCCCGAAGACGTAGACCGGGTCGCCGGGATGCCAGTGTTCGGTGAGGAAGTCGTATGCCGCCGCCACCGCCTGGCGGGCCTGCTCGGCGCGTCGGCTGGTGTGCCGGTGCCAGCTGATCTGGTCGGCGGGATCGACGCGGCGGAACACCGCCGCGGCGTTGGTTTCCCCCGCTTGGTCGAAGCACAGCACGATATTCGTCACGGCAACCCCCCGGTATGCACTTGATTCGAATCCTGGCGAATCATTCTGCCAAGCTCGCGGGACGCAACCAAGGCGGAATCTCGCCCATGGCGATAGCTCTGTCGACGAATTTCGGTGTCTAAACCACCATATGCGACGGAATTCGTCGGAAGATGGCCGGAAAACGCACGGCCGGCAGTCGACCGAGCTATTTCGGTCAGTTCAACGCAATCCGTCCGCCGGCGCTGCCTAGGTCACCGGAGACCTGGATGAACTCCGGGTTGCTGTCGGCGGGGATGTCGTAGGCGACGGTCACCTGTACCGGCTCGCCCGGATACAGCACCGCCGAGATCCCGTTGAGGTAGAAGGTCGCCTCGGTATCGGGCGAGTACGGCTGCCCACCCGCGGTCAATACCTGCTGGTCGGACAGGAACGTCGCGGGGGACTGGCCGTTGTTGAGGAACGTCAGCTTGACCAGGACGAACTTTCCGGTTGCCGTCTTGGTGAGGAATTCGTTGTCGACCGCAGAGACCGTCGGGACGGTGTCGACCCCGTTCTGCGTGATCGTCACGTCACCGTCGACGACCGACCCTTCGGCCGGGGCGGGTGCGGCACTGGCGTCGTCGGAATCCGTCGTGGGAACTGCGGGCGCAGTGGCCCCATCGGTCACCACGGTCCCATTCGTACCGGTGGCGGCGGGGGATCCGGAGCCCGGATCGGCGAACGCGAAGGCCCAGACGAGCACGCCGACCAACACGATCAGCAATGCCGCGACGCCCAGCAGGTAGGCCTTGAGCGGGCTCTTGGGCGCGGGTTTGGCCGCAATATCGCCGACGCCCCCGAAGGCCAACGGCTGGGCCGGCTCCGCGGGCGGTGGCGGCAGGGTCGGCACCACCGCGGTGTTCTGGTCGAACGCGGGAGTCGTGGGCGTCACGGTCGGAATGGTGAGGTCCGGCTGTGGCCAGTGGTCGGCTGGCGGCTCGCTCGGCGGCTCGACGGGCTCCGTCACCTCGGCTGGTGCGTCGGAGACCGGCTCTGCTTCGGGTTCTGCCGGGTGCTCTGCGGCGGCCGGGCGGTCCTGCTCATCGGTGTCCGCCGGCCCGGACTCGGCGGCGGGCTCAGCGGTCTCGGTCTCAGCGGTCTCGGGCTCAGCGGTCTCGGGCTCGGCGTCGGGTTCCGGATCGGCGGCGATGACGGGCGGCTCACCCTTGCCGGCGTCCTCCCAGGACGGCATCGCCATCACGTCTTCGGGCCATGGCGGCAGCTCGGCGGGCCAGGCCGACGTCTCTTCGGTGAACTCGGGTCCCTCGGGGCGCTGGGCGGTCCACTCCGTGCCGTCCCAGTAACGTTGACCTCCGGAACCGTCGGGATCCGGGTACCAGCCGGCCGCGGTCGGCGGTGTCGTCATGCGGGGTTCCTCCCTAACGCGCGCCCGGGAGCGCTGTGACCTCGCACAATAGTCCAGCCAGCAAACGGTCGCGAAATTATCGCCGGTCAGCGGACCTGGTCAGCCGCCCATCAGCATGCGCCACTGGTCCAGATTGCTGGCGCGGTAGACGTAGTTGGAGCGCTTCACGTCCGACAGAGGGGCGCTCGGCTCGGCGGAATACCAGTGGCCGGGGAACACGGTCGGATCGCCGGACAGCGTCGACAGCTTCTGCAGGCTTGCGAACATATCGTCGACGTTGCCGCCGGGGAAGTCGGTGCGCCCGCAGCCCTCCAGGAACAGGGTGTCGCCGGCGACCAGTCGGCCGTCGAGCAGGAAACACTGGCTGCCCGGCGTGTGTCCGGGGGTGTGCAGCAGTTCGATGTCGATACCGCCCACGCTGACCTTGTCGCCGTGCTGGTGGCCGGTCAGCTCGCTCATCGCGATGCCGGTGACGTTGGAAACCCATTCGGCCTCAAGGGAGTTGACGTGTACCGGGACGCTGACCCGCTCCAGCAGCTCGGCGACGCCGGCCAGCGTGAAGCCCATCATGGTGCCGCCGACGTGGTCGGGGTGGTGGTGGCTGACCAGCACGCCGGACAGTCGCATGCCGTCGGCCTCCAGAGCGTCGACCAGCTCGCCCGCCGAGTACGCCGGATCCACCAGGACGGCGTCACCGGTCTCACGGTCACCGATCAGATAGGCGAAGTTGCGCATCTGTTGGGCTATCGGGTCGCCGGCCGCGAAGTCGCGACCCGACAACAGCTGGCGGAAGTACAGGCGATCAGCGTCGGAAGCCATGCGCAACACCTTATGGGTAGGCACGGGAACGTTCGAAACCGCAGGTCTAAAAACCGCACGTCAGCGCGTGTTTAAAGCCACTGCCCCGTTATCTGGTATTTCTGATGCAGGATTTGTAGCGTCAGCGCCATGCAACTCACCCGGTTCACCGACCTGGGTCTGCGCACGATGATGCTGCTGGCCGCGGGGGACGCCGCCGAACGCCGTATCACCACCCGCTCGATCGCCACCGGCGCCGACGCCTCCGAGCATCACGTCGCCAAAGCCGTCGCCCGGCTGGTCGACCTCGGCATGGTCAACGCCAAACGTGGTCGCGTGGGCGGGCTTTCGCTCACCGAGGACGGGCGCACGGTGTCACTGGGCTGGCTGGTTCGCCGCCTGGAAGGCGATGCCGAGGTGATCGACTGCGCCGGGGACCGGCCGTGTCCGCTGATCGCCGGCTGCCGATTGCGCCGGGTGCTGGCCGAGGCCAAAGAGGCCTTCTACCGCGAACTGGACAACCACACCCTCGAAGACCTGACCGGCAGCGGCCTGTTGCCGGTCGTGACACTCCCGTTGGAAATTGCAGGAAGGAACACCCCATGACCGTCGTCGTTGCACCCGAGGAACTGCAGCCCGCGCATGCCGAGATGATCAAGGCCACGCTGCCATTGGTGGGCGCCCATATCGACGCCATCACCACCTCCTTCTACAAGCGGCTCTTCGCCGCACACCCGGCGCTGCTGCGCAACCTGTTCAACCGGGGTAATCAGGCCCAGGGCGCACAGCAGCGGGCGCTGGCCGCGTCGATCGCGACGTTTGCGACCCATCTGGTCGATCCGAACCTGCCGCATCCCGCCGAGCTGCTCTCGCGGATCGGGCACAAGCACGCGTCGCTGGGCGTGACGGCCGATCAGTACCCGATCGTGCACGAGCACCTGTTCGCCGCGATCGTGGAGGTACTGGGCGCCGAGACCGTCACCGCCGAAGTGGCCGAGGCCTGGGACCGCGTCTACTGGATCATGGCGAACACCCTGATCGACATGGAGCGCGGCCTGTACGAGCAGGCCGGGGTGCCCGCCGGCGACGTCTACCGACGCGCCCAGGTGACCGCCCGAGTCGACGACCCCTCGGGCGCGGTGCTGGTCAGCGTCGCCTCCGATCTGGATTTCGGCGCCGGACAATATGTTTCGGTCGGCGTGACACTGCCCGACGGGGCTCGCCAGCTGCGTCAGTACAGCCTGGTGAACAAGCCGGGCGACGGGCAGCTGACCTTCGCGGTCAAGCCCGCCGGTGAGGTGTCGGAGTGGATCCGCGACAACCTGCGCGTCGGCGATCTGCTGGATGTGACGGTGCCCTTCGGCGACCTGCCCGCGCCCACACCCGGTGTGCCGCTGGTGCTCATCTCCGCCGGGATCGGCATCACCCCGATGATCGGCATCCTGGAGGCGCTGCCCGCCGATGCCCACGTGCAGGTGTTGCACGCCGATCGCAGTGCCCAGACCCACCCGCTGCGGGAACGCCAGCGCGAGTTGGTCGACGCGCTGCCCAACGCCACGCTGCAGCTCTGGTA
Source organism: Mycobacterium sp. VKM Ac-1816D (assembly GCF_000416385.1). Classification (NCBI taxonomy): domain Bacteria; kingdom Bacillati; phylum Actinomycetota; class Actinomycetes; order Mycobacteriales; family Mycobacteriaceae; genus Mycobacterium; species Mycobacterium sp. VKM Ac-1816D. Next base: position 142,630 of record NZ_AOHQ01000131.1, read on the forward strand.
CGAGGACCTGATGTCACTGGACGGTGTGCAGCTGCCCGAGGACGCCGAGGTCTACCTGTGCGGTAACGACGGTTTCGTCCGCGCGGTACGTGATCAGCTGCTGGCGCGCGGGGTCACCCGGGTGCACAGCGAGCTGTTCAGCCCGAACGACTGGCTGCTGTCGTAGTAGTCCGGGTCGACGTGGGTTCAGTCTGATCACCGGATGGGCCGATCAGACTGAACCCAGGTATGCGTTGGCGTCGAAATTCCTACCTGAGCGCAGCGGCTCGACCAGTAGCCCGCGTCAGACTGAAGCCAGGTCGCTTATCCACAGCCCTCGGCATCGGGGGTGTTGTCGCGTTGTTCGCGGTGCCAGCATCGGGGCATGGGCGGGGTCTTCATCGGCAGCGAGGCATTGGCTGCCGGCCGGGTGACGCGCCACCAGCTGCGCACGCGGTATCGCCGCATCCTGCCGAACATCTACGGTCCGCCCGAACCGTCGGTCCGGGACCGGGCCCGCGCCGCCTTCCTGTGGTCGGGGCGCCGGGGTGTCATCGCGGGCGTCGCGGCGTCGGCGCTCCATCACGCGAGATGGGTCGACGATGACGTCCCCATCGAGTTGTTGTGGCGCAACACCCATCCGCCGAATGGTCTGATCGTCCGCAACGAGTCGTTGCCGGCCTGTGAGGTGATGACGATTGCCGACGTCAGTGTCACCACCGCGGCCCGGACGATCTTCGATCTCGGTAGGCATCTGCCGCGCAACGACGCCGTCGCCCGGATCGACGCGCTGCTGACGGCCGGCGGGGTGACCGTCGACGATGTCGCGCCGCTGCTCGTGCGCCATCCACGCGCCACCGACATCCGTCGGCTCAAGACGGCTCTGGCACTGGTGGACGCCGGTGCGGAATCGCCGCAGGAGACACGGCTGCGCCTCGCGCTGACCGATGCGGGCATGCCACCCGATCGGACTCAAATCCCGGTCGTCGACGGCCAGGGGCGGATCGTGGCAAGGGTCGACATGGGCTGGGAGCACCTGCGGGTCGCCGTCCAGTACGACGGCCGTCATCACCAGACCGATCGGGCGACCTACGTCAGGGATCAGAAGGTCAACCGGGCGCTGGAGGCTCGTGGGTGGGTGGTGATCCGAGTGATCGCCGAGGACAGCCTGGCCGATGTGGTCGGACGTGTCGCTGCGGCGTTGTACGGGCGCGGATGGCGGGCGGCCTGAGTGCTTGGTTTCAGCGAGATGGCCCGACTGCGCCGCGAAACTGAGCACAGGTAGCGCACAAGGCCGGATCGCCTACCTGGTTTCAGCCGAAAGGCCCAGGCATCGTTCGCGGCTGAAACCAGGTACGAAGCGCGCGGCCGGACCCTCGTGAACAGCAGAAAACCGGCCTCAGACCAGCCGTTTTGGTAGCGGGAACGGCGAGAATGTACCCTCTTTAAGGCCCTACGGCCAGAGGTAGTGCAAGGCCCCCTTAGCTCAGTCGGCAGAGCGTTTCCATGGTAAGGAAAAGGTCAACGGTTCGATTCCGTTAGGGGGCTCGGTGGACGCGCCTGGCGGAGCTCCGCCTGCGTCGATCGGGGCGGTGTAGCTCAGCTGGTTAGAGCGCACGACTCATAATCGTGAGGTCGGGAGATCGAGCCTCCCCACCGCTACAGGCAGAACAACGAGAGGCAAGAGACGTGGCGTCGAGTACCGACGTACGGCCGAAGATCACTTTGGCCTGCGAGGTGTGCAAGCACCGTAACTACATCACCAAGAAGAACCGTCGGAACGACCCCGATCGGCTGGAGATCAAGAAGTTCTGCCCGAACTGCGGTCACCACCAGCCGCACAAAGAGTCCCGCTGACCGTTCGTCGTGGCTCTGTCGACCGATATCGTCGGGATGCACTATCGCTATCCCGACGCGTATGAGGTTGGGCGCGAAAAGGTGCGCGAGTACGCCGTAGCGGTCAAGAACGACGCCGCGTACTTCCAGGACGAAGCTGTCGCCGCCGAGCTGGGCCACTCGGCCCTGCCGGCGCCGCTGACCTTCATCAGCACCTTCGGGTACACCGCCCAGATCGCGTTCTTCGAGCACGCCAACATCGGTATCCACGACGCCCAGATCGTTCAGGTGGACCAGGCGTTCACATTTGTCCGGCCGATCCGCGCAGGAGACCGGCTGCACTGCGATGTGTACGTCGATTCGGTGCGTCAGGCGCACGGCACCGACATCATCGTCACCAAGAACATCATCACCAACGACAAGGGTGAGGTTGTCCAGGAGGCCTTGACGACCCTTGCGGGGCGTTCGGGCGACGGAGAAGAGGGCTTTTCAGATGGCACTGCGTGAATTCAGTTCGGTCAGCGTGGGAGACACCCTTCCGGAGAAGGTGATTCCGCTGACCCGTCAGGATCTGGTCAACTACGCCGGCGTGTCCGGCGACCTGAACCCGATCCACTGGGACGACGAGATCGCCAAGCAGGTCGGTCTGGACACCGCCATTGCCCACGGCATGCTGACCATGGGCCTCGGGGGCGGCTACGTCACCGAATGGGTGGGCGACCCGGCCGCGGTCACCGAGTACAACGTCCGGTTCACCGCGGTGGTCCCCGTCCCCAATGACGGTGTCGGCGCCGAGCTGGTGTTCAACGGCCGGGTGAAGTCGGTGGACGCCGATGCCAAGTCCGTGACCATCGCGCTGTCCGCGACGACCGGCGGGAAGAAGATCTTCGGCCGCGCCATCGCCACCGCGAAGTTGGCCTGATTCATGGCGCTCAAAGCAGACATCCGCGGGATCGTCTACAAGTACCCCGAGGTCTTCATCGTGGGTCGCGAGCAGGTCAAGATGTTCGCCAAGGCCGTGAAGTCGGAGCATCCGGCATCGCTGCACGAAGAGGCGGCCGCGGAGTTGGGTCACGACAGCATCGTCGCAGGCCCGACGTTCGTCTCGATCCTGGCCAACCTGGTGCAGCAGGACTTCTTCCGCAACGTCGACGTCGGCATGGAGACCATGCAGATCATCCAGGTCGACCAGCGGTTCGTGTACCACCAGCCGATCCGGGTGGGCGATCACCTGAACGCCGAGCTGGAGATCATGTCCGTCGAGAATCGGTTCAATGCCGATATCGTCGTGACGCGCAATATCCTTCGCGACGAGAACGGCGTCGTGGTCATGGAGGCGCACACCACGTTGATGGGTCACGAGGGCGACAACTCGGTGTCGGTGCGCTACGACCGTGAGTCCGGTCAGGTGCTGCGGACCGCGGCCGGGTAGAGCGCGCATGGACGAGGGGATTAGTAAGTAGTACTTGGACCGATGTACACTCGGTCCTCGGGGTTTTCCCACTACAGCGCGCTGTCCGTCGGTTCGTCAATCGGCCGATCGGAGAGCGCGCAACTGTGTGAGGCCCTGAACAGAGGGGCGTAGCTCAATTGGCAGAGCAGCGGTCTCCAAAACCGCAGGTTGCAGGTTCAAGTCCTGTCGCCCCTGCTCAACTGAATACTCGACAAGTGTGGACACTTAGAAGGTGACCACACGTAACCAGACGAAAGGCATGCGGTGAGCGACGACAAGCCGGCACTGGGGCCTTCGGCAGACGAGGCGCCCGAGGGCGGCGAGACGGCCGGCCAGCCCGCCGCAGCAGCCCGACCGCTGCGCCCGACCGGAAAGCGGACGCGTCGCGCGGCCGTCGGTGTTATCGATGACGATGCCGACACCACTGCCGACACGGAGACCGTCGACGCGAGTGACGCAGGCACCGACTCGGACGAGAAGGCGGCCAAGCGCACCAAGGCGCCCAAGGCTGCGAAGAAAGAAGGCTCGCGGGTCAACCCGTTCGTCTTCGTCTGGAACTACCTGAAGCAGGTCATCACCGAACTGCGGAAGGTCATCTGGCCGAACCGTAAACAGATGGTCACCTACACGACAGTGGTCCTGGTGTTCCTGGCGTTCATGGTGACGCTGATCGGATTGGCTGATCTCGGGCTCGTGCGGCTCGTGGGAATCATCTTCGGCTGACCCGGAAGTTTGAGAGAGGACTGACAAGCGTGACTAGCTTCGACGGCGACGAAAATTTCGACGCCGACACCCCCGAGGGTGAAGCCATCGTCGACGTGATCGATGAAGCGGCAGCTGCCGAGGAGATCACCGAGACCGAGGCTCCCGCGGCCGAGGCTGCTGCCGAGGACGAGGATCCGGCGACCGCCCTGAAGAAGGATCTGCGGACGCGTCCCGGCAACTGGTACGTCATCCACTCGTACGCCGGTTACGAGAACAAGGTGAAGGCCAACCTCGAGACCCGCGTGCAAAACCTCGACGTCGGTGACTACATCTTCCAGGTCGAGGTGCCCACCGAAGAGGTCACCGAGATCAAGAACGGCCAGCGCAAGCAGGTCAATCGCAAGGTGCTGCCCGGTTACATCCTGGTCCGGATGGACCTGACCGACGAGTCGTGGAGCGCGGTGCGTAACACCCCCGGCGTCACCGGCTTCGTGGGTGCGACGTCCAAGCCGTCGCCGCTGACGCTCGATGACGTGGTGAAGTTCCTGCTGCCGCCTGCCGCGGCCAAGAAGCCGGCCTCCACCAAGGCCGCTGCCGCCGCATCGAGCGAGGCGACGCTGGAGCGTCCGGAGATTCTGGTCGACTTCGAGGTCGGCGAGTCGGTGACCGTGATGGACGGCCCGTTCGCGACGCTGCCGGCCTCGATCAGCGAGGTCAACGCCGAGCAGCAGAAGCTCAAGGTGCTGGTGTCGATCTTCGGCCGCGAGACGCCGGTCGAGCTGACGTTCACCCAGGTCGCCAAGATTTAGTTTTCGGGCCCGGATATCGGCTGGGCCCAAGAGAGAAGGAAAAACCAGAGCATGGCCCCGAAGAAGAAGGTTTCCGGGCTGATCAAGCTCCAGATCCAGGCCGGGCAGGCCAACCCTGCTCCGCCGGTGGGTCCGGCGCTCGGTCAGCACGGCGTCAACATCATGGAGTTCTGCAAGGCGTACAACGCCGCGACCGAGTCGCAGCGCGGGAACGTCATCCCCGTGGAGATCACCGTCTACGAGGACCGCACCTTCACGTTCGCCCTGAAGACCCCGCCCGCTGCCAAGCTGCTGCTCAAGGCTGCAGGCGTGCAGAAGGGCTCCGGCACCCCGCACACCACCAAGGTCGCCAAGGTGACCTGGGATCAGGTGCGCGAGATCGCCGAGACCAAGAAGGAAGACCTCAACGCCAACGACATCGACGCCGCGGCGAAGATCATCGCAGGCACCGCCCGCTCCATGGGCATCACCGTCGAGTAACTAGTACCAAGCATTTCGTGGGAGGGCCCGCTTCGGCCCGGCAACCACACCCTCTGAACTGGAGACATCAATGAGCAAGAGCAGTAAGGCCTATCGCGAGGCCGCCGAGAAGGTGGACCGCGACAATCTCTACACCCCGTTGCAGGCGGCCCGCCTGGCCAAGGACACGTCGTCGAAGAAGCAGGACGCGACCGTCGAGGTGGCCATCCGGCTGGGCGTCGATCCGCGCAAGGCAGACCAGATGGTGCGCGGCACCGTCAACCTGCCGCACGGGACCGGTAAGACCGCGCGCGTCGCGGTGTTCGCCGTGGGTGAGAAGGCCGAGCAGGCTACCGCTGCCGGCGCCGATATCGTCGGCAGCGATGACCTGATCGAGAAGATCCAGGGCGGTTTCCTGGACTTCGACGCGGCCATCGCGACCCCTGACCAGATGGCCAAGGTCGGGCGTATCGCCCGCGTGCTGGGCCCCCGTGGCCTGATGCCGAACCCGAAGACGGGCACCGTGACTGCCGATGTGGCCAAGGCCGTCACCGACATCAAGGGCGGCAAGATCAACTTCCGCGTCGACAAGCAGGCCAACCTGCACTTCGTGATCGGCAAGGCGTCGTTCGACGCCGAAAAGCTGGCCGAGAACTACGGCGCCGCCCTCGACGAGGTGCTGCGTGCCAAGCCGTCGTCGTCGAAGGGTCGCTACCTGAAGAAGGTCACCGTCTCGACCACGACCGGCCCCGGCATCCCCGTGGATCCCGCGGTCACCCGCAACTTCACCGCGGACGAGCAGGCCTGAGCCCGCTTCCCCAGTTGAGCTGAATGCCCCCGCACTTCGGTGCGGGGGCATTTTGCTGCGCGTCGGATGACGGCGGTGACCGGGCATCGGTGCTCTAGCGCTTAGGATCGGCCCGGTGACTGGCGGAATCTGTCGGTGTGGGCACGAGCGTGCCGCGCACGAGCACTATCGTCCCGGCGCCGAGTGCGCGATGTGCCCGCCGGGGGAGTGCACCGGTTTCCGGCGCCCGGGGGTGCTGGGCGCGTTCCTGGGTTGGGTGCGCAGGGTAGGACGTTGAACAGGTAAGCACTTCCCGGTGGATTCCGCCTGACTGTGTCACCATGTGCCCGTGAGGGGAATCATTCTGGCCGGTGGATCCGGCACCCGCCTGCACCCGATCACGGTTGGGGTCTCCAAGCAGCTGGTCCCGGTCTACGACAAACCCATGGTGTACTACCCGCTCACGACGTTGATGTTGGCGGGCATCCGAGACATCCTGGTGATCACTACCCCCCATGACGCCGACCAGTTCCATCGCCTGCTGGGCGATGGCTCTCAGTTCGGAGTTTCCATCAGCTATGCGCAGCAACCCTCGCCGGATGGGCTAGCCCAGGCCTTCACCATCGGAGCCGATTTCATCGGCAGCGAGAAGGTGGCGTTGGTGCTGGGTGACAACCTGCTCTACGGCCCCGGTCTGGGTGCCCAACTGTCGCGCTTCTCGGATATCGACGGCGCAGCGATCTTTGCGTACTGGGTTTCCGACCCCGGGGCTTTCGGTGTGATCGAATTCGACGGGAACGGATTGGCGGTGTCACTGGAGGAGAAGCCGGCACACCCAAAAAGCAATTATGCGGTGACTGGTCTCTATTTCTATGACAACGAAGTCGTTGATATCGCAGGGGGTTTGACGCCGAGCGACCGCGGTGAGTACGAGATAACGGACGTGAATCTCGCCTATCTGAAGGCAGGCCGGCTGTGCGCCGAGGTGCTGCCGCGTGGGACAGCGTGGCTGGACACAGGCACTTTCGACGCGATGACCGATGCTGCCGACTTCGTCCGCACCATGGAGCGGCGTACCGGCCTCAAGATCGGATCCCCGGAGGAAGTCGGCTGGCGACAAGGCTATTTGTCCGACGATGATCTAAGGGTGCGCGCTGAGAAGCTGGTCAAGTCGGGGTACGGGCAGTACCTCTTGGAGTTGTTGAGCAGGGGTCGATAGTCGTGCGACTACTCGTCACCGGCGGCGCGGGGTTCATCGGTTCCAACTTCGTCCGATACGTCATCGCCAACACCGACTACAACGTCACGGTCCTGGACAAGCTCACCTATGCGGGGAATCGCGCATCACTGGCCGAATTGCCGGGCGGACGAATGGAATTCGTCCACGGGGATATCGCGGATGAGGTTCTTGTCGACCAGCTGATGGGCGCAGTAGATGCCGTCGTGCACTACGCCGCCGAGTCACACAACGACAACTCCCTGCATGATCCGGGCCCGTTCCTGCACACCAACCTGGTGGGCACGTTCACGCTGCTGGAGGCCGCGCGCAAGCATGGGACGCGGTTCCATCACATCTCCACCGACGAGGTGTACGGCGACCTTGAGTTGGATGACCCGGCCAGGTTCACCGAACACACGGCGTACAACCCGTCCTCGCCGTACTCCTCGACGAAGGCCGGCAGTGATCTGCTGGTACGGGCCTGGGTGCGGTCCTTCGGTGTCGCGGCGACCATTTCGAACTGTTCCAACAACTACGGCCCGTATCAGCATGTGGAGAAGTTCATTCCACGCCAGATCACCAACGTCCTCAGCGGAAGACGTCCGAAGCTGTACGGCGCGGGTCAGAACGTACGAGATTGGATCCACGCCGATGACCACTCGTCGGCGGTCCTGACGATCCTGGAGCGCGGTCGCATCGGCGAGACCTACCTGGTCGGTGCCGACGGTGAGCGGACGAACAAGGACGTTGTCGAACTCGTCCTGTCCCTGATGGGCCAGCCCACCGATGCTTACGACCATGTCACCGATCGGGCGGGCCACGACCTGCGCTACGCCATCGATTCGACGAAGCTACGCCAAGAGCTCGGATGGACGCCACGCTACGGCGATTTCGAGCTTGGACTGGCCGCCACGATCGAGTGGTACCGCGACAACAAATTGTGGTGGGAAGCCGCGAAAGACGGTACCGAGTCGTTCTACGCGACCCTCGGACAGTAGGGCCTGTAGCTGTGGCGAAGTACGGAAAAGAACTGTGCGCCAAGACCACTCAGATCCCAGGTTTGATCGTCTGGGACCTGCCGGTACACGGCGATAATCGCGGCTGGTTCAAGGAGAACTGGCAGCGCGGGAAAATGGTGGCAGCCGGGCTGCCGGATTTCGGCCCGGTGCAGAACAATGTGTCCTTCAACGAGGCCGCTGGCACCACCCGCGGTATTCATGCCGAACCCTGGGACAAGTTGATATCGGTGGCCACCGGCCGGATCTTCGGTGCCTGGGTGGACCTGCGTGAGGGACCTACCTTCGGTGCCGTGCACACCGCCGAGATCGACCCCTCGCGAGCGGTGTACGTCCCGCGCGGGGTGGGCAACGCCTTTCAAACGCTCGAAGACGGAACCGCGTACATCTACCTGGTCAACGCTCACTGGCGTCCAGATGCCCGATACGCGGCTGTCCATCTCGCTGATCCCACGTTGGCGATCGCGTGGCCGATCCCATTGGCGAACGCCGAATTGTCCGAGAAGGACCGCAACCATCCGGCCCTCAGCGACGTCCGTCCGGTGACTCCGCGAAAGACACTCGTGCTGGGAGCAGCTGGTCAGGTGGGTCGAGCGCTCCGCGGGGCTTACGCGGGTGCCCGTCACGTCGAGTTCGCCGAGCGCTCCGAGATCGACCTCGGCGTAACCGATATCGAGACAGCACGCACGTGGAGCGAGTTCGACACGATCATCAACGCCGCCGCCTTCACGGCGGTGGATGCGGCGGAGACAACGGAGGGGCGAGCGGCGGCGTGGGCCGCCAACGTCACCGGTGTACGTCAGCTTGCAGCAGTAGCGGCCGAGCATCGGATCACGCTGGTGCACATATCGAGTGATTACGTGTTCGATGGGGAATGTGAGCGGGCCTACCGCGAAGATGACCCGATCTGTCCGCTCGGCGTGTACGGACAGACCAAAGCAGCGGGCGATCAGCTGGTGGCGACCGTCCCGCAGCACTACGTGGTGCGGACGTCGTGGGTGATCGGCGACGGGAACAACTTCGTCCGCACCATGATGTCGCTGGCAGAACGCGGCATCGACCCATCGGTGGTAGATGACCAGCATGGACGCCTGACGTTCACCGATGAGATCGCCCGCGCGATTCGTCATCTCGTGGACAACAAGGCGCCCTTCGGGACCTACAACGTGACCGGCGCCGGGCCGGCAATGACATGGGCAGACATTGCTCGGCAGGTTTTCGAGATGGCTGGGCACGATCCTGCACGGGTTGGTGCGGTCAGCACCGACATTTATTTCGCATCGTCGAATGCGCCGGTGGCGCCGCGACCGCGTAACAGCGTGCTCGATCTCACCGCGATCGAGAGCCAGGGCTACGTGGCCCAGGATGTCCGGAAGAGACTGGCGGAGTACGTGCAGGGACTCCAGAACGGTATGGCGCCCAGATAGCGGCCGGGAGGGCGCCCGCGGTGTCAGGGGTTGTCTGGGTTCACCGGCAACGCGACGGTGGCCAAGAGCGCCCGGTGGTCGGAACCGGGCATGTCGACGGTGTGGATGGACATCGCCGTGGAGTTGCGGGTCAGCACATGGTCGATCGTGATCAGGGGCGGGATGCGCGCGTGCGGAGAGTACGTCGGGCCGAAGCCGGCGCCGGTCTGGCGGACCGCCTCCTGGTATCCGACGTCGAGCAGATCGCGGAACTGACGCATGTCCACGGTGCTGTTGAAGTCGCCGGCGATGATGACCGCGGCCGGACCCGCGGCCTCGGCGTAAGCGGCGAACTCGGACCTGGCGGCGGTGATCTTGCGATTCCAGTCGGCGAAGGTGTTCTCGTCGCCCGCGATGGGAGACATCAGGTGGACGCTGACGAGAGTGGGCTCGACACTCACGCCCGGTACACGCAGGCGTGCGGCCACCAAGTTGCCTTCGCGCTGTGTGTCGGGCAGCCCCGTGATCGGGTACCGGCTCCACAGTCCGATCCCGCCCGCCCCTGGCCGCGGAATCAGCGACGAGTACGGAAAAGTCCGGCCAAGACCGGCCTGGTTGAATCGCTCGACGGCTTCGGCTGTCAATTCCGCGACCGTGATGACATCTGCACTGGTATTGGCCAATTCGACGAAGAAGGCCGGATCGGCCTGTCCGTAGCGCAGGTTCGACGACAGTACGCGAATGGACAAATCCTGGTCGGTGTCGGCTGTGTGTCCGCCGAAGTACCACGGAAGCTGCACGGCGAGGGTGACGGCCAGGATGGCAGATGCCGCCAGAGCAAGAAGTGCGCGGCGGCGCAGCAGCAACAGCAGCACTGCGGCCAGAACTCCCAGTGGTACATAGGGGAGGCTGACCACCGCAAGGAGTGCCGGCAGGTTCGACAGAGGCAGTGGTCTGATGAGCACCGCGGTAACGGCGTAGGCGAGCGCCAGCACGGCGAAAGCAGTGGTCAGCGATCCCGGTCGAGACCATGCCGGTCCGCGTCGGCGGTCTCTGGCTCGCAAAGCCATTAAAGGCGGCAAAGTTCTAGTATCGGTGGCAGCGCCGCGGCGATCTGGTTTCCGATGGCGGCGAACACTTCTGGACTGTGGCCGATGGGGTCGGCGATATCAACATTGTCGTTAGCATCGAGATGCGGCCGAAGATTAGCGAGGTCTGCAATGGTGCGTGCATTTTGCTCGGTAACCAACCGTGCTGCTTCGAGCAGGGTGAAGGTCCGTTGGAGACGCTGTGGAGCTACCTCGAGTACGGCATTCCTATGGGTTCTGGTCATGGTCAGAATAAGGTCCGCTCTAGTTGCAATTTTACCGGTGAGCTGTGTAGCAGCAAAGTGCGCGGGGTCGCCACCGAGTGTCATGAGCACGCGCTCGGCATCCCTTTGAATGGGGTGTCCGATGACCGCACGGGTACCCGCGCTAGACGCACGGAGACCGGTCACGCCGGTCTTCATTGCTTGGGCGCTAATTAGGCGCTCCGCGGTAGGTGACCGGCAGATATTGCCAGTACACACGAAGAGGATGTGCAGGGTAGTGCTCCTTGAGGGCGGTGGCGGCGAAGTGCGCTCGCGGACTTCCGATCTCGGACGAGATCGCACCTCAGTATCGGGGGTGGACACGCCTACGCGCCACCGCTGTCTGGAACGCGCACGATCGCGCAAAAGTGGCAAATCATCGGCTCGTTCCGCGTGGTGTCGCGCTTGTCGGGGTGAATAGCTCCTCAACGTACTTGCTGCGGAACTTTCGCGCGCCTGTCCTGCCTTGTGAATGCAGTGTCATGAGGCAGCGTGTCAACCCGGCTTTCACGCCGGGTGTGCGTGAACGAAAAATTTGCTGAGTACCAGACTTGCGGGCTCCTGCTCCTTGTTTTCGCGGGTAACCCAATTTACGCAACTGACAATCGTCCTGAAGCTCGGCCGGGCGCCGACCGGATCGACTCGTTGCTCTAGCAAATATTGAAGAGGTGGCTTGTCGTACGCAAGTGCCATATTGAGGCTTGTGCAACCTCCGGGAACTTGTAGAAGGATGAGCAATGCCGAAAACTGCCTCTGATCTGCGGTTCAGCTCACAAAGGGCGCCATCGGCGACTTTCCTTGCGTTAACTCCTGGAAAAATCCGGAAAGTGGCTGTGCAAGACCTCCAATCAGCACTAACATCCTGCTCAATGGATATTTGGCCGGTGTCGATGGCGTCGATGCACAGTGAGGTGCAAACTGCGGTAGTCTCAAGCCGCTTGCGGGGGATCGGCAAATACGTGACAGGCAGCGACAGGGGGTCGTCGGCGTGATGTGCGACGAAGGTATTCGGGCCACTCGGTCCAGGCGCGACACGAGATGGCGCTCAATCGGGCAGATTGAACGCTATTTGCCCACTGACGACGTCGTAAAATACGCGGCAAGTCTGACAGGTGTGGGGGCATGACCGTAGTAGATCCCTCGAGGGCCGCTCGGCATCGTGACAAGAAGGCGCCGCAAGGCTCGCCGAAGACGACCGTCTTGGCATCGGATATCACTATTAGTCGCGCTGAGGCTGTCGCAAACCAACTCGTGGCAGGACCTCTCCCCGTAGCGAGCAGCGTTTGCGCTTCGAACAACAGTCTCTTGAGTGAGACTGAACGGCCGCAGCGGCGCTACTTCCAGCGTGTTCGTGCGTGGATGGTGGTACCGGTCGTCGATTTCCTGATGCTGATCGCTCCACTGATGTGGCGTCCGCCCCAGCCGCTGACGGTTCTTACGATGGCAGTACTGGGCACTCTTCTGCTTTCAGGCGGAGCAAGATATGTTGCACCTCTTCATCTCAGCGTCCTGGATGAACTCCCGACGATCGTCACTCGACTGCTTGCAACAGTGGCGGCTGTTGCGACCGTGGTATTGCATCTCCACGCCAAGCCGCAGGTGCTGATCTTTCTCGAAACCGCTTGTCAAGCTGTAGCTCTCGTCGTTGTAGGACGTGTCGTTACTACTCGCCTGGTCGCATTCGCGAGGCGTTCTGGAATTGTGCGACACCCAACGGTTCTCATTGGCGGCGGTCCGACTGCGGCTGAACTGGCGCGCACACTGTCCGAGCACCGTGACTACGGCCTCGCGCCTGTTGGATACGTCGATGATTGTGCCGACTCGCCGGCGGCCGGGGTGATCCCACGTATGGGTCGCCTCGACGATTTGGACATCGCGATGATCACCAGCGGAGCTGACACCATTCTTGTCGCCGACGGTGACTTCGATGAGCGTGCTTTGATCGAAGCGGTGCGGTCGAAGGTGGGACTAACAGCGGAGTTGCTTGTTGTACCTCGCCTCCACCATTTTCATACGTTGACAGGAACCGCCGACCATATCGGCTCTATCCCGATCATGCGGATTCGCAATCCGAATCTGCGAGGACCAGCGCGTATCGTGAAGCGCGCGTTCGATATCCTCTCTTCCGGGGCGGCGCTCCTTCTGCTCTCGCCCGTCCTTATCTTGGCCGCCGCTGCTGTTCGGCTGGAGGGTGGGCCCGGGGTACTGTTTCGGCAGACCAGAGTGGGTCGCGACGGGCGACAGTTTCAGCTTTTGAAGTTCAGATCGATGCGGCCCGCCAATGAGGTCGAGGCACAGACACAATGGAATGTCGCGTCCGATACCAGAGTCGGCAGGGTAGGTAAATTTCTGCGACGCACCTCGATTGACGAACTGCCGCAGCTATGGAACATAATGCGGGGCGACATGACTGTTGTGGGTCCCCGTCCTGAGCGGCCGCACTTCGTCGAGCAGTTCTCCACGCAGTTCGATCGCTACGCGCACCGCCATCGAGTTCAGGTCGGACTCACCGGCTTCGCGCAGGTCAGCGGTCTGAAGGGTGACACGTCGATCGCCGACCGTTGCCGATATGACAACTTCTACATCGAAAATTGGTCCCTCTGGTTGGATATAAAGATCATCATTCGAACGTTCCGAGCGGTGGTCCTCTACCGTGAAAGATAATGCGATTCAGCGGCGTTTGGAGTCTCAATAGAGCTACGCACAACAGCTGTCACCCGACGGACTTTCATCGGCATTTGCCATCGACATTGCTTCGCAGGCTCCGATAACGTGCCGCTGATCTTGAGAGAAGGCTGCCTGTCTGGCCTTAACCGAGGCGAGAGGCATCTTAGAAACGCAGTCCGCTTTTCGTCTATGTGTCATGTTGGTCCGTCTGTGTGTGCGACTGGACTCCGTTGTGGCCAGATTGAGCGCGAAGCTTTTCCGGCTCGGGAGACGAAAGGATTTCAATAGAGGTGGAACCGCCAAAGGATGAGACCGTCCTCGCAGGTATCGTGACATTCAACCCCGATATCGAACGGTTGCGTGAGAATGTACAGGCCGTCAGCGTTCAAGTTGAAAAGATCATTATCTTCGACAATGCGTCTGCAAACGTCGATGATGTGTGCGATGTCGCTCGGGAATTTGGCAATGCGGATGTGATCCGGTCGCCGCGGAACATCGGTATAGCAGCCGCATTGAATGGAATCGTGGATACGGCCTCTGCTCACGGATGCTCATGGGTGCTCACGCTGGATCAGGACAGCGTTTGCGCAGCGGATATGGTAGAGAAGTTGCGGGCGAATGCAGATCAGTCCAGACCTCTTGTAACCCCATACATCATCGATCGCAACAAGATGAAGCTCGATGAATACCTTAAGTTGGATCTGCCGCCGTTTCAGCTATTTCGGAGAGCTGCAAGCAAAGGTGCAATAACTTCTGGAGCGTTGGTGAATACCCGTGTCTTTGATGAGGTGGGCTCATTTGACGAGAAGTTCTTCATCGATCTCGTCGATTACGACTTCAATATGCGCTTACTGCAAGCCGGATACCCTATCGTCAGGGTAAACGGAACCTATCTTGTTCATGAACACGGCGAGGCTCGGCGAACGTGGCTCGTTACCCCACGAAAGTCGCTGGACGGGCGATGGTATTTGGAGCGATTCTATTCGTTCAACCATACGTCTATGCGCTGCTATTACAAGGCCAGGAATCGAGTACTTTATTCGAAAAAGTATTGGCGGGTAATCGGTCTATCAAATGAAGGCATAGCGCAAATTCCCCAGGTGATTGCGTTGACCCTCCTCTTCGAAGGCGACAGAATGTCGAAGCTTCGAGCTTTTGTGCGCGGGATTGTGGACGGTATCCGCACACCGGTAGATTCGTCTCCCGTAATTGCAACCGGTCGTCGGGTGGACTCGGTTTGATTTCTCACGGTGGAGACGCATGCGGCTGCGAGCAGGTACGTCGAGTCGAGGCCTGCCGGCGACCAATACCGCACTCGGTTCGGCGTTGGGCCAGTGGATAGTCACGCTGTGCCGTTCAGCTTGTTCGTCGATTGTGAACCTTTGGTGCGTGCCATCTCTCGATTGGCATTGGCGGTGAACACTTGAGCGATGCCCAGAACGAGGACGATCAGCGCCCGCAGGTACTGATCCTGCTGGCTACGTTTAACGGTGATCGGTATCTGCCAGAGCAACTGACGTCTGTCGAAAGACAGACGTACACCAGCTGGAGCATGCTGATAAGCGACGACGGGTCGACAGATGCGACGCCTCAGTTGCTAGAGGACTTTAGGGTGCGACATGCGGACCGTGTTGCGATCTTGAAAGGTTCGGGCCCGCGCTCCGCCAAGGGCAATTTCTTCAGACTTCTACGTGAGGCACCGTCAGTTCCTTATGTCGCATTCTGCGATCAAGACGACGTGTGGATGGAGACCAAACTCGAGGAGTTGGTCGCAGCCTGTGCGAAGCTCGAACGGCAGCTAGATCCCGGCGCGCCGTGCGCTGTGTTTTCTGACCTGCGTGTCGTGGATGAGGATCTTCGGCTGCAGGCCCCGTCGTTCTTTCGTCAGACGAACGCTCGTCCAGATAGGATCTCGTTCGGATCCCTTCTTGTAGAGAACGCGATACCGGGCTGCTCGATGCTCGTGAATCAGGCTCTGGTTCGTGAGTTTCGACGCTTCCGTGGAGATCTCGAGGACGCGCGAATGCATGACTGGTGGTTGTCACTTCTCGCCGCGGGGCTTGGTGCTCTCGCGTTCGTGCCAGACCAGTTGGTGCTCTATCGGCAGCACGCACGAAACGCAGCAGGCAGTGTTCACCGTACGGGGATTGCTTTCGCCTGGGCGAAGTTGGTCCATGGTGACCGGAGTGACGCCAAAGCGTCGATAGCGCAAGCCGTACTGCTATTGGCAGCCCACGGCTCCCGATTTCCGGAACAGTCCCGCCGCCAACTATCGGCCTTCGCAGCATTGGGCGGAAGTAGTAAGTTGCGCCGGGTCTTCGTGTGCCTTCGCCACAGAATATTGAAGGAAACAGTGGACCGCAGGATCTATCAGTTGATGAGAATCTGAGCCGAAGTGTCTCCACTCAGAAACTCCGCAACTCCTGCGCGTGGCCGTACGAGAACCTTCTCGCGATCGGTATTTATAACCATCGTCGGCAGCGCCTTCCCGCCTGCTGCCGCACTTGTGACAGCCCCGATTCTGGCTCGAAGTTTAGGTGTAGATGCACGCGGCGACGTCGCGGCCGCGCAGTCCGTGGCCATTCTTGCAGTCGCAGTAATGGCCATCGGACTTCCGGAGACAGTTACGCATTTCGTTGCTCGGAGAGCTTTTCGCACGCCACGACAAGTGTGGACGTTCGTGGCGGTGTCGGTCGTGTCGGGCTTTCTCGCGTGGCTTCTAGTGAGAGAGCTTTCGTTATGGCTCGGTGGGGGTAGCGAGTCCGCAGCGAGATTGATTCAGTTCGCTGCCCTATCAATAGTTCCCGCACTCTTGCTCGGCCTGGTGCGCGGCTTCGCGGCAGGCAGCGGATTATGGCTACACGTCGCAGCGGAACGCGTAATCGGTAGCGCGGTTCGCTTGTTCGGATCGATCGCCTTATTCGCTATAGGCAGCCTCGGCGCAACTGAAGCTGTTGCACTTATCGTCTTTGGTCCACTTGCGGGCGGCCTCGCCTACCTCTTTCCAAGATCTGTACATGCCAAGCGACTTGTACGTGAACCGGTTCCAATCCGATCCGCAGGCAGCTACGCGCTGCGAGTCTGGGTTGGGTCGCTCGCCGGCATTGTGTTGATGCGCATCGATCAGGTGTTGCTGATTCCTTTAGCCGGCCCCACTGCACTCGGTGTGTATGCGGTCGCTGTCGCAATCAGCGAGGTGCCGCTGATCGTGAACTCTGCAATTCGGGATGTAACTTTTACCGATCAGTCCGCAGAACTCGACTACGCGCGAGTGGTCGCGTCGGCGCGGCTGTCCTTTCTGGCGACTGGACTGATCGCTGGCGCATTCACGCTAGCGGCGCCGTACGCGATTCCGACTGTCTTCGGTGACCAGTTTGAGGGAGCTGTCGTCGTAACCGCGCTGTTGCTTCTGGCGGTGACAGTAGGTACGCCCGGTTCCCTCGCAGGCGCCGGCCTTGCCGCAATCGGCCGACCAGGCATGCGTAGCTTGTCGCTAGCAATCGCGGCGGTGACCGCCATTGCCGCCCTTGTGCTTCTCGCACCTAGGTGGGGGGCCGTCGGCGCGGCATACGCCACGCTGATTGGAAATCTCGTATCGTCAAACGTCTGTATAGCTATCTGGTGCCGACTCACGAAGACGCCGTTCCTGCAGTTCTACGCGATCCGCACGACCGATGTGCTGTCCTTGTTCCGAACCGCCTCAAGGTTGTTTCCTATATTGGGCAAGATCAGCCAAGGCCTCTATCGCTACAACATCTTCACCGATTTACGGGGTGGTGCCGAAGATGTGCCATACAAGATTCGGCGCCGACTCTTCACCCTCACCTCACCGATCGCCTCAGCTGTCATGTCGATGCGGAGTAGATGGGCCACATCGCCACTTATCGGCGAAATGGACGCTCCCGTAGTGACACTCACTAGTTATGGGCGCCGGATCGGCCGAGTCAACCGGACTATCGAGTCGATAGGACGTGGCACATGCAAGCCATCCCGAATCATTCTGTGGATCGATGACCCATCATGGTTTTCGGACTTGCCGCCCAACGTTCGTCGCCAGCAGCAGCGCGGTCTCGAAGTAGAACTGACTCAGAATCTAGGCCCTCACACGAAGTACTTTCCGTACATATCCAGTCGAGGTGCCGAGGCGAAGTCGTTTGCAACTGCAGACGACGACATCGTGTACCCGAGGTGGTGGTTAGCCCGGCTGGTGGAGGCCTCTCGAGTGAGCCCCGGGGAGATCGTGTGCCACCGAGCGCATCGTATCGAGACCGAACGAAACTCTATTCGGGCATACTCGAAGTGGACTTCGGTACGAACAACCTGCGCGCATCCTTCAGTATTCGCGACCGGGGTGTCCGGAGTGCTGTATCCACCGGCCATGGTCGTTGCGCTCCGCGATGCGGGGCTGAAGTTTCGCTCGTTCTGTCCAAGTGCCGACGATGTGTGGCTGCACTGGGTCGCGCTGACAAATCGGATCTCCGTGCGTCAGATAGCCAATGTGCCCAGAGGGTTCTGGATCACCCCCGGAACCCAGGAAAACGCGCTGATGGCGATCAACCTTGCGGGAGCCAATGATGCGGCGATCGCTGCTCTTTACGGACTACGACAGATAGATCAGATCGCATACGGCCCTGTAACTGCCGACGAGGAGGCGTCAAAATGAGCGCGCTACAAAGCTCCGTCTCAGTGCAGCGGCAGAGCAACCGATCCGCGGGTGGACAGCCCGGTGCAGTCCCCGCCGCTTTGCAACCAGCTCCAATAATTCAAGCGTCGGTTTGTGCGCTGGTGGTGGCACTGTGGGCCTGGGCTTGGGTCCCTCAACTTCTCGACCTTCTATACATCGGACGACAAAATGTGGTCTTTGGGCAGAGCGCGGTACGGTCGGCGCCCGCTGCCACGGTCTACAAAGTCATCGTGGGCTGCATCGGAGCACTGTCGGTCGCGCTAATCTTGAGCGGCCTCGCCTCGGCCCGGCGCAACTACCTCGGGCCGATACTTGTCCTGCTTGCTCCGTGGGCTGCGTTATCGGGTGCCTATGTGGTCCAGGGAGGGCGTAATAATGAGCTTTTGCTGTACCCCGTGGTGGCGATCGCATTTGCGTTGAATTGGAACAGTTCCCGCGTTGTATACCGCACATTGCGGGTGCTGATTATCGTTACTGCGCTATCAAGTTTGGTACTCGGGGCCTCACAGTCGGGCTTATTTCTATCTGATCCGACCCGCATGGTCGCCAATGAGAAGGCGCTGTTTGGTGGGCTCCTTCTTAACGGCCTGTTTCCGACTTCGAATCAACTTGGACTTGCACTGGCACTTGGCATTCCGATCCTCATGGTGACAATCAAGAGCCGGTATTGGCGGTGGACTAGCGTCGCGTTTGTTCTAGCAGCACTAGTTTGGACATCTGCCCGGACATCCATCCTTATTAGTGTCGTTGTTATTGCCGTACTAGTCATGTCCGGTTCGCGGATGCGTCAAGCGCTGACCATCGGTAGATTGGCCACGGTACTCGCTGGGTTCCTGGTGGTCGTAGTGCCCTTCGTATTCACTGATCCGACTGCCTTCACGAACCGTGCTTGGATTTGGCAATGCGCACTACGTTTTGCGTTCGACGACGTCACGACGATGCTGTTCGGCGGCGGTGCGATGATCTTTCGTGAAGCGAGTCCCGTTACATACGCAGTCGGAGCCATCGCCGGAACTGGACACAACGTGTTTGTAACCATTGTAACGATTGGAGGGATGGCTGCACTCGTAGCAGTGGCGATCCTCTGGATCTTCTATCTTCGTGCTGCTTCGAAGTTATTCGAAGTTGATCGTCTGCCGTTGATATTCTTGCTTACCGTAACCGGGCTGTCAGTTATCGAAGATCCGCTCCGGGCCTTTACGATCGGTCCGCAAGCTTTTATTTTCATTCCACTTCTAGCCATGCCACTGGCAGCAGCCTACGAAGCGCAGATCGCAGAATCAAGCCGCCACGTTAATTCCTTGAAATCGAGCACTGTGCAGAAGGCGACTGGATGAGTAATCCCAGAGTAAGTGTCGTGATACCGACATACAACAGAGTGCATGTACTTGGGAGGGCGATTGCCAGTGTTCTCAACCAGACGGTCCCTGTGCACGAAGTTATTGTGGTAGATGACGGATCGGACGACGGTAGCTCAGAAATGGTAATTCGCCTCTCGCGACAGGATCCACGGATAGTTCTTCTGAGGCAAGCACGGGGTGGTGCACCGTCAGCCCGCAATCGTGGGATCGCTTACGCATCAGGCTCGCTGTTGGCGTTTCAGGATAGCGATGACGAATGGAATCCACGATTCATTGCGACCCTTTTAGAGTGTCACACGAAGCCTGGGGTAATAGCGTTCTGTTCGATGACGACGATAGACGCATCAGGTAAGTCAAGAATTGACTTTCCCGAGAAAATTGACAATGTGCGAGCACAGCTACTAAGGGCGAACTGCATTTCGACGCAATCCTGCCTTGTCGACAGCACCTTGCTCAGATCAAATAGTTTCGATGTGAGACTTCAGCGTCTCCAGGATTGGGATCTATGGTTGAGCCTCATCGACAAAGCCACTTTTATTCACGTGCCCGAAGTGCTTGTGACACAATATATACAGAGCGACAGCATCACAGCCGGATCGGAGCGAAAGTTGTATGCAGCTCTGAAGCTAATCACCAAAAAACACCGACGGGTACTCTCGCGCAGACCGCTCTGGTTTGCCAAATTCTGGATCGCGGCGAGGCTCCGAACGTTCAGCCTGAGAAGAATTTGATCAACCCATTATTCCGGATTGGTTTCATCTGTTGCGTGAGAATCTGCTCTGGACGGCGATGGTGAAATACGCCGCAGCGTGTTGCTAAATCGACTTCGCGAAAATATAAAAATCTGAAAAACTAGTATTGTCGGGATCAATGTCGGAATGCGGATAACGGTTTTTGATTGTATCAATTAGTTTATAGTCAGGACGTCGTTGTTCAACCCAGCGCGTGAACTTGCGATGCCTCACATGCGGATCTGGCCATTCTGAATCGCTGTTACTCGCGTAAATGATAACGAACTTGGTGGATATATCGAACAATTGCTCCATGTAGAGATCGAACACATTATCTTCTACCAGATGGTAGATGACATCAAGAGACAAAGACAAATCGGCCTTCGTCCGATCGGTTAGTTCAGAGATATGCAAGATTCGGACAGACGAATCTTGAGCGAAGAGTGCGCGCGTTTTGGCAACCACCGATTTCGAAACGTCAAAACCCGTATACAGCGGGTAGTCTGCGAGGCGAAGCTGGGCACCGTCGCCGACTCCGAGCTCGACGACGCTACGCACATTATTTCTCTTTACAAAATCGTTGACTACTTCTGCCTTGAACTCGGCTAAGCGGTTGTAAGATCCAGCGCCCGAGTTGCCACCCTCGCGGTAGCGGTTCTCCCAGTACTCGGCGGAGTTTTTGAACGGAATGGGCCCAGCCAGCCTTTGTCGAAGTCGCAGCTTGATTTTGCTGAGCATGGACCGATGCGAACCCGATTTCGTCACTGCCCGCTCTCCACTTCTTGGAAGGGCTGTCATTCCCGACAGAATTTTTGCAGGGGCAAGAAGATCCGACCCTCGCTGTTGTCTAAACCATTATGGTACATCATGTTTAAAAGAGTCGCGGCCGTGAACAGCCTCAGCACACGATTCAATTGGCGGGATGGCTTTCAGATATAAATCTCGGCTACCAAAGCGTTGTCCGATTGTTCAGGGTAGGGGTTAACCCTGCCCTGCGGTTCCGTTGCAACTTCTTGATCTGAGTGCTTCCGATAAAGATGTGATGGAGGCTGTCGTTACTTTCATGACTTCGGGTCGCGAAAATGCAGCTAGCAGTAACCAGACTGCATGGTAAAGCGCCCATTCCGATCGAAACGTAATTGAAGATGACGTCTGGCGATGGAACTCTTCCACATGCAGGCCCGCCCATGTGGCTGCAGGCACCGAGGACGTTGTGTCGAGACGTAGGATATGGGCGAGCGAATCCATAGCCGCGAACGGCGCCATCTGCTGTCCGTAGTTTTCAGGATTCGCAGGATAGTAAATTCTCGGCGAGTCAGTCACGTAATAGCTGCCTCCGGGTGATTGCCACGGGGGTGCGGCGAATTTGAAATCTGCCATCGCGCGATATATAAGATCGCCTTGGCGAAGTGTGCAGGCCGGAATTGGATAATCTTCGTGTGCGAATAGGACTCCGTTCAACCAGTTCTGGGCTAGTGCTGCGGAATAGCGTGGATTCGGGTACCCATGATTGACAACGATGCCGTCACCCGTCAGATTTGAACCACTGACGATTTCGCCTACTATTTCTCCGTGGATTCTGTCTGCACTAGCTGTATCAGCCGGAACGGAGCCGACAGACGTTGAAAGCTCCACGAACTTGGCCATCCAACCTGCTGCGTGCTGATGGTCAGGAAGCATTATCAGGGCCGTAGCGAGCATGGACGCATTCCACGCGGACTCCTCCGCCTTTGTGTCCCCTTCGTAGTGTGTGTTCCCCGTGCGATCGCGCCAGTACGGAACAGTGAAAGTGAGGAATCGATCGGCTTCGTACACAACCATTTTCACAATGGACGCCCGCTCAGCCGCCGAGAACTCTTTCCAAACAAGCCAAGCGCCGTGAGACACAAAATGGCACCACAGTGCACCTTGCCAATCGTTGTGCGACGCGTCATACGACCACGGTCCGGGCCGTCCACCCCATCCGTCTGGGTGCTGCGATACGTGTTTGGCCGTCAAGGACTTGATGAGACGCGTGACCTGAGTTACCGCGTTGGACCGCGGGACCCCGGCGGTGGATTCGTCATACACGTCCAGTTTGATCAGAGCCGCTATACCGAACGCTATCGTGCACGGTTTGCGAATGTGCCATTCATCGAACGGTCCAAAATCGGTGATCAGCTCGGACTTCGTATCGTATTTGGATTGAAGAAAGGCAAGGTTCTCGCCCGCGCAGAGGTTTGCGATCTCTGCTGCCTTGAGGGTCAGTGACGCATCTAGTCGTCGACCATTGAGGAGGACGGGTCCGCTGCCGCTCGCAGAATCGCATGCTGAAACGGGCGGAGCTGTAGCCAAAAGCAGCGCACCCGCCCCGGATGCTTTGAGAAGCATGCGTCGAGACATGGTTGGTACGTCGAGGGCGCGGCCTTCCTGGCCATCGACTGTCACTAGCTATCTCCAGCGTGTGCGGATCATGATCTTTTAGAATTTCAGGTTGAGTTGCAACTCATGGCTTGTGGTCACCGTGGCTGAAGCCCAAAGACCCAGTGACCGCAATGGCTCACGTCTGGGATAGACGTGTTGCACCAAGTGCCATGTCGGATGGGCCGTGCTGAGCAATCCACCCAATGCTCAATCAGGATTCCCGGTCCTGTCTGATCGCAGGAGGTCGCTGGAGGAGGTTGAAGGTGCCACCATCGACTGAGTCGAACGCTTGGTTCCTGCAGGCGGCGCGGAGGGAGTGGACTTCTTCGTTGCGCGCCTGCGCCCTTTGAACCCGCGCGGGCTGGACCCCTCTTTGTAGTCATAGTGGTAGTACGATCCGCCGCGAGATGGCGTGAGTGTGAACACTGCGCCCAACACGGTTGCGCCGACGTCACGGAGGCTTTCCACCGCGTGCGCAAGCTGATCACGCTTAGTCCGCCCGTACCTAGCGATGACAAGTACCCCGTCAGCCTCGGCCGCCAAGATGGCTGCGTCTGTGACGGCGAGGAGGGGAGTCGTGTCAACGATTACATAGTCGAATTGTGAGCGGAGCTCGGAAAGCAGACTTTTGGCGGCCTGGGACCCGAGAAGTTCGCTTGGGTTAGGCGGGATTTCCCCCGATGTCAGAACCGTCAGGCCGGGAAACTGCGACTTTTGAAGTGACTCAGAAAGCGTCGCCCGTCCACTTAAAATTGTGCTGAAGCCAACCTGGCCGATCAGGTTCAGATACTTATGTAGTGTCGGTCGGCGCATATCGCCGTCTACCAGCACCACGTTGTGATCGGCTTCGGCCAAGGCGAGTGCAATGTTGATCGCGGTTGTCGATTTACCCTCGCTTGGTACTGAACTCGTGATGAGGATGACGCGAGGCGGGTTATCGACCGCCAAAAAGTGCAGATTAGTACGGATCTTTCTGAAAGCCTCCGCAATCAGAGAGTTATCCGTATCGAAAGCGATAGCAGGCTTGTCCTTGCGTTCTTTGTCCATCGGGATGCTGCCGACTAGGCCAGTGCCCGTGACTGCGTCGAGAGCTTGCCGATCCTTCACGGTGTTGTCTAGTACATCGCGCAATATGGCCAGTCCGATTCCCGCTGCTAAGCCTGCGAGAAGGCCAAGAAGGATGTTGCGTGAAGTCTTCGGAACTACCGGGTCATCGGGTATCGAAGCACGCTGCTCTACGACGACCCGTGAACTCGGGCTGGTTCCGTCCTCCGGTGTCTCGAGCTCCCGCACCAAGTTTACAAATTCGTCTGACAAGGCGTTCGCAATATCACGCGCTTCAACCGGCGACTCATCGAGAACGTCCACGTTAATAAGCACGGTATTGAGTTTGGCAGTCGCTTTGACATGCGCCTGTAGCTCTTCGGCGCTCATCGGGAGGCCAAGTTTGTCAATGGTTCGCTGAGCAAGTGATCGACCCATGAGTAGCTCGGCGTATGACGCAACGCGGTCTTGCGAGACTCTATTGCCCTGATAACTCTCAGCGAGAGTCTCACCGCCAGTTGTGGATACGAACAGCCTTGTCGACGCCTGATATAGGGGCGTGGTGAGCAGCGTGTAGACGACTGCCCCCATCAGACCGATGCCAGTTGCCACACACACGGTTAGCCATCGAGTTCGCAGTAGTTTGATGACATCCTGAAGGTTCAACGGCTTCCCTCCACTGCTGTGTCCCTAAGGGGGCGTGCAGTTCCCTGCATATCAATGACTGGGAGCACGCGATGTGGACCTACTTCGAGCATTCGGGAACCGATACTACGGGCGCCACCCCGTCGACTAGGGGCTGAATCGGAACTCTCGGCGTGCCGGCGACGGTCGGCTCTGACAGTCGAAAAGTGAGCTCACCGGATTGGCCAGGCGGTATCAGCACCTGCACTTCAAAGGTGGGGTGGCCGCGTTCGGTGCCCACGAATACCTGGGTGCGTTCGCCGTTGGCTAGTCCGCTCTGCAATTTTGCGCCATTGGTGGCTAATAGCTTTACGGAGGTAGCCATTGACCCATTGGGCAATTTGACAGGCAAGTCGGGGTTCAACCCGCCGGCGCTTGCGACGTAATCAGGAAGGGGACCTGATGGTGCAGCGTTCTTCAGTCGAATCGTCACGGTGGAGTTTCGGGTGTCTCCGTCACACCTGTCGGCGACGTACTCGATCTCGCGTTCCAAGTAGTAGTCCATCTTGTTTCCGCCGAGATTGTTCAACACCACTGCGGCGTACGGTGCGTCATCGTCCGGGACGATATGTGCCAGAGGAGTCTGCTCCAGCAATTCCTGTTCGGCGGGAACCGCACTCCACACCGCAATGCGGCCTTCGTTGGCAGCTTTCCCGAGCGCTTCAAGTAGCACTCTGGGTGAACCGCTGGCGCTTGTCACCTTTTTGACAACTTCACTGGCAATGTCCTGAAGATACTGCTTTCGCGCCGCCTGGTCGGTGGGAAAACGAGCGTAGGCGGTCGACTCGGTCAACTCGACGACGTTGTCTTTGGTCACCTGTTCACCGTCAGGCATGGTCACCGGTCCCACCGCGCCGAGGATGTAACTGAGTGCGAACGGATCGAGGGCGATGACCCCGTCCACGTTCATGCCGGTCTGCTGCGCCCACATCGATTTCCAGATCTGGGCCGCGTACGGGAAGTGTGGGCTCAAATTGCTGTTGCGGAAGTCGCTGAAAGGGTTGGCGTATCCGTAGTTTTGGTTGAACTCGGCACCCAGGTCGATGGGTGTGAAAGGTTTGTCCAGCGCGGTGTTGGCGCCGAGCGTGTCGACGGTGGCAACACCATTGTCGAATCGCAGAACCCCGAAGCCGCCCAACAGCCCGCCGGTGCCGCGCGCCTCGGCGTTGGTCTGAAAGGCCATGAAATAGGAACGCGGGCCGTCCGCTCCCATCATCGGTGGGACCAGCCGTGAGGCCAGCGCCGTGTTCTCCAGAAGCCCGGTGATCTGAGCCGTCTGCTCCTGCAACTGTGTGCGTGCGTCCGACAACGTCGACACATATCGGGGATCCGAAATGGCCTGCGCCTCGCTGTTCAGCCGGGTTGCCGCCTCCGCCAGGGAGGTCAGATTCGGCTCCTCCGAGCGCAGCAGCGCGACGTCCACCCGGCTACCGTCCACCAGGCGATCGGGCGACAGCGCCGTGCCGGCCTGTGCCGCGGGCTTGAGTACGTCGTTGGCCAGGCCCAGAACCACATCGGAGATCTGCTGGCCGGTGCGGAACGGGCTACCCACCCACGGGATGGCCGAGGTGACCGTCCAGGGCAGGGAATGCGTCGCGTCGCTGGCGGCCTGCGCGTGGTACTGGGCATGGTCGACGAAACGGGATGCCGCCTCGGAATCGCCCTGCTGCAGCGCGTCTTTGGCTTGCTGAGCATTGCTGCGGGCCTGCTCCAGTGCAGACTTGGCGTCCAGCCCGCTCTTGGCCAGCCATCCCGCGAAAGCGACCACGATGGCGAAGGCCACCAGTCCGCCGATGATGACGGCTCGGCGGTGTCGTCTCAGCTGGGAGCGCGCGTCCCCAAGCCTTCCGCGGTGTTCTTTCCCTGACATTTCATTGTCGTCACCATCGACGGAGTCAACCTTGGGCACTCAGCGCGCTTTCTACATAGATCGGCGCGGACCCACTGAGTGGATCCGCGCCGATGAGACCAGCTTCTGGGCAGAGCTCAAAGTCAGGCGCAACCACGCCCGACGGAGAAGGTCGTGGTGCCGTAGGGCCCCACCCGCAGCGATGCGCCGAAGACGCAGGCCTCAAGGTTGAGGTTCTGGGTGAACCAGCCGTAGAGCGGCTGGAGGAATCCGGGCACCAGGCTCAGCGGCTGGAAGGTGAAGACCGGCGAGCTCGGCGGGGGAGTGGGGTTGGCGGTACCGAACCACCAGAGGTTGTTCTGGAAGATTCCGCGGATGGCCTGCTCCGGGGTGGGCAATGCAGCCGCGGCCGGAACGCACGCCGGAGCAGGCCGACGGATCACACTGGGCGGCGAGGGCGCGGCATGTGCGACCGTGACCGGTGTGAGCGTTGCTGCGGCAGCGAGTGCGCCGGCCGCCAGGCCCATGCTCACCTTGCGTGAAACTGCTGACATTTCTCCCCCTTGGATGGGCCTTTGAGTTGCGGAAAGCATGTCAGACTGGGAACGTCCTGTCAACACGTTTTCGCAGGTTGCACCGCTACATTGTCGCGGCTGGCAACTGTTTACAGGGTTCATGCGGATGTAACCGATCGGCGGCAAAAATTGCATACGCAACCGTCGCCGGTGGCCGTCCGGCGAGTTCGATCCGAGTCGAATATTCCCCCTCGAAAAGTTTGCCAGCCGGGAGCACGCGTACGGTGGCCTTCGAGTTAGCTGTGATTGCAACCACACGTCGTGTTGCGGCAGCAGGTCAGCTGATT
Source organism: Mycobacterium sp. VKM Ac-1816D (assembly GCF_000416385.1). NCBI lineage: Bacteria > Bacillati > Actinomycetota > Actinomycetes > Mycobacteriales > Mycobacteriaceae > Mycobacterium > Mycobacterium sp. VKM Ac-1816D. Next base: position 169,935 of record NZ_AOHQ01000131.1, read on the forward strand.
TGTCCAGTACGGGGACTCGCGGTGCCGTGATCGCTGTCGGACCGAAATTTGGGTCCGCAGTAGCCGTTTCTGCAGCTTGTCGTCGAGTGGTAGCGGGGCCGTCTGGATATTGACGTTGCTGTTCATTAAAGGCCGGGACACGCCGTTCGGCCGCGGAGGCCCCCGGCCGTTCGCTCAGAACCCCAATTGTTGCGGCCGACCGTGCCGACGGGCCCCCGTAAGCGTGCCGATGCCGCGGCGTGATTCGGCCGAGATCTCAGTCCACGACCACGGTTGCGGCCACCGCGCGGTGGTCCGAACCCGCCACGGCGACCGCCCGAATCGCAGTCACGGTCGCCTTGCGGGTCAGCACATGGTCGAGCGCCAACATCGGTGGGATGCCGTAACGGCGTAGATGGTTGGGATAGGTACGTATCCGCCCGGCGCCGGCCTGGGCGGCACCGCTGCGGTAACCGCCACTACCCAATAGGCGACGGAACTCCACGACATCGGGGGTGGCGTTGAGATCGCCCCCGGCGATCACCGGTCCGGTCGCCGGCAGCTCGCGCAACGTCGGGCCGAGCCGCACGATATCCGCGCGCCACGACGGGAACGCCGAGCGCGGCGGCGGCATGTGGGTGGAGATGAACGTCGGTTCGGCATCGGTGCCCGGCAGCCGAACCCGCGCCCATAAGAACCCACGGGTGAAGCTCCCGTCGGCGCCGGACGCCGTGATCGGATAGCGGCTCCACAATCCCACCCCGGACGCACGCTCCTTGGGGCGCTGCTCGCAGTGCGGAAAGTGTTGTGCCAGTGCGCTCGAGAGCGCCTCGGCCAGTTCCGGCGTCAGCTCCTGCACGGCGATCACATCGGCATGCTCACGGGCCAGCCGGGCCACGGCCTCCGGGTCGGCCTTGCCCATCAGCAGGTTTGCCGAGACGAAGCGCACCGGCACACCGCCGGCCGGCCGCGGGCTGCGTCCCCGCAGCGGAAGCAGGAAGGCGATGGCCGCTGCGGTCGCAACGGCGGCGACGGCGGCCGGCACCCAGTGCCTGCCGAGCGTGAACATGACAGCCGCCGCCGGCGCACCGAGCATCAGATATGGCGACAATGCCGCCGTCGCGAGCAGCAGCCGAGCTGCAGCGGGCACCGACCGTGCGACCGCGGCGATCACCGCGCACAACAGCAACAGCGAGCCGAGTAACAGCGTCATTGACTACGGACTGATGTCGCCGTCGCGGGGCAGGCGGGACTACGGCTTGACGTAGGTGACCAGGCTGACGTCGAGGGCCTCGTCGACGTAGTAGTACTGGCAACCGGTGAGGTAGCGCATGTAGTCGTTGTAGTGCTGCTCGCCGGCTGCGGCGATGGCTTGATCCTTGTTGTGCTCCAGGCGCGCGGCCCAGATGCCGAGGGTCTTGATGTAGTGGTTACGCAGCGACAGCACCTCGGGAACGGTGAAGCCGGCCTTCTCGCCGTGTTCCACCAGCATCTTGGTGCTCGGGATCCGGCCGCCGGGGAAGATCACCTCGGCCATGAACTTCGCGAACCGGGCCAGCTCGAAAGTGAGCTTCTTGCCGCGCGCGCGCAGATCGTCGGGGTGGTAGCCGCAGCTGCTCTGGATGGTCATCCGGCCGCCGGAGGGCAGAATGTCGAAGCTGTTCTTGAAGAACTCGTCGAAGCGCTCGAACCCGAAGTGTTCGATGGCCTCGATCGACACGATGGCGTCGACGGGAGAGTGGAACTGCTCCCAGCCTTCCAACCGCACATCGAAGGTGCGCTCGGAATCGATGGAGCTGAGCAGCTGATTGCAGTACGCCTGCTGATTCTTGCTGAGCGTCAGACCGATGACGTTGACGTCGTACTTCTCCATGGCGCGCTGCAGCGTGAGCCCCCATCCGCAGCCGACCTCCAACAACGTCTGGCCGGGCTGGAGGTTCAACCGGTCCAGGTGCTGGTCGACATTGGCGATCTGGGCCTCGGACAGCGTGACGCTGGGTCCGGTGAAGAAGGCGCTGCTGTACTTGCGCGTCGGGTCCTGGAAGACGCCGAAGAAATCATCGGACAAATCGTAATGAGCCTGGATGTCCTCGAAATGCGGCCGCATGTCCGTGGTGCCGCTCGACTTGTCAGACATAGAGGTGGCCTGCCCTTCTCGGTGGGTTCCGACTACGCCGTCCACCACATCACGGGTGCCCACTTGTGTGGGCACCCTACTCGCCGCGAATCCGGTCCCCCAGGAACTCCGCAGCGTGTCTCTTCAAAACGGATGTGATCGCCATCGCGCCGTTGCTCATGGCGATCCTGCTTTACTCGACTCTATCGTCCGCGACGGCCGATCCCGTGCGGATGGTGGATATGTGTCCTGTGGTGCGTTGTGCGGACGTCATTGCGGAAAAGGGTTGTCGCGCGCCGTTTTCGCGCCTGCAATGCAGGTGGGGAGCAAATTGTCCGGGCTGTCAGTGCCTTTGCTGAATCCACACCTGATCAACGGTGCGAGCCTGCTGACCTGCTCTGCCACGTTTCGCTATTCGGTGGTCGCGATGCCCGGCCGGGTGTCGGACATATTTGCTCAGTGTGCGATTGATCTTGATTTTCAACGGCTTTCACCGTGCGCGCGCTTTGCGCACGTCTTACTTGACCATCGTGAACTGGTTGACGTCGATGTAGCCGGTCCGAAAACCGTTCGCGCAGCCGGTGAGGTACTTCATATAGCGCTGGTAGACCTCTTCGGACTGGATCTCGACCGCTTGATCATGATGCGCCTCGAGCGCCTCCGCCCACAGGTCCAGCGTGCGGGCGTAGTGCGGCTGCAGCGACTGGCGTCTGGTCACCGTGAAGCCGGCGGGCAGCGCATGCTCCTCGACCTTCTCGATCGAGGGGAGCCGTCCGCCGGGAAAGATCTCGGTGAGGATGAACTTCACGAACCGGGCGATCTCGAAGGTCAGCGGGATACCCTCGGCGCTGAGCTGGTCAAATCGCTTGCCGCAGATGGTGTGTAGCAGCATGACGCCAGCGTCGGGCAGCACGTTGTAGGCCATCTCGAAGAAGGCGTCATAGCGTTCGAAGCCGAAATGCTCGAACGCCCCGATCGACACGATGCGGTCGACGGGCTCGTCGAACTCTTCCCAACCCTTGAGGTACACCCGCTTGTCCCTAGTGGAATCCGATTTGTCGAACTCGGCCTCCACATGGGCTTTCTGGTTCTCGCTGAGCGTCAACCCGATGACGTTGACGTCGTAGCGCTCCAGTGCGCGCGTCATGGTCGCGCCCCAGCCACAGCCGATGTCGAGCAGCGTCATGCCCGGCTCGAGTCCCAATTTGCCCAACGACAAATCGATCTTGGCCAACTGGGCCTCGTGCAACGTCATATCGTCGCGCTCGAAATACGCGCAGCTGTATGTCCTGGTCGGATCCAGAAACAGCGCGAAAAAATCGTCAGACAGGTCGTAATGCGCCTGTACATCCGAGAAATGCGGTTCGAGCTTCTTACGTCCGGTCAATGTTGTATCCCCACCGCGACCTGCTACGTCCCCCCGGATCATCGTTGATCCGGCCCTTGCGGCGACTCTACGCGCTGGAGGTGAGATGGCTGAACTTATGCGGAAAAGTTTGCCTTGAGTGTACCGACGATGTCGTCCCAGAGCGGTTCGGGCAGTTCGTGACCCATCCCGTCGAAAAGCACCAGCCTTGCTCCGGGAATTGCCCGTGCGATGGCCCGGCCGCCGGACGGTCGCATCAATTTGTCTGCCTTGCCGTGGATGACCACCGTGGGCGCGGTGATCTGTCGGTCATAGTCCAGCAGGCTGCCGCTGCCCATGATCGCCGCGAACTGCCTGCCGATCCCGGCCGGGTAGTAGGAACGTTCGTAGCTTTCGGCGGCCTCGGCCCGTAGCTGTTCGTCGGATTTGGGATACCCGGGGCTGCCGATGATCTTGGAAACGCGAACGGTATTGGCGATCACGCCCTCGCGGCTGGTGTCGGCGGGCTTCGACAGCAGTGTCAGCAGTTGGCGGGGGCCCGGCGGCGGCAGGAATGCCTGGTTGTTGCTGGAGAAGATGACAGCCAGCGACCGGGTACGCGCGGCATGCCGTGCGGCGAACACCTGGGCGATCATGCCGCCCATGGATGCCCCGACGATATTGGCGCGCTCGATGCCGAGTTGATCCAGCAGCGCGGCCGCATCATCGGCCATGTCCTCAAGGGTGTAACCGGCCGGGCTCTTCATCCCCGCCAGTGAACGGGCCATCCGCGGGACCAGCGGCGCACCGCTGCGGGCGTGCGGCAGCTTCGACGAGAGCCCCACATCGCGGTTGTCGAACCGGATGACGCGCAGCCCCTGATCCACCAACTTCTGGCAGAACTCTTTGCGCCACAACACCATCTGTGCGCCGAGGCCCATGATCAACAGCACCGCGGGGTGGTCCGGATCGCCCATGTCGTCGTAGACGATGTCCAGTTCACCCGCGCGCGCGACACCCGTACGGATTTGCATACCTGACCTCCAGTTCGCCCCGCGCGCAAAGCGGCGAGCGTCAGTGCCGTTTCGGCGGTGGGATTTCGGTGCTAGCTGTCCAGCTCGTCGGAATGCTCGCGGCTGACCTCGACCATGAAGTTGGCGAAGTAACCGGTCAGCTGCGGGTCGCTCATCATCTGCCAGCGTGGCGCCAGCAGTTTCATGTAGCGCTCGACGTAGAGGAACTGCTTGCCGATCAGCACCAACTCCCGCGGCAGCTTCACGTCATAGGCGTCGGCCAGCGTGGAGAGCTGCTTGCCGATCTCGGCGTAGCTCAGATCGCCCAGCGAGGACATGGTCAGCGGGGTGGCGAACTTTTCCAGATCCTTGGCCGCCTGCGCCTCGGGTTTGACGGTGCCGACCGCGCCCATCAACACGACGATCTTTCCCGCCGCGGCATGGTCCTTCTTGACCAGCAGCGCGTAGACCAGCTCGCGCAGCAGCCACCGGGTCCGCGGATCGATGCGGCCCATGATGCCGAAGTCGAAGAACACGATCTTGCCGGCATCGTCGACGTAGAGGTTGCCGGCGTGCAGGTCGCCGTGGAACAGGCCGTGCCGCAAACCACCCTCGAACACGCTGAACAGCAGCGCCTTGACCAGCTGTTCACCGTCGAAGCCCTGTTTGCGGATGGCCGCGACATCATCGATGCGGGTGCCCTGGATGCGCTCCATGGTGAGCACTCGCTCGCTGGTCAGATCCCAGTAGACCTGCGCGACGCGGATGTTCTCACCCAGCGGGGAGGCGTGCATGTGGGCCACCCAGGCGTCCATCGACTGGGCCTCCAGCCGGAAGTCGAGCTCCTCGGCAAGGTTGTCGGCGAAGTCGGCGACCACGTCTTGTGCGGACAACCGCTGGCCGAGCTTGGCGAACTCCACCAACCGGGCCCCGCGCTTGAGGATCTGCAGATCCGCGGCGACCCGGCGCCGGATCCCCGGGCGCTGGATCTTGACCACGACCTCCTCGCCGCTGTGCAACGTCGCATAGTGCACCTGGGCTATCGAGGCCGACGCGAACGGCTTCTCGTCGAAGGACTTGAACAGGTTCTGCGGCTCGTCGCCCAGTTCTTCCTTGACCAGCTTGTGCACCGCCGCCGCATCGGCGGGCGGGACCCGATCCAGCAGGCCGCGGAACTCCCGGCTGAGGTGCTCGCCGAAGGCGCCCGGGCTGGAGGCGATGATCTGACCGAACTTGACATAGGTGGGGCCCAGGTCGGCGAATGTCTGCGGAATCTGCGTGATGACCTTTTGTTGCAGCGACCCTTTACGCAGCAGGCTGCGGGCGACGCGGGCGCCGGTGCGGGTGACCTGCCAGCCCGTCGCGCCGACGCGGGCGGCCTCCACCGGCAACGGCACCCGGTCCAGCCGGGCTCCTTCTCGGTGTTGGGTACTCATCTCTGCAGTGTCTCAAAACCGGCGGTAGCGGTAAAAACACGGGTGGTCCACGTCACACGAAGGCACGCTCCACCTGGTCACGGCTGAGCTCGGGATCGCTGCCCGGCACATAACGGGGCTCGGTGTGGGCCACGGTGGTGCCACCGGCCACCCGTCGCTGGGCCTGACGGAACTCGGGGGCGGCGCCGGCCGCGGTGTGCAGACCGTTGATCACCGACCAGACGATGGCGCGCCGCCCCGCCCGCTCGATGGGGTTGGGGTCGGTGTGCCCGATGAGCTGTTTGGCCCACCGCGGCATGGTGTCGCGGATGGCCCAGTCGACCGCGCTCTGCGGCATCGGCAGATTGGGTCCGGTGGCCATCGCCGCGCCGTGGGTGAGGGCCAGCCGGGGGAGATAGGAGTGCAGGCATTCCAGCGTCTCGGCCTTCGTGGTGGGCAGGTCGGTGCCACCCAGTGCGTGCCCGACCCTGGTGAACTCGCCGTAGTAGCGGTCGAGCTTCTTGCCCCGCAACGGATTCGGATGATAGAGCTCGTGGGCGGTGGCCAACCCCCACACCACGGTGGCGTAGTTCCAGCGCAACCACTCGGGATCGTCGGCGTCGTAGGTGGCGCCGTCGGGCCGGGTGCCCTTGATGGTGTGGTGCATGGCGCGCACGGTCCGCGAGACGCGTTCGGCGGTCTCGGTGTTGCCGTAGGCGGTGCCGATGAAGAAGGCGATCGAGTGGCCGAGCCGGATCGCGGCGCCCTTGGGGTCGATGACAGGGACGGCGGTGCCGTCGGCCTCGCGCTTGACCAGGCGTGAGTGGTGCATGCCCATCCAGTAGATGGACGGGTCGAGCCGTTCCAGATAGGCCGCGCACTGCAGGCCGAAGATCAGTGCCTCGGTATGGGAGTGCACGTGCCAGACGGCGCTGCCGGGACCGAACCAGCCCGGATCGCCCTCGGGGCCGGCGAACTCCAGGCCCTTGAAGAAGTGCCTGCGAAAGGTCTTGTCGTACCGGCCCTGCAGGCCTTGCTCCAGCACCTGGTGCGGCATGTCCACGGGTGAGCCCCTTTCTGGTCACGGCTGTAGCCAGAATACATTTTGGATACGGGCGTGACCAGATTTAGTCTGATGCGATGACTCGGTGGGCTGGCGTCGCACTGACCGATCGGCGCGCGGAACGTCGCGCGCTGTTGATCGACGCCGCCTACGCGCTGTTCGGGACGGGCGGTGAGGCCGCGCTGACAGTGCGCTCGGTATGCCGGGAAAGCGCGCTGAACACCCGTTACTTCTACGAGAGCTTCGCCGATATCGGCGAGCTGCTGGGCGCGGTGTTCGACAAGGTCGCCGGGGAGCTCGGCGCGGCCGTCGACACCGCGATGACCTCGGCCGGCGGCTCGTTGAGTGCCCGCACCCGGGCGGGTGTCGCGGCGGTGCTCGGCTTCAGCTCCGCCGACCCGCGCCGCGGCCGCGTGCTGTTCACCGACGCCCGCGCCAATCCGGTGCTCGCCGAACGGCGCGCCGCCCTGCAGGACCAACTTCTCGATGCCGTGCTCGCCGAGGGCGCGCGGCTGCACCCGGGCTCTGATCCCGTCGCCGCCCGCGTCGGCGCGGCCATGTACACCGGCGCGATGGCCGAGCTCGCCCAGCAGTGGCTCTCCGGCACGCTCGGCGAGGATCTGGACGTCGTCGTCGACGCCGCGGTCCGGTTCTTCTGAGCCCTCTTGTCCGCCGAGAGTGACGCAATGGTTGCTCCGGGGATGGCATCCGCGACCATTACGTCACTCTCGTGCCGGTATGGATCCGTCCGAGTCGCCGCTGCGTCCAAGCAGGTGTGCACATTCCATTCGACGGGGGCGTCGCGATGGCAAGCGGCGCGCTGACCCGCGGGCAACTTCGGCACCGCTATCGGCCGCTACTGCGTGGCGTCCACATCCCGCGCGGTCATCTCCCGACGCTGCGCGAGCGCATCGACGCCGCGCTGCTCGCCGTCCCTGACGGTGTGATCGGCGGGGTCGCGGCCGCCGCTCTGCACGGTGCGCGATGGGTCTCCGACGCCGAGCCGGTCGAGGTGTTCGCTCAGTGTCGGCACCAAGCCGGCCTGGTGATCCGCAAGGACCTCCTGCCCGCCGCCGAGACCACGACCGTCGGCGGCGTCCCGGTCACGACGCGTGAGCGCACCGCTTTTGACCTCGCACGCCGGTTTCGGCGCAGTGTCGCGATCGCCCGGCTGGATGCCCTCATGCGGGATGCCCCCTACCGGATCGAGGACGTCCTGGCATTGGCCGAGTCGCATCCCGGCGTCCGAGGCCTCGTGCAACTCCGCGAGATCCTGCCGTACGTCGACGGTGGTGCCGAATCGCCGCGGGAGAGCTGGCTCCGGCTGCTCTTCATCGATGCCGGGCTGCCATGGCCGAGAACGCAATTCGTCGTGCGCACCGTCGAAGGGTGCTACATCAGGCGACTCGACATGGTCTGGGAGGACTACCGGGTCGGCGCCGAGTACGACGGTGAGCAGCATCTGAGTGACCGCACGGTCTATGCCCGCGACGTGTGGGTGGGCCGCGAGCTGCAGCGCGCGGGGTGGCGCCTCATCCGCGTCATCAAAGAGGACCGGCCGAGCGACATCGTCGGCCACGCCAGGGCCGCCCTGGAGTCTCGCGGTTGGTCCGGCACCGCGGCGCGAGAGTGACGCTGTGGTCGCGTTCGACCGCGCGGGTACGACCATAGCGTCACTCTCGGCACACTAGGAGACCGCTTCCTTGCCCCACGGGGTCAGCCACGGCGTCGGCTCCCAATCCTCAAGGCCGGCCAGCAGCTCGTAGAGGGTGGCACCGTCGATACTTTCCCGGATGATGTCGCCCTGCCCGGCGTGGCGGGCCAGTTCCTCGATCATGTGGAAGATCACCCAGCGCACCGACCATGCCGCGACATCCTTGGGGAACCACGGCACCCCCTGCGGAACCGGCACCGCCGCAGCCAGATCCGCGGTCTCGATGAGGCGGATGGTCTCGGCATTCTGCTCGTCGAACGCCGCCAGGATCCCGGCAAGGGTCTCGTCCTCGCGCATGACGAACTGCTCGGTGTACTCGGCCTGCACCTCCTCCATCGGGCGGTCGTCGGCCGCGGGCAGTTGCGGGGCCGACGCGACCCGCTCCATCCACCCCTTCTGGCAACTGGTGACGTGCTTGATCAGCCCGCCGATCGACAACGCGCTGACACTGGGCGTGGATCGCGCCTGCTCGTCGGTCAGGCCGAAGGCGATCGCCCGGAAGGCGTATTGCTGGGCGGCGACGTACTCCTTGAAGCCGGCGCGCTCGTCGGCGACGGGAGGGGGCATAGCGGGCATCTCAGTTCTCCTTCTGGGTGTGGGTGAAAAGGTCTCTCAGCAGACAGATTTCGGCGCCGTGATGGATCAGCTCGCGGTTGATGTGCAGCACCAGCGCGGCCATCGGGTACTCGGCGTACGGCCCCTCGGCGGGCCCGCAGGGGCGCTGCAGGTCTGCATCGGAGAGGGCCCGCACCCCGGCCGTCCACCGCGCTTTCTCCTCGTCGAGCTGGTCCAGGGCAGTCGCCGCATCGGTGGCATACGGCCAGGTTTGGTAATCGGCGAGTGGGCCGCCGAAGTGAGAATGACTTCGCATGGCCAGTACGCCGATGATCACATGGGCCATCCGCCACGCGATCGTCGTGAACGGCGCCGGCTCGGGTTGCGGATATACGAAATCAACCCGGCCGTCCGGATGGACCGTCCAGCAGTCCGGTACCGGCGCCCAGAAGTATTCCTCGTCGGTGAGGCCGGTCAGCCTCGGTCGCAGCTGGTGATCCCAGTGGAAGTCCAGCTGGTCGGCCAGCAGTTCGGTGTTCATGGCTCAAAGACTCTCACCCGTATAGGACAGTTTCGGTCCTATGAATGCGGCAGCATGAGGGGCATGAGTACCGCCCGCGTCCTGCAGCTGCTCGGCCTGCTGCAGTCACGTCGTGTCTGGACCTCCGAGGAGCTGGCCGAACGCCTCGAGGTCACCACCCGCAGTGTGCGCCGAGATGTCGAGCGGCTGCGTGAACTCGGCTACCCGGTGCACGCCAGCAAGGGCCACGGCGGGGGCTACCAACTGGCTGCAGGCGCCGCGATGCCACCGCTGCTGCTGGATCCCGACGAGGCCGTCGCGATGGCCGTCTGCCTGCGGTTGGCTGCCGGCGGGAGCGTGGCCGGCGTGGGGGAGTCCGCGTTGCGTGCGCTCTCCAAGCTCGACCAGGTCATGCCGTCGCGGCTGCGCTCGCAGGTCGCCGCGGTACACGAAAGCACCGTCACCCTGACCCCGACGCAGAGCGACGCCCCCGTCGATCCCGAGGTGCTGATGACGCTGGCCCGGGCCTGCCGCGACCACGAACACATCGGCTGCGGGTACACCGATATCCGCGGCGCCACCTCGCAACGCCGCCTCGAGCCCTACCAACTGGTGACCACCGGACGGCGGTGGTACCTGCTGGCCTTCGACAGGGACAAGCAGGAGTGGCGCAGCCTGCGCCTGGACCGGATGGACACCGTTCGGGCGGTGGGCAGCACCTTCACCGCGCGTCCTGCCCCCGACGCCGCCCAGTACGTCCAACGCGCCATCACCAGCTCGCCCTACCGCTATATCGCCAGGGTGCGCTACCACGCGTCGCGTGATGTTGTGGCACAGACCTTCTCGTCGGCCTCGGTGCATATCGAACCCGACGGTGAACACGCCTGCATCCTGACCACCGGCGCCGACGATCCGCGGGTGATGGCGCTCTATCTGGCCATGCCCGGATGTGAGTTCGAGGTGCTCGAACCGCCGGAAGTCGCCGACGCCGTGCGGACCGCGGCCGAACTGCTGCAGCGGGCGGGCACCCGAACGTAGGGTGCGGAGCATGCGAGTGACAGCTGCGGAATCGACGGAGTTGTTCGTCGGGCCGCCGGCCGCCCCGCTGCAACTCGTCCGCGCCCACCACACCGCCTGCACGGTCCCCACGCCGGTGCGGGTGAGCGGCTACGGCATCCACGGCGAGGCCGTCGCCCAACCGGGGGATACCTACGTCGAGATCCCGGTCTATGTCGACGACCCCACCCCCGGGCAGCGTCACAACGCCCGGATCGGTGACACCGCCTTCGAGTTCGTGGTCGCCGAACCGGGCTGGACCATGCACATGATCAGCCACTTCCACTACGACCCGGTGTGGTGGAACACCCAGGCGGCCTACACCAGCCTGTGGACCGAGGATCCGCCCGGCGCGTGCCGCCAGACCAACGGTTTCGACCTCGTCACCGCCCACCTCGAGATGGCCCGCAGGGTGCCCGAATACAAGTTCGTGCTGGCCGAGGTGGACTACCTCAAACCGTTCTGGGACACCCACCCCGAGGAACGCACCGATCTGCGCCGACTCATCGACGAAGGCCGCATCGAGATCATGGGTGGCACGTACAACGAACCGAACACCAACCTCACTAGCCCTGAGACGGCGATCCGGAATTTCGTGGCCGGCATCGGTTTTCAACGCCACGTGCTCGGTGGTGACCCGGCGACGGCCTGGCAGCTCGACGTGTTCGGCCATGATCCGCAGTTTCCCGGAATGGCCGCCGACGCCGGACTGACATCGAGTTCATGGGCGCGGGGACCGCACCACCAGTGGGGACCGATGGCCGATCACGGTGACCCCGAGCGCATGCAGTTCGCCAGCGAATTCGAGTGGACCGCGCCGTCGGGGCGCGGGTTGCTGACCCACTACATGCCCGCGCACTATGCCGCGGGCTGGTGGATGGACTCCGCGCCGACGCTGGCCGACGCCGAGGCCGAAACCTACCGGCTTTTCACCGAACTGAAGAAGGTCGCGCTGACCCGCAACGTGCTCCTTCCTGTCGGCACCGACTACACGCCGCCGAACAAATGGGTCACCGAGATCCACCGGGACTGGAACGCTCGCTACACCTGGCCGCGGTTCGTCTGCGCGCTGCCGCGCGAATTCTTTGCCGCGGTCCGGGACGAACTCGACCAGACCGGGCGTCGGGCGTCGGTGCAGACCAGGGATATGAATCCCATCTACACCGGCAAGGACGTCTCCTATATCGACACCAAACAGGCCAACCGCGCCGCCGAGAACGCGGTGCTGGAGGCCGAGCGCTTCGCGGTGTTCGCCGGTGTGCTCGGCGGCGTCCGGTATCCGCAGGCCGCGTTGGCCAAGGCCTGGGTGCAGCTGGCATATGGTGCCCACCACGACGCCATCACCGGGTCCGAGTCCGACCAGGTGTACCTGGACCTGCTGACCGGCTGGCGCGACGCCTGGGAGATCGGCCGCGGTACCCGTGACAACGCGCTACGACTGCTCTCCGGTGCGGTGAACGTACCGATGGTGGTATGGAACCCACTGGCGCACAACCGAACCGATATCGTCACCGCCGAGTTCGACCACGACTTCACCGGTGTGGTCCGCGATGTCGACGGCGCCGAGTTGCCGACCCTGATCGAGGACGGGCGGGTCAGCTGGCTGGCCGAGGGGGTCGGCTCGTTGGGCTGGCAGGGATATCGCCTCGACGGCGACGTCCGCGGGTCGCGCTGGGAACCCCACGACGGGGTTGCCATCGCCACCGCCCGGCATCGCGTGACCGTGGATCCCGACCGCGGCGGCGGGGTCAGCTCGTTGATCACCGACGGTCGGGAATGGATCGCCCCCGGGTGCGTCGGCAACGAACTCGCCGTCTACGCCGAGTATTCCGCCCATCCGCAGGCCGGCGAGGGGCCCTGGCATCTGCTGCCGCGCGGGCCGGTGACCACGTCGGCCGAACATCCCGCTGCGGTGCAGCTGTGGCGCTGCGCGCTCGGTGAACGGCTGGTCGTCACCGGGCATATCGGGGACGTGGTGAGCTACACCCAGACCATCACCGTCTGGCACGGTGTCGAGCGCATCGAATACCGCACCGTGATAGACGAATTCACCGGCTCGGACGATCTGCTGCGGCTGCGCTGGCCGTGCCCGGTGCCCGGCGCCATGCCCGTCAGCGAGGTCGGCGACGCCGTCATCGGTCGCGGGTTCGGACTGTTCCACGACGGAGACGAAGCGGTGGACGCCGCCGTGCACCCGTCCACCCTGGACAACCCCGCCTACGGCTGGTTCGGTCTGTCGGCGACGCTGCGGGTCCGCGTCGGGGAGCACACCAGGGCGATCTCGGTGGCCGAGGTCGTGGTCGGCGACGACGATTTCGATGCCCGCGAGGTGATGGTGGCGCTGGTGCGCACGGGTGTCACCGCCACCTGCACCGTAGCCGGACAGCCGCGCTATGGGGATCTGGCCGTGGATTCCAACCTGCCCGATGCCCGGCTTGCCATCGGAGGCCCCGACGAGAACGGTTTCACCGCAGCGGTATTGGCGTGCGCGCCGGAATACCGCCAGGAGTTCGACCGTCAGCTTTCGGCGACCGGTGCGGCCCGCGTCTGGGTTCCCGCGGTCGCCCCGCTGGGACAGGAATGGGTGCCGGGGGCCGACCTGCGCGGCGAGCGCACCTTGCCGGTTCTGGTCATCGCCGGTGGTCTCACCGCGCTGATCGACGATATCGCCGACGCCGAGATCGCGGTGTCGCAGCAGACGCCGGCCGGGATGGAGCCCTTCGAATCGGCGACGGTGGCGTTGCTCAACCGCGGTGTGCCCGGCTTCGCCGTCGAACCCGACGGTTCACTGCACACGTCCCTGATGCGGTCGTGCACGGGGTGGCCGTCGGGGACCTGGATCGACCCGCCGCGGCGCACCGCGCCGGACGGCTCCAACTTCGGCCTGCAGCACTGGACGCACACCTTCGACTATGCGCTGGTCGCCGGTTCCGGCGACTGGCGGGATCGTGGAATACCGCGCTGCAGCGCCGAATTCGGCCACCCGCTGATCGCGGTGGTGAATCGGCGGGCAGGAGCGGATCTGCTCCCCGCACACGGCGCACTGCTCGACGTGGACGCCGAGGGTGTCCAGCTCGGAGCGCTCAAGGCCGCCGGTAACCCGATGACGGCCGGCGCGCTCGCTGGCGTTGACGCGGGTTCGGTGGCCATGCGGCTGGTCGAGACGCATGGCAGGCATACGCCGTTCGTCATCCGCTCGGGTATCTGCGCGGTGTCCGGGATGCGCCACGTCGACCTGTTGGAAAACGATGCCGGCCCGGCCGCCGATGCGCTGCACGGCTACCAGATCGCCACCCTGCTGGCGCATCTGGACGCGGTGCAGATCCTGCACGCCGACAACGACAGCATCGGCCCCGAAGCCGAAGCGGCGCAACCGGTCTACGCGCGCTACTGGCTGCACAACCGGGGGCCCGCTCCGCTGGGCGGGTTGCCCGCTGTCGCGCACGTGCATCCCAGGCAGGCGCAGGTGCAGCCGGGTACGCCGCTGCCGCTGCGGCTGACCGCCGCCAGCGATTGCACCGACGCCGCACTGCGCGGGCGGGTCCGGCTGATCTGCCCGCCGCAATGGTCCGCCGACCCCGACGAGGTGGCCTTCGTGCTACCGCCGGGGGAGTATCTCGACGCCGAGGTCGCCGTGGCGGTACCCGCCGCGGCGCCGCCGGGCCTGTACCCGGTGCGGGTGGAGCTGGCGCTCACCGGCGGACGAGGTCTGCCGGCCACGTGGCGTCAGGTGGTCGAGGATGTCTGTCTGGTGCAGGTGGGCCAGACGGATCGGGCGGCCGAAGGGCAGGTTCTGCGGCTGGTCGACGGGCCCGCAGAGGTGCGCGTGCGACCGGGCGGCCAAGCTCGGCTGAGCGTCACCGTCGGCACCGACGCCCGCGCCGATCTCTCGGTGGAGGCCCATCTGATCAGCCCGTGGGGGACCTGGGAGTGGTTGGGGCCCGCGGTGATCGGCGCAGAGCTGCCCGCCGAGGGCCGGGTCACGCTGGACTTCGACGTCAGCCCGCCGCGCTGGGTTTCACCGGGCCGATGGTGGGCGCTGGTCCGGGTGGCCGCCGCGGGCACGCTGGTGTACTCGCCCGCCGTCGCGGTGGTGGTGACGTGACCGCCGCGCTGGTGGGTGGTGTCCCGATCACCGTCGCCCAGGTCGACGAGCGGGAAAGGGTCCTGCGGGAGGGTAATTCGGCCGCCGCGCTGCCCCGGCCGGGCACCGGTGAGGGCCGTCAGTTGCGACGCTGGCTGACCCAGCTGCTGGCCGCCGAACGTGTCGTCGAACTCGAGGCGGGCACCGCGGGCCATGTCCCGACGCAGGAGGAGATACTGCCCGATATGACCGCGCGCCTGGAGATCGGCAGCATCGCCGCGGCCGTCCTGAGCACGCCCGCGGGCCGCGCCGCCTTCGCCGCCGTCACCGCAGGGGTCGACGTCACCGATATCGAGATCGCCGACTACCACCGGCGCAACCCCGGCCGGTTCGGGCCGCGTCGATCGGTGCCGCTGGCACTCGACGAGGCCTATCTGCTGATCGCCGAACACCTGCGGTCGGCGGCGCAGCGGCGGGCGTTCCGGCAATGGCTCGACGCCCGCACCGCCGAACTGGTGCAGCTGGCACCGGGCTACGAGCACCCCGGCGATCCGCGTCAACCCGACAACACCCACCGACACTGATGACGGTCCTCGCGATCGACATCGGCGGCACCAAGATCGCCGCCGCACTGGTCGACGGCGGCACCCTGGTGCACCGGACCGAGGTACCCACACCGCAGACCTCGGCCGAGGATGCCTGGGGTGCGACGGCGGAACTGATCACCGCGACCCTTGCCGCCGAGCCGACCGGGGGCGTCGAGGCCATCGGCATCTCCTCGGCCGGACCGGTGGACCTCGGCGCCGGGACGATCAGCCCGGTCAACATCGCCGTGTGGCGGGACTTCCCGATCGTGGCCCGGGTGGCGCAGCAGACCGGGCTGCCCGTGCGTCTCGGCGGTGACGGGCTGTGCATGGCGCTCGGCGAGCACCGGTACGGCGCGGGACGCGGCGCACAGTTCCTGCTGGGCATGGTGGTCTCGACCGGTATCGGCGGCGGACTGGTGCTCGGCGGCGTGCCCTATGACGGCCGCACCGGCAACGCCGGACATGTCGGGCACACGGTGATCGAACTCGACGGGCAGCGCTGTCCGTGCGGGGGCCGCGGCTGCGTGGAGACGGTGGCTTCCGGCCCGGCGATGACCCGCTGGGCCCGCGCGCAGGGCTGGGCGGGTACCGATGCCAAACAGCTTGCCGCGGATGTGCAACGCGATGACCCGATCGCCGTCGAGGCGTTCCGCCGGGGCGCGACGGCGGTGGCCGCGATGATCGCCTCCACCGCGGCGGTATGCGATCTGGATCTGGCGGTCATCGGCGGTGGGGTGGCCAAGGCCGGGCCGGTGCTGTTCGACCCGCTGCGTGCGGCACTGGCCGACTACGCCGGACTGGCCTTCCTGCGCAGCCTGCGAGTGGTGCCCGCCGAGTTGGGGTCGGATGCCGGGCTGATCGGAGCGGGGGTGCTGGCGACCACCTGATCCGAGACGTTCTTCGCGGATTTGGGCTGGGGCCGCCCGGCAGGCTATTCTTCTGCAGTTCCACCGAAGACCGTAGGTCACCGATGAGCAGTCGGTTGAAGGTCCGGGATTTCCCGGCGGCCCACGCAGGAGGACGAGGTAGAAGCATTCTTGCGCGCCCCGACCTTTCTGTGTCGGGGCGTTTGTGATTTCTGGCCCCTCATGCGGTGGACGACCCAACCATCACGAGGAGGCAAGCATGGCCAAGGCTGAAAAGGCCACCGCGGTCGCCGACATCGCCGAGAAGTTCAAGGAGGCGACGGCCACCGTCGTCACCGAGTACCGCGGCCTGACGGTGTCCAATCTTGCCGAGCTGCGCAGGTCGCTGGGCGACGGAACCACCTACACGGTTGCCAAGAACACCTTGGTCAAGCGTGCGGCTGCCGAAGCCGGCATCGAGGGTCTGGACGATCTGTTCGCCGGCCCGACCGCCATCGCGTTCATCAGCGGTGAGCCCGTTGACGCCGCGAAGGCGATCAAGAAGTTCGCCAAGGACAACAAGGCACTGGTCGTCAAGGGCGGCTACATGGACGGAAAGGCTCTTTCCGTCGATGAGGTCAACCGGATCGCCGATCTGGAATCGCGCGAGGTCCTGCTGTCCAAGCTGGCCGGCGCGCTGAAGGCGAAGCAGTCCCAGGCCGCGGCGCTGTTCGTTGCGCCCGCGTCCCAGATCGCCCGTCTGGCCGCAGCTCTGCAAGAGAAGAAGGCCGGCTCGGAAAACACCGACGCCGCTTAAGCACACCACCACCCACAGAGATAAGGAATCACCATGGCAAAGCTGTCCACCGAAGAACTGCTCGACGCGTTCAAGGAAATGACCCTGCTGGAGCTCTCTGAGTTCGTGAAGCAGTTCGAGGAGACCTTCGACGTCACCGCCGCCGCTCCGGTCGCCGTGGCCGCCGGCCCCGCCGCCGGTGCGCCCGCCGAGGCCGCCGAAGAGCAGAGCGAATTCGACGTCATCCTCGAGGGTGCCGGCGACAAGAAGATCGGCGTCATCAAGGTCGTCCGCGAGATCGTCTCCGGCCTGGGCCTGAAGGAAGCCAAGGATCTGGTCGACGGCGCGCCCAAGCCGCTGCTGGAGAAGGTCAGCAAGGAAGCCGCTGAGGATGCCAAGGCCAAGCTCGAGGCCGCCGGCGCCAGCGTCACCGTCAAGTAGTTCACTCGCACTGCGGGCCGGGTCGATCATTCGACCCGGCCCGCAGTCGTTTCTCCCGCCCGTAGGGCAACCGTTCGTCGTTGCTGGAAATGGGCGTACGTTACAGTGACTCAAGCCACAGGTGCCCCTGGCGAGTGGCAGTACCCGGGCTGCAATCGGAAGGAACATGTATGGGCGTCCAAATCGACGTGAACAACCTGAGCAAGTCGTTCGGGTCGTCGAAGATCTGGGAAGACGTCACGATGTCGATTCCCGCAGGTGAGGTCAGCGTGCTGCTGGGCCCCTCGGGTACCGGTAAGTCGGTGTTCCTGAAGTCACTGATCGGCCTGCTGCGGCCTGAGCGCGGCTCGATCATCATCGATGGCACCAACATCCTGGAGTGCTCGGCCAAGGAGCTCTACGAGATCCGCACGCTGTTCGGTGTGCTGTTCCAGGACGGCGCGCTGTTCGGCTCGATGAACATCTACGACAACACGGCCTTCCCGCTGCGCGAGCACACGAAGAAGTCCGAGTCCGAGATTCGCAACATCGTGATGGAAAAGCTCGAGCTGGTCGGTATGCCCAATGACGGGCACAAGTTCCCCGGTGAGATCTCCGGTGGTATGCGCAAGCGTGCGGGCCTGGCCCGCGCGTTGGTGCTGGACCCGCAGATCATCCTGTGTGACGAGCCGGACTCCGGTCTGGATCCGGTCCGTACCGCGTATCTGTCGCAGTTGCTGATCGATATCAACGCCCAGATCGACGCGACGGTGCTGATCGTGACGCACAACATCAACATCGCTCGCACGGTGCCCGACAACATCGGCATGCTGTTCCGCAAGCAGCTGATCATGTTCGGCCCCCGCGAGGTGCTGCTGACCAGCGAAGAGCCGGTGGTCAAGCAGTTCCTCAACGGTCGGCGTATCGGGCCGATCGGTATGTCGGAGGAGAAGGACGAGGCCACCGCTGCGGCCGAGCAGGCCATGATGGAGGCCGGTCAGCACGACGGTGGCGTCGAGGAGATCGAGGGTGTGCCCCCGCAGCTGATGGCCACTCCCGGTATGCCCGAGCGTAAGGCTGTGGGTCGTCGTCAGGCTCGGGTGCGCGAGATCCTGCACACGCTGCCGCCGGCCGCCCAGGAGGCGATCCGCGACGATCTGGAGGGCACCCACCAGTACGCCTCGCACGAGCCCGGCCACGCCCCCGCCCGTCCGCACAACCAGGAGGACGACGCTCCGACGCAGTCCATCCCGGTGAGCAACCAGTAGAACCTGATCCGACAAGAAACCGCCCGGGCGACAGCCCGGGCGGTTTCTTGTCGGGGCCGGATCGCAATGTTCCGCTGACAGCTCCGTCATGGATATATAGGCACGACGCGGCTGTCAGCGGAACATTGCGCCGAGCAAATCTGAAAACTCCACAGCCGACACGGCCTTATCTCTTGACGGACGGCGGCAAACGGGCCAGTCTGTTGGGCAGCAATGTATGAGGCAAAGTGCAGGATCCAGTCGCCAGCCAGCGCCGGACGCACCCCATACATGCCGTGGTTGAGGAATGCGCCATGTTCCGCTATTGTTGGACGTTGCGCTGGCTGCATCCTGCCCACCCTTCTGTGCACCTGACATCGTGGACCTAGCCTGAGCCCCTGCTCAGTGATCTAGGTCGCGTGCCATTGCTCGAAGATTCGGGCTTGAGAGCCAGCCGAACCGATGCAGATATAGCTGGAAGGGTGCATCTTGGCAGTCTCGAGCCAGAGCAAGTCAGATTCCACTAATAGCTCCGTTCCGGGAGCGCCCAATCGTATTTCCTTCGCCAAGCTCCGCGAGCCTCTTGAGGTTCCGGGGCTGCTCGACGTTCAGACCGACTCGTTCGAGTGGCTGGTCGGTTCGGACAAGTGGCGCACCAAGGCAGTCGACCGCGGCGATGTGAACCCCGTTGGCGGTCTGGAAGAGGTCCTTGCCGAACTCTCCCCGATCGAGGACTTCTCCGGCTCCATGTCGCTGAGCTTCTCGGATCCGCGCTTCGACGAGGTCAAGGCCCCGGTCGACGAGTGCAAAGACAAGGACATGACGTACGCGGCCCCGCTGTTCGTCACGGCCGAGTTCATCAACAACAACACCGGCGAGATCAAGAGCCAGACGGTCTTCATGGGTGACTTCCCGATGATGACCGAGAAGGGCACCTTCATCATCAACGGCACCGAGCGTGTCGTGGTGAGCCAGCTGGTCCGTTCGCCGGGTGTGTACTTCGACTCGTCGATCGACAAGGCGACCGAGAAGGACCTGCACAGCGTCAAGGTCATCCCGGGCCGCGGCGCGTGGCTGGAGTTCGACGTCGACAAGCGCGACACCGTCGGTGTGCGCATCGACCGCAAGCGCCGCCAGCCCGTCACCGTGCTGCTCAAGGCGCTCGGCTGGACCAACGAGCAGATCACCGAGCGCTTCGGCTTCTCCGAGATCATGATGAGCACGCTGGAGAAGGACAACACCGCCGGTACCGACGAGGCGCTGCTGGACATCTACCGGAAGCTGCGCCCGGGCGAGCCCCCGACCAAGGAGTCGGCGCAGACCCTGCTGGAGAACCTGTTCTTCAAGGACAAGCGCTACGACCTGGCCCGCGTGGGCCGGTACAAGGTGAACAAGAAGCTCGGCCTGAACGCGGGCCAGCCGATCACCAACTCGACGCTGACCGAAGAGGACGTCGTCGCCACCATCGAGTACCTGGTGCGTCTGCACCAGGGCGACAAGGTGATGACCGCGCCCGGTGGTGTCGAGGTGCCCGTCGAGGTCGACGACATCGACCACTTCGGTAACCGTCGTCTGCGCACCGTCGGCGAGCTGATCCAGAACCAGATCCGGGTCGGCCTGTCGCGTATGGAGCGTGTCGTGCGTGAGCGCATGACCACCCAGGACGTCGAGGCGATCACCCCGCAGACCCTGATCAACATCCGTCCCGTCGTGGCGGCGATCAAGGAGTTCTTCGGGACCAGCCAGCTGTCGCAGTTCATGGACCAGAACAACCCGCTGTCGGGTCTGACCCACAAGCGCCGTCTGTCGGCGCTGGGCCCCGGCGGTCTGTCCCGTGAGCGTGCCGGCCTCGAGGTCCGTGACGTGCACTCCAGCCACTACGGCCGGATGTGCCCGATCGAGACCCCGGAAGGCCCGAACATCGGCCTGATCGGTTCGCTGTCGGTGTACGCACGGGTCAACCCGTTCGGCTTCATCGAGACGCCGTACCGCAAGGTCACCGACGGTGTGGTCACCGACCAGATCGACTACCTGACCGCCGACGAGGAGGACCGCCACATCGTGGCGCAGGCCAACTCGCCGCTGGACGCCAACGGCCGCTTCGAGGAGGACCGCATCCTGGTCCGCCGTAAGGGTGGCGAGGTCGAGTTCGTCGCCGCCGAAGACGTGGATTACATGGACGTCTCGCCGCGCCAGATGGTGTCGGTCGCGACGGCGATGATCCCGTTCCTCGAGCATGACGACGCCAACCGTGCCCTGATGGGTGCCAACATGCAGCGCCAGGCCGTTCCGCTGGTCCGCAGCGAGGCCCCGCTGGTCGGTACCGGCATGGAATTGCGTGCCGCCATCGACGCCGGTGACGTTGTCGTCGCCGACAAGACCGGTGTCATCGAAGAGGTCTCGGCCGACTACATCACCGTGATGGCCGATGACGGCAGCCGCCAGACCTACCGGATGCGCAAGTTCGCCCGGTCCAACCACGGCACGTGCGCCAACCAGCGCCCGATCGTGGACACCGGACAGCGTGTCGAGGCCGGCCAGGTTCTGGCCGACGGTCCGTGCACCGAGAACGGTGAGATGGCGCTGGGCAAGAACCTGCTCGTCGCCGTCATGCCGTGGGAGGGGCACAACTACGAGGACGCGATCATCCTCTCCAGCCGTCTGGTTGAAGAAGACGTGCTCACCTCGATTCACATCGAAGAGCACGAGATCGATGCCCGCGACACCAAGCTGGGCGCCGAGGAGATCACCCGGGATATCCCGAACGTCTCCGATGAAGTGCTGGCCGATCTCGACGAGCGCGGCATCATCCGCATCGGCGCCGAGGTCCGCGACGGCGACATCCTGGTCGGCAAGGTCACCCCGAAGGGCGAGACCGAGCTGACCCCGGAAGAGCGCCTGCTGCGTGCCATCTTCGGTGAAAAGGCCCGTGAGGTCCGCGACACGTCGCTCAAGGTGCCCCACGGCGAGTCCGGCAAGGTCATCGGTATCCGCGTGTTCTCCCGCGAGGATGACGACGAGCTGCCCGCCGGTGTCAACGAACTGGTCCGCGTCTACGTGGCCCAGAAGCGCAAGATCTCCGACGGCGACAAGCTCGCCGGACGCCACGGCAACAAGGGCGTCATCGGCAAGATCCTGCCGATCGAGGACATGCCCTTCATGCCCGATGGCACCCCGGTGGACATCATCCTGAACACCCACGGTGTGCCGCGTCGTATGAACATCGGCCAGATCCTGGAAACCCACCTCGGGTGGGTCGCCAAGGCCGGCTGGAACATTGAGGGTTCACCCGAATGGGCGGCGAAGCTGCCCGAGGGGATGCAGTCGGCTCCGGCCGACAGCATCGTGGCCACCCCGGTGTTCGACGGCGCGCAGGAGAAGGAGCTCGAAGGCCTGCTCGGCTCGACGCTGCCCAACCGCGACGGTGACGTCATGGTCAACGCGCAGGGCAAGTCCGAGCTGTTCGACGGCCGCAGTGGCGAACCGTTCCCGTACCCGGTGACGGTCGGCTACATGTACATCCTGAAGCTGCACCACCTGGTCGACGACAAGATCCACGCCCGTTCGACCGGTCCGTACTCGATGATCACCCAGCAGCCGCTCGGTGGTAAGGCGCAGTTCGGTGGTCAGCGGTTCGGTGAGATGGAGTGCTGGGCCATGCAGGCCTACGGCGCGGCGTACACGCTGCAGGAGCTGCTCACCATCAAGTCCGACGACACGGTGGGTCGCGTCAAGGTGTACGAGGCAATCGTCAAGGGCGAGAACATCCCCGAGCCGGGCATCCCGGAGTCGTTCAAGGTGCTTCTCAAGGAGCTGCAGTCGCTCTGCCTGAACGTCGAGGTGCTGTCTTCGGACGGCGCGGCGATCGAGATGCGTGACGGAGACGACGAGGACCTGGAGCGCGCCGCTGCCAACCTCGGAATCAACCTGTCGCGCAACGAATCCGCCTCTGTCGAAGATCTGGCCTAATAAGTATTTCTAGTCCCGCAAGGGGAAAGGGAGTTACGTGCTAGACGTCAACTTCTTCGATGAACTCCGCATCGGTCTGGCGACCGCGGACGACATCCGCAACTGGTCCTTCGGCGAGGTCAAGAAGCCGGAGACCATCAACTACCGCACGCTCAAGCCCGAGAAGGACGGCCTGTTCTGCGAGAAGATCTTCGGACCTACTCGCGACTGGGAGTGCTACTGCGGCAAGTACAAGCGCGTGCGCTTCAAGGGCATCATCTGTGAGCGCTGCGGCGTCGAGGTGACCCGCGCCAAGGTGCGTCGTGAGCGGATGGGCCACATCGAGCTGGCCGCACCCGTCACGCACATCTGGTACTTCAAGGGCGTCCCGTCGCGCTTGGGCTACCTGCTGGACCTGGCCCCGAAGGATCTGGAAAAGATCATCTACTTCGCGGCCTACGTCATCGTCGCCGTCGACACCGAGATGCGGCACAACGAGCTCTCGACGCTCGAGGCCGAGATGGTCGTCGAGAAGAAGGCCGTCGAGGATCAGCGCGACGCCGACCTGGAGGCCCGGGCCCAGAAGCTCGAAGCCGACCTGGCCGAGCTGGAGAAGGAAGGCGCCAAGTCCGACGTGCGCCGCAAGGTGCGCGACGGTGGCGAGCGCGAGATGCGCCAGCTGCGCGATCGGGCCCAGCGTGAGCTGGACCGGCTCGACGAGATCTGGACCACCTTCACCAAGCTGGCCGTCAAGCAGCTCATCGTCGACGAGGTGCTCTACCGCGAGCTCGTCGACCGCTACGGCGAGTACTTCACCGGTGCGATGGGTGCCGAGTCGATCAAGAAGCTCATCGAGACCTTCGACATCGACGCCGAGGCCGAGAGCCTGCGCGACACCATCAAGAACGGCAAGGGCCAGAAGAAGCTGCGTGCGCTCAAGCGACTGAAGGTCGTCGCCGCGTTCCAGCAGTCCGGCAACTCGCCCATGGGCATGGTGCTCGACGCCGTTCCGGTGATCCCGCCGGAGCTGCGCCCGATGGTTCAGCTCGACGGTGGCCGCTTCGCGACCTCCGACCTCAACGATCTGTACCGCCGAGTCATCAACCGCAACAACCGGCTCAAGCGACTGATCGACCTCGGTGCGCCCGAGATCATCGTCAACAACGAGAAGCGCATGCTTCAGGAGTCGGTGGACGCGCTGTTCGACAACGGCCGTCGTGGCCGGCCCGTCACCGGGCCGGGCAACCGTCCGCTCAAGTCGCTGTCCGATCTGCTCAAGGGCAAGCAGGGCCGCTTCCGTCAGAACCTGCTCGGTAAGCGCGTCGACTACTCGGGCCGTTCGGTCATCGTCGTCGGCCCGCAGCTGAAGCTGCACCAGTGCGGTCTGCCCAAGCTGATGGCCCTCGAGCTGTTCAAGCCGTTCGTGATGAAGCGTCTGGTCGACCTGAACCACGCGCAGAACATCAAGAGCGCCAAGCGCATGGTGGAACGCCAGCGTCCCCAGGTGTGGGATGTCCTCGAAGAGGTCATCGCCGAGCACCCGGTGCTGCTGAACCGTGCACCTACCCTGCACCGCCTCGGTATCCAGGCCTTCGAGCCGCAGCTGGTCGAGGGCAAGGCCATCCAGCTGCACCCGCTGGTGTGTGAGGCGTTCAACGCCGACTTCGACGGTGACCAGATGGCCGTGCACCTTCCGCTGTCGGCGGAGGCGCAGGCCGAGGCACGCATCCTGATGCTGTCCTCGAACAACATCCTGTCGCCCGCGTCGGGTCGTCCGCTGGCCATGCCGCGTCTGGACATGGTGACCGGTCTGTTCTTCCTGACCACCGAGATCGACGGTGACAAGGGCGAATACACCCCGGCCGCCACGGACACCCCGGAGACCGGTGTGTACAGCTCGCCGGCCGAGGCGATCATGGCGATGGACCGCGGCGCGCTGAGCGTGCGCGCCAAGATCAAGGTGCGGCTGACCACCCTGCGTCCGCCGGCCGACATCGAGGCACAGCTGTTCCCCGAGGGCTGGAAGCACGGGGATGCCTGGACCGCGTCGACCACGCTGGGTCGGGTGCTGTTCAACGAGCTGCTGCCCAAGGGCTACCCGTTCGTGAACGCGCAGATGTTCAAGAAGGCGCAGGCGTCGATCATCAACGATCTCGCCGAGCGCTACCCGATGATCGTCGTCGCGCAGACCGTCGACAAGCTCAAGGACGCGGGCTTCCACTGGGCGACCCGCTCGGGCGTGACGGTCTCCATGGCCGACGTGCTCGTGCCGCCGCAGAAGACCGAGATCCTGGAGCGCTACGAGGGCGAAGCCGACGCGATCGAGAAGCAGTACCAGCGCGGCAAGCTCAACCATGACGAGCGCAACGGCGAGCTGGTGAAGATCTGGCAGCAGGCCACCGAAGAGGTCGGTAAGGCGCTGGAGGAGTACTACCCGTCGGACAACCCGATCATCACGATCGTGAAGTCCGGCGCCACGGGCAACATCACCCAGACCCGCACGCTCGCGGGCATGAAGGGTCTGGTGACCAACCCGAAGGGTGAGTACATCCCGCGTCCGATCAAGTCCTCGTTCCGCGAGGGCCTGACCGTGCTGGAGTACTTCATCAACACCCACGGTGCCCGTAAGGGTCTGGCCGACACCGCGCTGCGTACCGCCGACTCGGGTTACCTGACCCGTCGTCTGGTGGACGTGAGCCAGGACGTCATCGTGCGCGAGACCGATTGCCAGACCGAGCGCGGCATCAACGTCACGCTGGCCGAGAAGGCAGAGGACGGCACGCTGGTCCGCGATCAGCACATCGAGACGTCGGCGTACGCCCGGACGCTGGCCACCGACGCGGTGGACGCTGACGGCAACGTCGTCATCGAGCGCGGACATGACCTGGGCGACCCGGCCATCGACGCGCTGCTGGCCGCCGGCATCACCGAGGTGAAGGTCCGCTCCGTGCTGACCTGCACCACGGGCACCGGCGTCTGCGCCATGTGCTATGGCCGCTCGATGGCCACCGGCAAGCTCGTCGACATCGGCGAGGCCGTCGGTATTGTCGCCGCGCAGTCGATCGGTGAGCCCGGCACGCAGCTGACCATGCGTACCTTCCACCAGGGTGGTGTCACCGGTGGCGCCGACATCGTCGGTGGTCTGCCGCGTGTGCAGGAGCTGTTCGAGGCCCGCGTTCCGCGGAACAAGGCCCCGATCGCCGATGTCACCGGCCGGGTGCAGCTGGAGGAGACCGACAAGTTCTACAAGATCACCATCGTTCCCGACGATGGTGGCGAGGAAGTCGTCTACGACAAGCTGACCCGTCGCCAGCGCCTGAAGGTGTTCAAGCACGACGACGGTTCCGAGCGCCTGCTCTCCGACGGTGACCACGTCGAGGTCGGCCAGCAGCTCATGGAAGGTGCTGCCGATCCGCACGAGGTGCTGCGTGTGCAGGGCCCGCGCGAGGTGCAGATCCACCTGGTCCGCGAGGTCCAGGAGGTCTACCGCGCCCAGGGTGTGTCGATCCACGACAAGCACATCGAGGTCATCGTGCGGCAGATGCTGCGTCGCGTGACGATCATCGATTCCGGTGCCACGGAGTTCCTGCCCGGATCGCTGACCGAGCGCAGCGAATTCGAGTCGGAGAACCGTCGGGTCGTCGCCGAGGGCAACGAGCCCGCGGCGGGACGTCCGGTGCTGATGGGTATCACGAAGGCATCGCTGGCCACCGATTCGTGGCTGTCGGCGGCGTCGTTCCAGGAGACCACTCGCGTGCTGACCGATGCGGCGATCAACTGCCGCAGCGACAAGCTGATGGGTCTGAAGGAGAACGTGATCATCGGTAAGTTGATCCCGGCCGGTACCGGCATCGCCCGTTACCGCGACATCCAGGTCAACCCGACCGAGGAGGCCCGCGCTGCGGCGTACACGATCCCGTCCTACGAGGATCAGTACTACAGCCCGGACTTCGGCCAGAGCACCGGCGCTGCCGTGCCGCTGGACGATTACGGTTACTCGGACTACCGGTAGTTCGTTTCGGAAAAGGCCCTCGGGATTCGTCCCGGGGGCCTTTTTCGTGCCCGGGTGCGCCGTGCGCTCGGTGTGTGCGCGGTTTCAGTCTCGCCGGGGATCAACCCGTTCCGGCTGAATCCAGGTAGGCATCCGGCTGTCTGGAGCTACCTGGCTTCAGCCCGCCGGCCGATTGGGCTCGCGACACTGAAACGTGGTCGTGCTGGTCTGCGGGCTGGGCACATTCCTGCCCGGCACCCCGCAGGGCCCCTCGGTGCGCGCGCCTAGACTGGCCGCGTGCTCATCGGATCTCATGTGAACCCCGACGACCCGCTGGCCGCGGCCGCCGCAGAGAACGCCGACGTGGTGCAGTTCTTCCTCGGCAACCCGCAGAGCTGGAAGAAGCCCAAGCCCCGCGAGGACGCCGAAACACTCAAGGCCGCGGCCGTCCCGCTCTACGTGCACGCGCCGTACCTGATCAACGTGGCATCGGCGAACAACCGGGTGCGCATCCCGTCCCGCAAGATCCTGCAGGACACCTGCGACGCCGCCGCCGAGATCAACGCGACGGCGGTGATCGTGCACGGCGGGCACGCCGACGACAACGATATGGAAGCCGGGTTCGAGCGCTGGGCCAAGGCGCTGGACTACCTGGAGACCGACGTCCCGGTGTACCTGGAGAACACCGCGGGCGGCGACCACGCGATGGCGCGGCATTTCGACACCATCGGCCGGCTGTGGGAGCGCATCGGCGACAAGGGGATCGGGTTCTGCCTGGACACCTGCCATGCGTGGGCGGCCGGCGAAGCCCTCATCGACGCGGTCGACCGGATCAAGGCCATCACCGGGCGCATCGATCTGGTGCACTGCAACGACTCGCGGGACGCGGCGGGCTCCGGCGCCGACCGGCACGCCAACTTCGGCACCGGCCAGATCGATCCCGACCTGCTGGTGGCCGTCGTCAAGGCCGCCGGTGCCCCGGTGATCTGCGAGACGTCCGAGGACGGCCGCAAGGACGACATCGCCTTCCTGCGCGACAACATCTGACACCACACCGCAACCTTGAGCAAACGGTAGGTGGCCAACGGGTGAACTAGGCTCCCGTAACGTGGCCACGATCGACGAGGAACAGTCGATCGTTTCGCCACCCGCAAGTCCCGACCGCCGAGCCCAGCGCCTGCGCTATCTGCGTTACGCCGCGATCGCGACCTGGGCGGGCGTCGTCATCTATCGCACGGTGACCGACGGTTTCGCCTTCAACCGCGAGCTACTGCTGGTCTATATCGGCACCGGCCTGATGGCGGCCAGCATCGGCCAGGGGCGCGCGATGCTCTACGTCATCCGCGACTGGCTGCCGTTCGCCTTGCTGCTGATCGCCTACGACCTGAGCCGCGGCGCGGCCGATCTGGTCGGCAGACCGACGCTGTGGCACTGGCAGGCCGATGCCGACCGGTGGCTGTTCTTCGGGACCATGCCGACGGTGTGGCTTCAGGAGCGGCTCAAACTGCCCGAGCCGCCGCTGTGGGAAGTGCTGATCAGCTCGGTGTACATGTCCTTTTTCATCCTCCCGTATGTCATCGCCGGTGTGCTCTGGCTGCGCAACCGCGATGAGTGGAAGAGCTTCGTCAAACTGTTCGTGAGCTTGAACTTCGCCGGTCTGCTCATCTACGCGCTGGTGCCCGCGGCACCGCCGTGGGCGGCGGCACGGTGCACCGCCGCCGATGTGGCCGGGGGGCCGTCGGGACCGGAGTGCATGTTCGGTACCGCGCGCGGCGTGCCCGACGGCGGGGTGCTCGGCGCGATGGGCACCAGCATGGAGGGCGCCAACGAGTGGATCGAGCGCATCGTCGCCAGGGGCTGGCGGGCGCTGGATCTGCATACCGCCACTGCTCTGCTCGACCAGGGTCAGGCCAGCGTCAACCTCGTCGCGGCCATCCCGTCGCTGCATGCCGGCATGTCCGCCGCGCTCGCCGCCTTCCTGTGGACGCGGCTGAGCCGGCGCTGGCGGCCGGTCCTGATCGCCTACCCGCTGGTGATGGCGTTCACGTTGGTCTACACCGCCGAGCACTATGTCATCGACGTCCTGCTCGGCTGGGGTCTGGCCGCGGTGGTGTTCTACGGCCTGTCGTTATACGAATCGCGCCGCGCTGCGGCGACCACGGCCGGCTGACCGGACCTCAGACGCCGGCCGCGGCGATGACCATGTCGGCCAGCACGGCCAGATCGGCCTGCGCGCGCTCGTCGTCGGGGTCGCAGGCGTATTGCATCGTCAGGCCGTCGACGCCGGCCAGGATGAGCCGGGCCAGCTGGTCATAGCCGACGGCGCTGTTCTCACCGGCGTTGGTGGCCGCACTCCGGCACCACTGCGCGATGGCGTCGGCGTAGCGCTGGTACTCCCACTGCGCCAGGTGCTCAAGGCCCGGCTGCCGCAGTGCGTAGTTGACCAGTTCGAATTGCATCAGCTGGGAGTCGACCTGCCCGACGACCAGCTCGGACCAGAAGACCGTCAGGCCCTGCCGGACGGCATGGGCCAGTCCGCGGTCGACGTCGACGCTGGCGGTCAGGACGGTCGAGATCTCCTCGATGACGTCCTCGATGACGGCCCGCAGCAGTAGTTCCTTGCTCGGGAACACGTATTGCAATGTGCCGAGCGGCACCTCGGCTTCGGCGGCGACGGCGCGCAGCGCGGTGGCCGCGACACCCTGACGTGACATCACGGCGCGGGCCGCGGCCACGAACTGCTTACTGCGTATCGACGCCTCGACGTAGGGCATGGCTAGGTGAGGTAGATCTTGCGCAGGGTCTCGGTGACCGTCCAGGTGGTCTGCGCGCCCGCGGCAAGGCGCCCGACGTCGCCGGCCCGCAGCTCCATGGTGGGGGAGCCGTCGGCGAAGTCGACGGTGGCCGCGCCGCTGAGCACGACGAAGATCTCGTCGGCCTCGACGTCGGTCATGGTGCCGACGGACATCTCCCAGACGCCGACCTCCAGGCCGCCGACCAGGGTCAGTGTCGACGCCGCGGTGCTCGGATCGCCCGCAACCGACTGGCCGGCGGGCACCCGCTCATGGTCGAGGGTGAGGTCGGCGGCATGGACGACGGTGTTGGGTTGCACCGCACGAGTATGCACCTGTTACGTATCTTGTGCAGTTGTCGAAAAAGTGTAACAGTGGTCGGATGGCCACCCATGTCGTCACCAATCAGGTTCCGCCGCTGCGCGACCACAATCCCGCCTCCTCACCGGTACTGATGGAAGCGCTCATCCGGGAGGGCGGCGGGTGGGGCGCCGATGAGATCACCGAGCTCGGCGCGCTCAGCGGATCGGACAAGGCCCAACGCTGGGGCGAGCTCGCCGATCGGCACCGCCCCGTTCTACACACCCACGACCGGTACGGATACCGCGTCGACGAGGTCGAATACGACCCGGCCTACCACGAGCTGATGAACGTCGCGGTGGGCCACGGTCTGCACGCCGCGCCGTGGGCCGACGACCGCGCGGGATCCCATGTGGTGCGCGCGGCCAAAACCTCGGTGTGGACCCCCGAGCCGGGACATATCTGCCCGATCTCGATGACCTACGCCGTCGTCCCCGCGTTGCGGTTCAACGCCGAGCTGACCGCGGTCTACGAGCCCCTGCTGACCAGCCGCGTCTACGATCCCGAGCTCGCCGTGCCGACCACGAAAGCCGGCATCACCGCGGGCATGTCGATGACCGAGAAGCAGGGCGGCTCCGATGTCCGGGCGGGCACCACCGAGGCGACCCCAAACGGCGACGGCACCTACTCGCTGCGCGGGCACAAGTGGTTCACCTCGGCCCCGATGAGCGATGTCTTCCTGGTGCTCGCCCAGACCGCGCAGGGCGTGAGTTGTTTCTTCCTGCCCCGCGTGTTGCCCGACGGCACCCGCAACCGGATGTTCCTGCAACGGCTGAAGAACAAGCTCGGCAACCATGCCAATGCCTCCAGCGAGGTCGAGTACGACGGCGCGACGGCGTGGCTGGTCGGCGAGGAGGGTCGCGGGGTCAAGACCATCATCGAGATGGTCAACCTGACCCGGCTGGATTGCACCCTGGGCAGCGCCACCAGCATGCGCGCCGGCCTGGCCCGCGCCGTGCACCACGCGCAGTACCGAAAGGCCTTCGGCGCCTACCTGATCGACCAACCCCAGATGCGCAATGTGCTGGCCGACCTCGCCATCGAGGCCGAGGCCGCCACCATGCTGGCCATGCGGATGGCCGGTGCCACCGACGCCGCGGTGCGCGGTGACGAAAGGGAGTCGCTGTTGCGGCGCATCGGGCTGGCCGCCGCGAAGTACTGGGTATGTAAGCGCGCCACCCCGCACGCCGCCGAGGCGATGGAATGCCTCGGCGGCAACGGCTACGTCGAGGACTCCGGCATGCCGCGGCTCTACCGGGAGGCCCCGCTGATGGGCATCTGGGAAGGATCGGGAAACGTCAGCGCGCTGGACACACTGCGTGCCATGGTCACCCGGCCGGAATGCGTCGACGTCCTGTTCGAGGAACTGGCGCCGGCGTCGGACCCACGCCTGGACGCCCATGTGGCACAGCTGAAGACCGCCCTTGGCGATTTCACCGATATCGAGCACCGGGCCCGCAAGATCACCGAGGACATCGCGCTGGCCCTGCAGGGCGCGCTGCTGGTGCGGCACGGCCATCCGGCCGTCGCCGAGGCCTTCCTGACCAGCCGCCTCGGCGGACAATGGGGTGGAGCGTTCGGCACCCTGCCGACCGGTCTGGACCTGGCACCGGTGATCGAGCGCGCGATGGTCAAGGGATGAGCGCCGACACGCTGTCCTCCAGGCCCTTGAAAACGATGACCTACGAGGTGACCGATCGCATCGCCCGGATCACCTTCAATCGCCCCGACAAGGGCAATGCCATCGTCGCCGACACCCCGGTGGAGTTGGCAGCCTGCGTCGAGCGCGCCGACCTCGACCCGAACGTGCACGTGATCCTGGTTTCCGGTGCCGGCGAAGGGTTCTGCGCGGGATTCGACCTGGGCGCCTACGCCGACGGATCGTCGTCGCCGGGCAACGACTACCGCGGCACGGTGCTGGACGGGAAGACCCAGGCCGTCAACCACCTCCCCGACCGGCCCTGGGATCCGATGATCGACTATCAGATGATGAGCCGGTTCGTCCGCGGTTTCGCCAGCCTGATGCACTGCGACAAACCGACCGTCGTCAAGATCCACGGCTACTGCGTGGCCGGCGGGACCGATATCGCGTTGCACGCCGATCAGGTCATCGCGGCATCGGATGCCAAGATCGGCTACCCACCGATGCGGGTGTGGGGTGTCCCGGCGGCCGGGCTTTGGGCGCACCGCCTCGGCGATCAGCGCGCGAAAAGGCTGCTGTTCACCGGGGATTGCATCACCGGGGCGCAGGCCGCCGAATGGGGGTTGGCGGTGGAGGCGCCCGAGCCCGAGGATCTCGATGAGCGGACCGAACGACTCGTCGCGCGCATCGCGGCCATGCCGATCAACCAGCTCATCATGGCCAAGCTGGCCTGCAACACCGCACTGCTGCAGCAAGGTGTCGCCACCAGCAGGATGGTGAGCACCGTCTTCGACGGTATCGCCAGGCACACCCCGGAGGGGCATGCCTTCGTCGCCGATGCCGTCGAGCACGGATTCCGCGAAGCGGTCCGCCACCGTGACGAGCCGCTCGGCGACCATGGTCGCCGAGCCTCCGGAGTCTGATGCGGCTGACCGCGCGTTCGGTGGTGCTCAGCGTGCTGCTCGGCGCGCACCCGGCGTGGGCATCGGCGGCCGAGTTGATCACGCTGACCTCCGATTTCGGCATCCGTGAGTCGACGTTGCGGGTGGCGCTGACCCGGATGGTCGGTGCCGGGGACCTGGTGCGCTCGGCCGACGGGTATCGGCTCTCGGATCGCCTGCTGGCCCGGCAGCGCAGGCAGGATGCGGCGATCGAACCGCAGGAACGTGATTGGCGCGGGGTGTGGACGACGCTGGTGATCACCCGCGTCGGCGCCGATGCCCGCAGCCGGTCCGAACTGCGGAACACACTGTCACAACACAGATTCGGTGAGCTGCGTGACGGGGTGTGGCTGCGGCCGGACAACTTGCAGGTGGCGCTCCCGGCCGATGTGCTGGCACGGACGAGAGTGCTGCACAGCCGCGATGATGATCCCGCCGGATTGGTGGCCCAGTTGTGGGATCTGGATGGCTGGGCAGCCGAAGGTGCCCGCCTGCTCGACGAGATCGAGAGCGCGGAGGACGTTCCCATGCGATTCGTCGCCGCGGCGGCGATCGTGCGCCAGCTGCTGACCGATCCGGTGCTGCCCGTCGAACTGTTGCCGGCGGGCTGGCCGGGGGAGCGGCTTCGCCGCGCCTACCGGACCTTCGCGGCCGAATTGGTCGCGCGACGTGACGAGAAAGTGGAGGCGATATGAGCGCGCAGGCCGGCTCGGTACGGGTGGAGCGCAACGGACCGGTGACGACGGTGATCATGAACAGACCCGCCGCGCGCAATGCCGTCGATGGGCCGACCGCCGCCGAACTCTATGCGGCCTTCGAGGAGTTCGACGCCGATCCGGACGCCGCGGTGGCTGTGCTCTGTGGTGACAACGGAACATTCTGTGCCGGAGCCGATCTCAAGGCGATGGGCACGCCGCAAAGCAACCGGGTACGCCCCGACGGGCCAGGGCCGATGGGCCCGACGCGGATGGTGCTGTCCAAGCCGGTGATCGCGGCGGTCAGCGGATATGCCGTG
Organism: Mycobacterium sp. VKM Ac-1816D; assembly: GCF_000416385.1. Lineage (NCBI taxonomy): Bacteria > Bacillati > Actinomycetota > Actinomycetes > Mycobacteriales > Mycobacteriaceae > Mycobacterium > Mycobacterium sp. VKM Ac-1816D. The sequence continues at coordinate 203,379 of NZ_AOHQ01000131.1, forward strand.
GCGGGCGGTCTGGAACTGGCGCTGTGGTGTGACCTGCGGGTGGTCGAGGACGATGCCGTGTTCGGGGTGTTCTGCCGGCGGTGGGGGGTCCCGCTCATCGACGGCGGCACGGTGCGGTTGCCCCGCCTGATCGGGCACAGTCGGGCGATGGACCTGATCCTGACCGGACGCGCGGTCGATGCCGACGAGGCACTGCAGATCGGGTTGGCCAACCGGGTGGTGCCCGCCGGCCAGGCGCGCACGGCGGCCGAGGAGTTGGCGGCTCAACTCGCCGCGCTCCCGCAGGGCTGCATGCGCGCCGACCGGCTCTCGGCGCTGCACCAGTGGGGCGAAACCGAAGACGAGGCAATGGCTTTCGAATTCGACAGCTTGCAGAAGTCGTCAGCCGAATTGCTGGCCGGTGCGAAACGGTTCGCCGACGGCGCGGGCCGGCACGGCGCACAGAGCTGAGCTGTCGACTAGCCCTTGTCGACCTTGTTGCCGCTGCCCAGATCCTCGATCTTCGGATCCCCGGCGAGGTAGACGACGGTGTTGTCCAGACCCACCACGCTGATCTTGGTCTCCACGTTGTCCAGCGTGATCTTGTTGTCCGCACCACCCACGTTGACGCTCGAGCACGTTCCCTTGACCGTCAGCACGTTGTTGGATCCACCGATGTTCAGCGCCTTGCCCTCGGCGCAGTCGATATCGGCGGTGGTGCCCACCGACCCGTAGTTGATGGTGTTGCCGATCTGGACCTGTGCACCCGAGGTGCCCGCCGTGACCGACGTCCGGCCCGACTCGTCGCCGGACCCGCAGGCGGTCAATCCGAGTGCGAGCAGAACCACCGCCGATAACCCGACGACCTGAGTGCGCATGCTTCCTCGATTCTCTTTCTGGTGTGCGGCTAACCGAGCGGCACATTGATGATCGGTCGCGGCGCTCCGGCTCCGGGCCCGTCGAAATGCCACCACTCACCGTCGTACACCGACAATCCGCCGGCGGCCATGGCCGCGCGCAGGACGGCCCGGTTCTGCTGTGCGGCCGGGCTCACCCCGTCGGTGGCATAGGCCATCGCATCGGGGGTGAAGGAATCGAAATCGGTGCCCATATCGGTCAGGCCCGTCGCGCCGTAGGTCGTGACATCCACCGAGCGGCCGGATTCGTGGCTCTTGGAATAGTCGCCGGGGCGGGCCACCCATGCCGGATTGGAGACCACTTCGAACATCCGTACCTGCACGTCATGCGGTCGGTAGCAGTCCCAGAACACCAGCCGCAGGCCCTGCGCGCGAAGTTGCGCGGCGGCGACGGCCAACCCCTGTGCCAGCGACTCGTGCACCAGGCAGCGGGCCCCCGGCGGGTACAGCGGTGTGCCCACGAAATTGTTCGCGGTGGCGTAGCGCAGATCTATCAGGGCATCGGGCACCGCGGCGCGGACATCGATGAACCCGACGGCGCGGGCCGCCGCCGACACCGGGGGAGCAGGTTGCGCGCTGGCCACCGGCGAGAGATCGGGATTCACAGCGAGGCCACCTATTCCGCACAGCAGGGCGAACAGGGTGAGGAGTCGGCGCACGGGTCAGGCAGGTGCCCAGTTGATCCGGTTGGTCATCCCCAGCTCGCGGCCGCGGTCGATCAATGCGGGGGCGCCGTTGTGATAGATGACGGTCTGGTCGTACCCGTAGACGGTGATGTCGTTGACGACATTGTCGGCGACGACGATGTTCGACGAACCCTGCAGCGTCACCGCCCAGCAGCTGCCCTTGGCGTAGATGGTGTTGCTGGTGCCGTTGACCAGCAACGTGGCGTTGTTGCAGTCCAGCGTCTGGGTGATGCCCTGACCGGTGATGTGGGTGTCACCGTTCTTGGCCTCGGCCGCCGGGGCGCCGGCCAGCGCCATGGCTGCGGCAAGGACACCCGCGGTCGCGGACCGGCTACGGACTGAGAGGCTCGCCATGGGTCAACAGCGTACGGTGCGGCGCCGCGGTCGTGGCAGGTCTGACGTAATCACCGTCGGATCGTGTGACCGAGCTGAATCCGGACCCGGTGAACTAGAGTCATTCGTCAGCCTCGCCAAAGATGTAGCCGGGGACGGGTGGGACTTCGGAAGGGGTAGCGATGGCAACGCGGGCGACCAAACTGAGCCGCGACGCCATCGTCAGCGCCGCGCTGGCATTCCTGGACCGTGAGGGCTGGGACGCGCTGACCATCAACGCCCTGGCGACCCAACTCGGCACCAAGGGCCCGTCGCTGTACAACCACGTGCAAAGCCTTGAGGACCTGCGTCGAACAGTGCGTATGCACGTGATCGGAGACATCATCGGCATGTTGCGGGCGGTCGGGGAGGGGCGCACCCGCGATGACGCGGTGGTCACCATGGCCAGCGCCTACCGCAGTTACGCCCACCACCATCCGGGTCGCTATTCGGCGTTCACCAGGATGCCGCTCGGCGGTGACGACCCGGAGTACACCGCGGCAGCAAGGGAGGCCGCCGGCCCGGTGCTCGCCGCGCTGGCGTCCTACGGGCTGGCCGGCGATAACGCGTTCTATGCGGCCCTGGAGTTCTGGTCGGCGCTGCACGGTTTCGTCCTGCTGGAGATGACCGGGGTGATGGACGATATCGACACCGACGCGGTCTTCACTGACATGGTTCTGCGACTCGCGGCAGGCATGCAACAGCGGGAGCCACAGCCGGGTCTCCGGTAGGCTCGAAGTTGGGTGCTGTGACGGGCGTAGCGTCTGACCTGCGATAAGGCCGTTACGCACGGGTTTGGTTCGGCGCGCCCACCCCTGGTATCGTGGGACCTCGTGCCTGGCTGTCAGGGGGCACATGTGTTCACCTCGTGGACCGTATCCCCTGCAGGTCGGGCGAATTCGTGTGTCTTCGTACGTCTGTCGGATGCATCGGGGTGAAAGCCGCGGTGCAGGCGCGTGCGACACGCCCGAACGCGGGGGACGCGATCGGGTGAAAACTGCAGTACAGAGACTTAGAAGTTCGAATAGCAACACAGAAAGCCGGTACATGCCAACCATCAACCAGCTGGTCCGCAAGGGTCGCCGCGACAAGGTCGCCAAGGTCAAGACCGCGGCCCTCAAGGGCAGTCCGCAGCGTCGCGGCGTGTGCACTCGCGTGTACACCACCACTCCGAAGAAGCCGAACTCGGCGCTTCGCAAGGTCGCTCGCGTTCGCCTGACCAGCGCGGTCGAGGTCACGGCCTACATCCCCGGTGAGGGCCACAACCTGCAGGAGCACTCGATGGTGCTGGTGCGCGGCGGTCGTGTGAAGGACCTCCCGGGTGTGCGCTACAAGATCATCCGCGGTTCGCTGGACACCCAGGGTGTCAAGAACCGCAAGCAAGCACGCAGCCGTTACGGCGCCAAGAAGGAGAAGAGCTGATGCCGCGCAAGGGCCCCGCGCCGAAGCGTCCGTTGGTCAACGACCCCGTCTACGGGTCGCAGCTGGTCACCCAGCTGGTCAACAAGGTGCTGCTGGACGGCAAGAAGTCGCTCGCCGAGCGCATCGTCTACGGCGCTCTCGAGCAGGCTCGGGACAAGACCGGCACCGATCCCGTCGTCACCCTCAAGCGCGCGCTCGACAACGTCAAGCCCGCCCTCGAGGTGCGCAGCCGCCGTGTCGGTGGCGCCACCTACCAGGTGCCCGTCGAGGTTCGCCCGGACCGCTCCACCACGCTGGCGCTGCGCTGGCTGGTGAGCTTCTCCAAGGCTCGTCGCGAGAAGACCATGGTCGAGCGCCTCGCCAACGAGATCCTGGACGCGAGCAACGGCCTCGGCGCCGCGGTCAAGCGTCGCGAGGACACGCACAAGATGGCCGAAGCAAACCGGGCCTTCGCGCACTACCGCTGGTGATCTTGTCCCTGCGCAGCACCCTGCGCGGGTCGAACACCGGATAGCAATCAAGCAAGCGAAAGAGTGGGAATTTAGCCGTGGCACAGGACGTGTTGACCGACCTCACGAAGGTCCGCAACATCGGCATCATGGCGCACATCGACGCCGGCAAGACGACGACGACCGAGCGCATCCTCTTCTACACCGGTGTCAACTACAAGATCGGCGAGACGCACGACGGTGCGTCGACCACCGACTGGATGGAGCAGGAGCAGGAGCGGGGTATCACCATCACCTCCGCGGCCGTCACGTGCTTCTGGAACAACAACCAGATCAACATCATCGACACCCCGGGACACGTCGACTTCACCGTCGAGGTGGAGCGCTCGCTGCGCGTGCTCGACGGTGCCGTCGCCGTCTTCGACGGCAAAGAGGGTGTGGAGCCGCAGTCCGAGCAGGTGTGGCGCCAGGCCGACAAATACGACGTTCCCCGCATCTGCTTCGTCAACAAGATGGACAAGCTGGGCGCGGACTTCTACTTCACCGTGCAGACCATCAAGGACCGCCTCGGTGCCAAGCCGCTGGTGATCCAGCTGCCGATCGGTGCCGAGAACGACTTCGAGGGCATCATCGACCTGGTCGAGATGAACGCCAAGGTGTGGCGTGGCGAGACCAAGATGGGTGAGCAGTACGAGGTCGTAGAGATCCCGGCCGACCTGGCCGAGAAGGCCGAGCAGTACCGCAACGAACTGCTCGAGGCCGTCGCCGAGACCGACGACGCGTTGATGGAGAAGTTCTTCGGTGGCGAAGAGCTTTCCATCGACGAGGTCAAGGGTGCGATCCGCAAACTGACCGTCAACAGCGAGATCTACCCGGTGCTGTGTGGCAGCGCGTTCAAGAACAAGGGCGTGCAGCCCATGCTCGACGCCGTCATCGACTACCTGCCCTCGCCGCTGGACGTCGAGTCCGTGCAGGGACATCTGCCGGGCAAGGAAGACGAGATCATCTCGCGCAAGCCGTCGGTGGAAGAACCGTTCTCGGCGCTGGCGTTCAAGATCGCAGTCCATCCCTTCTTCGGCAAGCTGACCTACGTCCGGGTGTACTCGGGCAAGGTCGAGTCCGGCGCCCAGGTGATCAACTCCACCAAGGGCAAGAAGGAACGGCTCGGCAAGCTCTTCCAGATGCACGCGAACAAGGAGAACCCGGTCGAACGGGCTTCCGCGGGCCACATCTACGCCGTGATCGGACTCAAGGACACCACCACCGGTGACACCCTGTGCGATCCGAACGACCAGGTCGTTCTGGAGTCGATGACGTTCCCGGATCCGGTCATCGAGGTCGCCATCGAGCCCAAGACCAAGAGCGACCAGGAGAAGCTGGGTACGGCCATCCAGAAGCTGGCCGAAGAGGATCCCACCTTCAAGGTGCACCTGGACCAGGACACCGGCCAGACCGTCATCGGCGGCATGGGCGAGCTGCACCTGGACATCCTGGTGGACCGCATGCGTCGCGAGTTCAAGGTCGAGGCCAACGTCGGCAAGCCGCAGGTGGCCTACCGCGAGACGATCAAGCGTCCGGTCCAGAACGTCGAGTACACCCACAAGAAGCAGACGGGTGGCTCGGGCCAGTTCGCCAAGGTCATCATCAGCCTGGAGCCCTTCGAGGGCGAGGACGGCGCGACCTACGAGTTCGAGAACAAGGTCACCGGTGGCCGCATCCCGCGCGAGTACATCCCCTCGGTGGATGCCGGTGCGCAGGACGCCATGCAGTACGGCGTGCTCGCCGGCTACCCGCTGGTGAACGTGAAGGTCACCCTGCTCGACGGCGCGTACCACGACGTCGACTCGTCGGAAATGGCCTTCAAGGTGGCCGGTTCCCAGGCACTGAAGAAGGCTGCCGGACAGGCACAGCCGGTCATCCTGGAACCGATCATGGCCGTCGAGGTCACCACGCCCGAGGATTACATGGGCGACGTGATCGGCGACCTGAACTCCCGCCGTGGTCAGATCCAGGCCATGGAGGAGCGCAGCGGTGCGCGTGTCGTCAAGGCGCAGGTGCCGCTGTCGGAGATGTTCGGCTACGTCGGCGACCTCCGGTCGAAGACCCAGGGCCGGGCTAACTACTCCATGGTGTTCGACTCGTACGCTGAAGTTCCGGCGAACGTGTCGAAGGAGATCATCGCGAAGGCGACCGGAGAGTGAGAATCGAGGCCGCCCGCGGCCGAGGCTCGGAGCGATCCGGGTGCCGAGCAGACGGCCACGCGAAGGCGACGGGCGAGTAATCTCTCCCGCCGGCTTGGCACGGCGTTTTCACAACTGAACACACACACAACTGCTTTGTAAGAGCACCAACAAGTCCAGGAGGACACAGAAGTGGCGAAGGCGAAGTTCGAGCGGACGAAGCCGCACGTCAACATCGGGACCATCGGTCACGTTGACCACGGCAAGACCACACTGACCGCAGCAATCACCAAGGTGCTGCACGACCAGTACCCCGATTTGAACGAGTCGCGCGCATTCGACCAGATCGACAATGCGCCCGAGGAGCGTCAGCGCGGTATCACCATCAACATCTCCCACGTGGAGTACCAGACCGAGAAGCGTCACTACGCGCACGTCGACGCCCCCGGTCACGCTGACTACATCAAGAACATGATCACCGGTGCCGCGCAGATGGACGGCGCCATCCTCGTGGTCGCCGCCACCGACGGCCCGATGCCCCAGACGCGCGAGCACGTGCTGCTCGCCCGCCAGGTCGGCGTGCCCTACATCCTGGTCGCGCTGAACAAGTCCGACATGGTCGACGACGAAGAGCTGCTCGAGCTCGTCGAGATGGAGGTCCGCGAACTGCTGGCCGCTCAGGACTTCGACGAGGAGGCCCCCGTGGTCCGCGTCTCGGCGCTCAAGGCGCTCGAGGGCGACGAGAAGTGGGTCAAGTCGGTCCAGGAGCTCATGGCTGCTGTCGACGAGTCGATCCCGGATCCGGTCCGCGAGACCGAGAAGCCGTTCCTCATGCCCGTCGAGGACGTCTTCACCATCACCGGTCGTGGCACCGTGGTGACCGGTCGCGTCGAGCGTGGCGTGATCAACGTCAACGAGGAAGTCGAGATCGTCGGCATCCGCCCGGAGACCACCAAGACCACCGTCACCGGTGTCGAGATGTTCCGCAAGCTGCTCGATCAGGGCCAGGCCGGTGACAACGTCGGTCTGCTGGTTCGTGGCATCAAGCGCGAGGACGTCGAGCGCGGTCAGGTCGTCGTGAAGCCCGGCACCACCACCCCGCACACCGAGTTCGAGGGCAGCGTCTACATCCTGTCCAAGGACGAGGGTGGCCGCCACACGCCGTTCTTCAACAACTACCGTCCGCAGTTCTACTTCCGTACCACGGACGTGACCGGCGTGGTGACCCTCGCCGAGGGCACCGAGATGGTGATGCCCGGTGACAACACCGACATCTCCGTCAAGCTGATCCAGCCGGTCGCCATGGACGAGGGCCTGCGGTTCGCCATCCGTGAGGGTGGACGCACCGTCGGCGCCGGCCGTGTCACCAAGATCATCAAGTAGTTTCAGCTAGTCCAGAGCGGCGCTCACCCGAAAGGGTGGGCGCCGCTTTGCTTTTCGTGTTGTCCTGAAGGACGGCGAGGGCGACTAGAGATCCTCGATGCTGAGGATCCCGTCTTGCACCGCGCGTGCGATGAGCGCCGCCTTGGTGGGTGCGGGCCGTCCGACCGCGGCGTACTTCGCCCGGGCGCGCTGCAGATGCGTTCGTACCGTGGACGGTTCGATGAACAGTCGCTTGGCGACGAACTCCTTGTTCTCGGTCTGGAACCAGGCGATCAGGACTTCGCGTTCGCGGGTGCTCAGGCCGGGTCGTCCGACGGTCCGGTCGTTGAACAGAGCCTTGGCCATTCGCGGCCCCACATAGGGGGAGTTGGCCCGTGCGGCGTAGATCGCGTCGAAGAGGTGCTGCTTGTCCTCACTCTTGGCCAGGAAGGTGCTGGCACCGGCATCGAGGCTGGTCAGGATCACTTCGTCGGTGGCCATATGCGAGTAGACGATCACCCGATGCCCGGCCTCGCAGACCTCGCGCAGAGTGTCGAACTCCGGCTGGAACCGGTCGTATTGCAGGTCGAACAGCACGACCTCGATATCCTGCCCACCCTCGGGGTGATCGGTCAGGAATGTCTTCGGATGGGAGTATTCGGCGACGAGTTCGATCGGCGGATCCATTTCGGCAAACCACGCCCGCACTCCGGCGTGGATCACGTCATGGTCGTCGATCAAGACCACCGACACGGCGTCTGTCATGCTCCCCGCCCCGCGAATTACCGTCTCCATCATGCATTTCACCCACAAATCAGCGTTCCAGCAAGTGGTCCGCGCCCCGTCCCCGTAGGAGGACTGTACTACTCGAGCGGGCTGTTTGTTGCCCAAGATGAAGTTATGGCTAACTGAATTGTCGCCTCGGTAGATATCCGGACGTTCAGGCGATGTCGACGCGCACGTCGTCGGTGGCGACCGCGTCGCGGTCTGCGTCATGAAGCCGGTGGTGGACGCTGACCCAGATCGTGTCGTCGATCTCGGTGACCTCGACCCGCGGTGAGCCCGGGCCACCGGGACGCGATGTGACATCGGCGCCGCTGCTGTCGCAGATGATGCTCGCGACGATCTCATCGGGTGCCGCCACCAGCCCCACCCTGGCGTGCCGGGTGGCCGTCGCCAGCGTGGTCGCCACCGGTTCCAACAGCCGGCGGCGTTCCTCGGCTCCGAGCTCGGGTAGCTCGTGGTCGGTGCTCAGCGATACCACCACCCCGCGCTGGTCGGCGGCATCGATGGCGGGGCGCAGGTCGGAGACCAGCGGATTACCGGCCGTGCGGGCCTGGTAGATGTAGAGCCGGAGCCGGCGTGACTCGATGCGCGCGCGCCACCGGATATCGGCGTCGATGGTGCCGGTGCTGAGCGTCTGCAGCAGCGGAAAGACGCCCTGGACCAGCTCTGAGTTACGCCGGATGTAGTTCTCGTGCAACGCTTCGGCGATGCGCCGCTGGGCATCCTGGGCCCAGCGTTCCCGGCTCTCCTGCACTGCGGTGGCGTGGGCGCGACGCATCCACGCCGGGAATGCCAGCACCAGCAGCTGCACGACGAAAACCCCGGCGGTATGTAGAGCGAGGTTGAATGCCGCTGCCATGCCGGGATGCTGGACATAGTTGAGGATCCCGGTGGTCAGCCAGAACAGCACCATCACCGATACCGAGACCTGCCACGGTCTGCGCAGCAGGTAGGGCAGGACGCACAGCGTGGTCGCCGACAGCGTCCACTGGATGGGGCTGCCGAGTTGATCGTGGGGCAGCAGCAGGGACTGGGCGCAGACCACCACCCCCATGGTGGCGATGGCGGGAATCGTCAGGTCGGGCCCCCGACCGAGCACCGTGGGTAGTGCGCCGAGGGCCACCAGGACCGCGATCGCGCCGAGGATTAGGTGCACACCCGGATTCGGGGTACGGAATGCGGTGTTCGGGACGGCCACCGCGAGCTGCAGCACGGCGATCGCGACGATCGCGATGCCGAATCGGACCAGGATGCGTTCGGTCAGCTGGTCGACATCAGCGGGTAGCGAGTGGTCGGCCGGTGTGCGTGCGCGATCCCAGGTGAGCGTGATGACGGTGCCGGCGCCGGGTGCCGACCGTACCGAGGCAGTGCCCCCTGCGCGACGCATCCGGCCGACGATCGACTCGGCAACCCCATGGCCCAGGCTGGTGCGCATGGTGTCGAAACCGATGCCGTCATCGGTGACGGTGATGCGCGACGGCGTGATGTCGATGGTGATTCGTGTTGCGCGCGCGTGCCGTTCGGCGTTGTTCAGTGACTCGCGTACCACCGCGACGACGGCATGAGCGGCTCTGCCCGCCAGCACCAGTTCGGGCACCCCGGTGATGTCCACCGGGGTGCTGACATGGCCCATCTCGGCCCGCAACGCCGCGACGATGTCCATCTCGGCGTGCGGAGGATTGCCCGGGTTGTCCTGCGCCAACAGCGCCAGATCGCGTTGTGCCTGCGCGGCGATGCGGTCGGGGGAGATCTTGGCGCCCTCGCCGACGAGGTGCAGGGTGGAGGCCGCGGTGTCGTGCACGAGCGCCATGTGCTCGAGTTCGTTGTCGCGCATCGCGGCGGTCAAGGCGTCGCGCAGGGCCGCTTCGTTGTTGTCGCTGCGTACCCGGTCGACTCGGCGCGCGACGGCGCGCGCGGTCAGCACCAGTACCGTGGTGGCCACCCACTGGATGGGCAGCACATAGTAGATCGTCGGAAGGTAGAGAACGCGGTCCCAGCCGATCACCTGCGCGCACCCCGCGGCGTAGGCCGCCGTGATGGCCAGTGCCGCAGGCAGACTCCATTTCGGCGGCGCCGCGAGGGCTGCACAGATGACCCCGGTGCCGGCGATCACCTGCGGGACGGAGTTGGTGTAGAGCAACTGCGGGTCGACGCCGAACACCGGGACGGTGGCCGAGACAGCCAGCACGTACCCGAAGTCGATGGACAGTTGCAGTGGTGCCGTGGAGCGGGTCAGCAACCGGTAGATCGCCCACCACACCAGCAGGGCAAGTCCGATGACACCGACCGAGTTCTCCGGGGTGCCGGGCAGCAGTAATGCGCTCCCGCAGGCGACCAGGGTGGCGCAGTTGAGCAGGATGACTGCAATTTCCTGTGCGCCGTTGACGACCTGCCGCTCGGACACGTCGGCCGCGAGATCGTGGCCGCTCCTGGGCACAGGCATGTTCTTACCAAACATTCACGTCTAGGTCAGCCAGATGGCGGACATCGCCATATGTTAGGCGCATTCGCATGGCCTGTCCTGAGCAGCGGGCTTGGACTGGCATTCGTCCCCGCTACTCTGTGCCCGTCGAGGTGAGGAGCGCGCCATGGTGTGGCGTTATGTCAAGGCCCAAGCGTGGGTTCTGCTGTGCGGTGGGCTCGTGGGTCCGATATTCCTGGCTGTCTACTTCGCCACCGGCCAGAGCGAGCTGATGAAGTGGATGTTCTGGGTGGGTCTGTTGATCACCGCGGTGGACGTGCTGGCCGCCCTTGGCCTGGCGGCCTACGGGGCCAACGCGCAGGCCCGCGCCGAGGCGCTGGAAGCCGACGGGGTACTCGCGCTGGCCACCATCACCGGTCTGGCCGAGACGAACACCCGCATCAACGATCGACCGCTGGTGCGACTGCAGTTGAACATCGCCGGGCCCGGCATGGCACCGTTCGCGGCCGAGGATCAGGTGATCGCCGGAGTGGAGCGGTTGCCGATGCTGACCGCACGGCGGCTGGTGGTGCTGGTCGATCCTGCGACGCGCAAGTTCCAGATCGACTGGAACAGGTCGGGTTTGATCACCGGTCTGATGCCGGCGACGTTCTCGGTCGCCGAGGACAACCGGACCTACGATCTGTCCGGTCAGGTGGAGCCGCTGATGGAGATCCTGCAGATCCTCAAGGCCAACGGCATCGGGATGAACAGCATGGTGGACTTGCGTGACAACCCTGTCGCGCGCGCACAGGTGCAGGCCGTGGTGCGGCGTGCGGCCGGCCGGCGTGCGGCCGCACCCGAAACGCCCGCCGCGGCGGCGCAGGCGGCTCCCTCGATCAGTACCGCGCAGCGGTTGCAGGAGTTGGAGACGCTGCGGGCCACCGGTGCGATCACCGATCAGGAGTACACCGCCAAACGCCAGCAGATCATCGCCGAGCTGTAGCGCGCGGAAATACTAGAACACGTTCCAGTTTGGCTGCTAGCCTTGGCCCTCGTGAGTTCGGCGTACGAGGAAGGACCGGTCATGGCGGCAGAGAAGGCACTCGAAGGCCGAGTGGCATACGTGACCGGGGCCGCGCGCGGTCAGGGCCGAGCGCACGCGGTGCGGCTGGCCAACGAGGGTGCCGACATCGTCGCCTCCGACATCTGTGCGCCCGCTTCTCCGACGGTCACCTACCCGGCCGCCACTCCCGAGGATCTCGCCGAGACGGTGCGCGCGGTCGAAGCCACCGGACGAAAGGTGCTCTCGCGGGCCGTCGACATCCGTGATCTGGAAGCCCAGCAACAGCTCGTCGCCGACACCATCGAACAGTTCGGTCGCCTCGATGTGGTGGTCGCCAACGCCGGAGTGTTGAGCTGGGGCCGGATCTGGGAGCTGACCCCCGAACAGTGGGACACCGTCGTCGACGTCAACCTCAACGGCACCTGGCGCACCATCCGGGCGACCGTGCCCGCCATGATCGAGGCGGGTAACGGCGGATCGATCATCATCGTCAGCTCCTCGGCCGGCGTGAAAGCCACCCCCGGCAACGCCCACTACGCCGCCTCCAAGCACGGCCTCACGGCGCTGACCAACTCGCTGGCCCTCGAGGTAGGCGAATTCGGTATCCGGGTCAACTCGATCCATCCGTACTCGATCGACACACCGATGATCGAGCCGGAGGCGATGGGGGCGATGTTCGCCAAGCATCCCAGCTTCCTGCACAGTTTCGCGCCGATGCCGTATCACCGGGTCACCGACGGTAAGAGCGAAGGGTTGGCCGCCTTCATGGCGCCCGAGGAGGTGTCCAATGTGGTCGCATGGCTGGCCGGCGACGGTTCGGCGACCCTGTCGGGCAGTCAGATCGCCGTCGACCGTGGCGTCATGAAGTACTAGCCAGCGCGTCGGCGAATCTGTCCAGCGCCCAATCGATCTCGTCGGCGGTGACCACCAGCGGCGGAGCCAGCCGCAGGGTATGGCCGTGCGTGTCCTTGACCAGAACGCCCCGTTCGGCCAGCCGCCGGCTCACCTGCTTGCCGGTTCCCAGTGCCGGATCGATGTCCACCCCGGCCCACAAGCCCTTACCGCGGACCGCGGTGACCCCGGGGATCTCGGGCAACCTTGCATGCAGCCGTGCACCGAGTTCGGTTGACCGGGACTGGTATTCGCCGGTGCGCAGCATCGAGACCACGGTCGAGCCGACCGCTGCCGCCAGCGGGTTCCCACCGAAGGTCGAACCATGCTCACCGGGGTGCAGCACGCCGAGGACATCTGAGTCGGCCACCACCGCCGACAGTGGAAGCACGCCGCCACCGAGCGCCTTGCCGAGCAGGTACACGTCGGGCACCACATCCCAGTGTGCGCAGGCGAAGGTCTGCCCCGTCCTGGCCAGGCCCGACTGGATCTCGTCGGCGATCAGCAGCACGTTGTTCTGCGTGCACAGTTGCCGGACCCTCGGCAGAAAATCGTCGGGTGGCACGATGATGCCCGCCTCGCCCTGGATGGGCTCCACGAGGACCGCGACGGTGTTCTCGCCGATCGCGTCGGCCACCGCATCGGCGTCGCCGAATGGGACGGCACGGAAGCCCGGGGTGAAGGGTCCGAATCCGTCGCGCGCGGCCGGGTCGTCGGAGAAGCTGACGATCGTGGTGGTTCGACCGTGGAAATTGTTGTGTGCCACCACGATCTCGGCCCGACCCGGCGGAACGCCCTTGACGTCGGTGCCCCATTTGCGGGCAACCTTGATGGCGCTCTCGACCGCTTCGGCACCGCTGTTCATCGGCAGCACCATGTCCTTGTCGCACAGTTGTGCCAGGGCCGCGCAGAACGGACCGAGCCGGTCGGAGTGGAAGGCCCGGCTCACCAGGGTGAGTCGGTCGAGCTGGGCGTGCGCGGCGGCGATGATCAGCGGATGGCGGTGGCCGAAATTCACTGCCGAGTACGCGGCCAGAAAATCCAGGTAGCGGTTGCCCTCCACATCGGTGATCCAGGCGCCCGTCGCCGAGGCGGCAACCACCGGTAGCGGTGCATAGTTGTGTGCCACGTGGCGACCGTCCAGTTCGATGGCCGCCGCGGTGGCGCGGTGGTCGGCGATCACGTTCACGAAAAGATCTCCAGCGTGCAGCACTTCACCGACCCGCCGCCCTTGAGCAGCTCGGAGAGCTCGATACCGACGGGGTGGAATCCCGCGTCCTGCAGCTGCGCGGCGAATCCCGTCGCGGCCGCCGGCAGCACCACATGACGACCGTCTGACACCGCGTTGAGGCCCAGCACGAACGCGTCGGCGGAACCGACCGTGAGCGCGTCGGGAAAGCGGCTGCGCAGCAGGGCAAGTGCGTCATCGCTGAATGCCGGCGGGTAATAGGCGATCAGCGGGGACGGGCCGTCGGTGAGCACCGTGAGTGCGGTATCGAGATGGTAGAAGCGCGGATCGATCAGTTCCAGGCTCAGCACCGACAGGCCGGTGATCGCGGCGATCTCGTCGTGGGCCCGGCGGTCGGTGCGGAAACCGTAACCCGCCAGCACCGTCGTCCCGGCTACCAGGAGATCGCCCTGTCCCTCGTTGTGGTGTCGAGTCCGCCGCGGCTGCAGGCCGGCAGCGCTCATCCATGCGCAGTAGGCGTCGGCCTCGGCCGCGCGCTCGGGATAGGTGAAATTGGCGACGATCGCGTGACCATTGATCACCAGTCCGCCGTTGGCGGCGTAGACCATGTCCGGCAGGCCGGGGACCGGGTCGACCAGTTCGACGGTGTGTCCGAGGTCGGTATAGGTGCGCCGCAAGACCTCCCACTGCGCGACGGCCCGGTCGACATCGACTCCGATGGCGGGGTTCATCCACGGGTTGATCGCGTATTCCACCGCGAAGTGCGCGGGTGCGGTCATGACAAATCGGCGGGTGCGGGCTCGGCGGGTGGTTTCGGTGCTGAGGTCGGAAACCGTCATGATCATGACGATATTGACCTCGAAGGACACAATCAATCGCCATGTATTGCGTATAGTATGGAGATTGATTGCGGATTACAGGGCAAGATGCACATTCGTTGCGCCGACGAGGGGATGTGGATGGACGAGGTCGACGAGCGCATCATCGCCGAGCTGACCGACCACGCCCGCGCGACATTCGCCGAGATCGGCGAGCGGGTGAATCTGTCCGCTCCCGCGGTCAAGCGCCGGGTGGACCGGATGCTCGACACGGGGGTGATCCGTGGTTTCACCGCGGTGGTCGATCGGCAGGCGCTGGGCTGGACCACCGAGGCCTATGTGCAGGTGTACTGCCACGGCACCATCGCGCCCGCGGAGTTGCGGCAGGCGTGGGTGAACATCCCAGAAGTGGTGAGCGCGGCGACGGTCACCGGAACGGCGGACGCGATTCTGCATGTGCTGGCGCGCGATATGCGACATCTGGAGGACGCGCTGGAACGGATCAGGGCCAGCGCCGATATCGAGCGAAGTGAGAGCATCGTGGTGTTGTCCAACCTCATCGAACGCGGCAGATCCTGACGGGGTAGGCGGACCACCCGGGCCGCTGGTGGTGTATGAAGTCCCACGTGGCAAATACTGGTGGAATCGTCATCGTCGGCGGCGGCCTGGCGGGTGCCCGCACCGCCGAACAGCTCCGTCGCGCCGAGTACGACGGCCCGATCACCATTGTCAGCAATGAGCAGCACCTGCCGTATGACCGGCCGCCGCTGTCCAAAGAGGTGCTGCGCAATGCCGAGCACGATGTCGTGCTCAAGCCTCAGGAGTTCTACGACGAGGCACGTATCACGCTGCGGCTCGGCAACGGTGTCACCGCTGTCGACACCGCGGCCAAGACCCTGACGCTGGCCGATGGCTCGACGCTCGGATACGACGAGCTCGTCATCGCGACCGGCCTTGAGCCGAAGCGGATTCCGTCCTTTCCCGACCTCGAGGGCATCCGGGTGCTGCGTTCGCTCGGCGAGAGTGCCGAACTGCGTGAGCATGCCGCGCGCGCCCGCAATGCGGTGATCATCGGCGCCGGGTTCATCGGCTGCGAGGTCGCGGCCAGCCTGCGCCAGCTCGGCGTCGACGTGGTGATCGTCGAGCCGCAGCCCACCCCGCTGGCCTCGGTGCTCGGCGAGACGATCGGCGCGTTGGTCACCCGGCTGCACGAGGCCGAGGGTGTGCAGGTGCGCTGCGGTGTCGGCGTCGATTCGGTGTCCGGTGACGGCAAGGTCGAGAAGGTGGTGCTCTCCGACGGCACCGAACTGGACGCCGACATCGTCGTCGTCGGTATCGGATCGCGTCCGGTCACCGGCTTCCTCGACGGCAGCGGTGTCGAGGTGGACAACGGTGTGGTGTGCGACTCGGCCGGCCGCACAGGAGTCGAACACGTGTGGGCCATCGGCGATGTGGCCTCCTGGCGAACCGAGGCGGGCCATCAGGAGCGCGTCGAGCACTGGAGCAACGTCGCCGAGCAGGCGCGCGTGCTGGTGCCCGCGCTGCTGGGCCGGGAGCCCGCGTCGGCGGCCGTCTCCGTTCCCTATTTCTGGAGCGACCAGTACGACGTCAAGATCCAGTGTCTCGGTGAGCCGGCCGCCGATGATGTCGTGCACCTGGTCAGTGACGACGGCCGTAAGTTCCTCGCCTACTACGAGCGCGATGGTGTGCTGACCGCGGTGGTCGGCGGCGGCATGCCCGGCAAGGTGATGAAGGCCCGCGGCAAGATCGCCGCGGGCGCTCCCATCGCCGACGTCCTCGACTGATCGCTCAGAGCTCGCCGAGGTAGAACACGCTGCCCTGGTCGTCGGTGCACAGCGCCGAGCGCCCGTAGGACTGCGTCGACGGTTCATCGACGATCGTGCCGCCGGCGGCACGGACCCGCTCGGTCGCCGCGTCGATGTCCGTGACGGTCCACATCGGCACGGCCGCAGGTCGATCCTGGCCGCCCACCATGCCCGCCATCGGGTGGGCGCCCTGGATCTCCCAGCCGTCCGCAACGCGGCCGGTGTCGAAGGTCCAGAACAGGAATCGGCTGTAGAACGCCCGGAATGCCGCGGAGTCCTGCGCGTGGTAGGTGATGTACGAAAGGTCGCCCGGGCCCGTGCCGTTGAGTTCCGGGCGCGGGGTGCCGGGCGCGGGGCGGTACACCGCGAACGGCGCACCGGAAGGATCGGTCGCGTCGAGCGTCGTGCCGTACCCGGACTCGGCTTCGACTCCCACCGCCCCGCCGCCGGAGATGATCGCCTGACGGGTGCCGGCCAGGTCGTCGACGGCATAGCAGCAGCGCATCGTCGTGGTTCCCGCGCTGCGGGACAGCGTGATTCGGGTGGCGGTGTTGGTCACCCGGTCGGCCGCCGCGTCGAACTCCCAGCCGAGCACCCGACCGTAGAAGGTTGCGGCGCGCTCGGTGTCGGGGGTGCATATCGACACGACGCCGACATCGCCGTGCTGGATGCTGACCGCGGCACCGGTCACCGGTCCGGTCAGCATCCACCGGTGCCCGGAGGGATCGATGATGGTCGCGGTGCGCGACCCGTGCGCCTCGTAGGGTTGCCGCTCGACGGTCGCGCCGCGACCGGCCGCGCGCAGCAGCGCCGCATCGGTGTCCGGCACCTGCAGCATCAGGCTCACCGAGACCGACTGCGGGGCGGGTGCTTTCAGGCCCATCTCGGGGAATTCGTCGGCCAGGTAGAGCACGCCCGCGCCGATGCTGAGTTCGGCGTGCCCGACCCGACCGTCGTCCATCACGATCGGGTCGCCCAGCAGTGTGGCGCCCAGTGCGTGGACGTACCAGTCGATGGCAGTGCGCGCATCGCGGACCGACAGATAGGGCAGCGCTGCGGGGCGGGGCATACCGGCGACGGCGGCCTCGGCGTTGTTCAGGTCGCCGATGGCGGTATCGGTGCCACTCATCTGGACTCCTCGGGTGTGGTGGGGGAGGGTGAGGGCCGATTCCAGGCGGCCGCGCAGCCGGGCCGCGAACGCCGGATCGGGAGCCACCGGAAGCTCGTCACCGCGCAGTGCGGTCAACGGATCTGGTTCATCGATCATGGGGTGCCTCCTTCCGGTGTCGGGTAGTGCGTTCGAAAAGCGCGGCGGGCGCGCACCAGCAGGGCTTCGGTCGCGTGCACGGTCCGCCCGAGCAGCTGTGCGCATTCGGGTACCGAGCAGTCGTCGAGATAACGCAATGCCAGCACGGTGCGGTGATGTTCGGGCAGGTGTGCGAGCACCGACTCGGCGACGATGCGGTCCAGCTCGATGTCCCAGTCGTCCACCGGGTCGGTGTCCGGCAGATCGGCGACCGGCACGGTGAATCTGTCGTGCCTGCGGCGGTAGTGGTCGGCCAGTTTGTGTCTGGCCACCCCCACCAGCCAGGGCATCGTGATCGGCGGCGGCGCTGACCGGCGGGCGGCATCCATGGCCGCCAGGAACGTCTCCGACGTCAGATCTTCGGCGGTTGCGCGATCACCGCAGCGCCGGGTGAAGTATCCGTACACCACAGGTAGCGCCTCGTCATAGAGCTCCAGGAGCTCCCGGGGCGCGTCGCGCGGTTCGGTGTGGACGCTCACACCCATATCGTCGCCGCCGGGGCCTCAACTCCGACACCCCAATTTCTCGCGGTTTGTGGAGTCTCGCCCGCAACCAGCGCGGGCGAGACTCCACAAATCACAGTTCGGTCAGCCCGCGGCCCACCACATCGAAGGAGTCGCCGAGCAGCCGGGCCAGTGACACCGACTCGTCACCCAGCCACTGCTCGTAGGCGGTCAGCGCGACACCCAGCAGGGTCCACGCGGCTGTCTGGGGAACCAGACCGTCGGCTTGCTCACCGCGGCGGCGGGCGACGTAGTCCGCGACCACGGCGCGCCAGCCTGCATACATCGTCATCGAATGTGCCTGTAGGGCATCGGTTTTGAGAATCAAACGCATACGGCGACGGTGCCGGTCCTTATCGTCGAACTCGTTGAACGCCAGCAGTGCGGTGCGCAACGCCTCGCCGACGCCCGCGGTCGGGTCGGCGTCGTCGAGCAGTTGGCGCATGTGGTTGAGATAGGCGTCGAAATCTCCCCAGGGGATCGCGTTCTTGGACGGGTAGTAGCGGAACAGGGTCCGACGGGCGATGCCGGCGGCCTTGGCGACATCGTCGACGCTGACCTCGTCGAAGCCATGGGTGGTGAACAACTCGAGTGCGACGTCGGTGATGTGGTCCTGATTGGTCGACGGGCGCCGGCCGACGCGAGACGCCACGTGAACCACCCCTTCCATTTGTGCACTGGATGCCATATTGTGTGCGACACAGGTCACACTCATCGAACATGGTGACCTGGTAACAGCCTAGAAAGGTATGACATGGACCAGAACCAGCAGGCCGAGAACACCACCGAACTCGTCACCGAATCGCTCGTCGAAGAGGTCTCCATCGACGGTATGTGCGGGGTCTACTGATCGTGACCGCACCCACTGCTGATGCAGTGGCGTTCGATCCCGATCGCGGCTGGCGGCTGCACCACCAGGTGGCGGTGCGGCCGGAGCCGTTCGGGGCGCTGCTGTACCACTTCGGTACCCGCAAGCTGTCTTTCCTGAAGAACCGGACGATCGTCGCGGTGGTCAACTCGCTGCCCGAGCACCCCGATGTCCGATCCGCCTGTCGCGCCGCCGGTATCGACGACGCCGCCCAAGGCCCCTATCTACATGCGCTCAGTGTGCTGGTGAAGTCCAACATGCTCGTCGCCAAGGAGACTTAAATGACCGCCGTCCTGCCCCCGGCGCTTGCTCCCGTCAAGGTCGCCGAGCCGACCAAGGTTCCCAAGCTCGTCGAGCAGTTCGAGCACGGCCTCGACGCGCCGATCTGCCTGACCTGGGAACTGACGTACGCGTGCAACCTGTCGTGTGTGCACTGCCTGTCGTCCTCGGGCAAGCGCGACCCGCGTGAGCTGTCGACCCAACAGTGCAAGGACATCATCGACGAGCTGGAACGCATGCAGGTGTTCTATGTGAACATCGGCGGCGGCGAACCGACTGTCCGATCGGACTTCTGGGAGCTCGTCGACTACGCGACCGAGCATCACGTCGGGGTCAAGTTCTCCACCAACGGTGTGCGCATCGATGAGTTGGTGGCCGCGAAGCTGGCCGCCAGCGATTACGTCGACGTGCAGATCTCGCTGGACGGCGCGACCGCCGAGGTCAACGACGAGGTCCGCGGACCCGGCTCGTTCGCGATGGCGATCCGCGCCCTGGAAAACCTGCGCGAGGCGGGCTTCAAGGACGCCAAGATCTCGGTGGTGGTGACCCGCCACAATGTCGGCCAGCTCGACGAATTCAAGGCGCTGGCAGACACTTACGGCGCGACTCTGCGTATCACCCGGCTGCGTCCCTCCGGTCGAGGGGCCGACGTCTGGGACGAGCTGCACCCGACCCCGGCCCAGCAGGTCGAGCTCTACAACTGGCTGGTGGCCCACGGCGAGCGCGTGCTCACCGGTGACTCCTTCTTCCACCTGTCGGGTCTCGGGGAACCGGGCGCACTGGCCGGGCTGAACCTGTGCGGCGCCGGCCGGGTGGTCTGCCTGATCGACCCGGTGGGTGACGTGTACGCCTGCCCGTTCGCGATCCACGACAAGTTCCTGGCCGGAAATGTCTTGACCAGCAACGGTTTCAAAGATGTGTGGCAGAACTCGGTGCTGTTCAACGAACTGCGCGAGCCGCAGTCGGCCGGTGCCTGCGCCAGCTGTAACCATTACGACGCGTGCCGGGGTGGCTGCATGGCCGCCAAGTTCTTCACCGGTCTGCCGATGGACGGGCCAGACCCCGAATGCGTCCAAGGCTACGGCGAGCCCGCCCTGGCCGCCGAGCGCGACAAGCCCAAGTCCAGTGTCGACCACTCCCGCGCCGGCGGGAGGAAAGGTCCGATTCCGTTGAAGTTGTTGACCGTCCCGCCCAAGAAGTTCTGTAACGAAAGTCCTGTGTAGAGATCATGGCCCGTGATACCTGGTTCGAGACCGTTGCCATCGCCCAACAGCGTGCGAAAAAGCGGCTACCGCGCTCTGCCTACTCCTCGCTGATCTCGGCCAGCGAGAAGGGCGTCTCGGTCTCCGACAATGTCGAGGCGTTCTCCGAACTGGGCTTCGCGCCCCATGTGATCGGTGCCACCGAGAAGCGGGAGATGTCCACCACCGTTATGGGACAGGACATTTCGATGCCTGTCATCATCTCGCCGACTGGCGTGCAGGCCGTCGACCCCGACGGAGAGGTGGCCGTCGCCCGTGCCGCCGCCGCCCGCGGCACCGCCATGGGACTGTCGTCGTTCGCCAGCAAGCCGATGGAGGAAGTCACCGCCGTCAACGACAAGATCTTCTTCCAGATCTACTGGTTGGGTAGCCGCGACGACATCCTGGCCCGGATGGAGCGCGCCCGCACTGCCGGAGCCAAGGGCCTGATCCTCACCACGGACTGGAGCTTCAGCCACGGCCGGGACTGGGGTAGCCCCAAGATCCCCGAGCAGATGGATCTGAAGACCATGATCAAGATGAGCCCGGAGGTCATCACCAAACCCCGTTGGTTCTTCAGCTTCGCCAAGCACCTGCGTCCGCCGGACCTGCGGGTCCCCAACCAGGGGCGGCCCGGCGAGCCCGGCCCGACCTTCTTCGAGGCCTACGGCCAATGGATGGGCACCCCGCCGCCCACCTGGGAGGATGTCGCCTGGCTGCGTGAACAGTGGGGCGGTCCGTTCCTGCTCAAGGGCATGGTCCGGGTCGACGATGCCAAACGCGCTGTGGACGCCGGGGTTTCGGCGATCACGGTGTCCAACCACGGCGGCAACAACCTGGACAGCACTCCGGCCGCCATCCGCTGCCTGCCTGCCATCGCCGATGCCGTCGGCGACCAGGTCGAGGTCCTGCTCGACGGTGGTATCCGCCGCGGTAGCGATGTCGTCAAGGCCGTCGCTCTGGGTGCGCGCGCGGTGCTGATCGGGCGGGCCTATCTGTGGGGTCTGGCGGCCAACGGCCAGGCCGGTGTCGAGAACGTCCTGGACATCCTGTCCGGGGGTATCGACTCCGCGATGCGGGGCCTGGGCAAGTCGTCCATCCACGACCTCACCCGTGAGGATGTGCTGATCCCGGAGGGCTTCACCCGCACCCTGGGCGTCTGACGGTCGCGGCCTGGATGAGACGGGCGTGGCTGCCGTTACGGACGTGACCGAATGTCCGCCGACTGGGCGACAGGTCCACCACGATTTCCGTCGCATGCGCCAACAATCGATGCATCACAGGTGAACTGGGCCTACCATCGGCGGGTGGCTTTACCCGCCGAGCTCGGTAGCGAGACGTCGACCGGACTCGTCGGTGGCACATCCGGCGACAGGCCGGCGCTGATCATTCCGGTCGGGTCCCTCGAACAGCACGGACCGCACCTTCCGTTGGACACCGACACCCGCATCGCCGAGGTCGTCGGACGGGCGCTGGCGGCCAGGCTGGGCGACGGCTGGCTGCTGGCACCCGCGCTCAACTATGGCGCCAGCGGTGAGCACGAGGGCTTCGTGGGCACCATCTCGATCGGCACCGCCGCCCTGCGGCAGGTGTTGATCGAGTACGGCCGGTCGGCCGGGATCTGGGCAGGCCGGATGGTCTTCGTCAACGGCCACGGGGGGAATGTCGACGCGCTGGCCGGGGCGGTCACCACGCTGCGCTACGAGGGTCGCGATGCCGGGTGGTGTTCCTGCGCGGTGCGCGGCGCCGATGCGCACGCCGGGCACACCGAAACCTCGATACTGCTGCATATTTCACCCGCTGACGTGCGTAGGGACGCCGTGGTGCCCGGAAACAGCGCCCCGCTGCCGGAATTGCTGCCTGCCATGCGGGCGGGCGGGATCGCCGCGGTGAGCGCGGTCGGCGTGCTGGGCGACGCCACCACCGCCACGGAGGCCGACGGCGCCAGATACGTTGCCGCTATGGTCGACGAGTGTGCCCGCAAACTGTCGGCGTGGGCACCGAACGAACGGGGGATGCTGACATGACGGGGCCGCGGCTGCCGGACGGATTCGTCGTCCAGGTCGATCGGCGGGTCAAGGTGCTCGGCGCCGGCTCGGCCTTGCTCGGTGGTTCCCCCACGCGGCTGCTGAGGCTGGCTCCGGTGGCCCAGACGATGCTCGACGAAGGCCGCCTGGAAGTCCACGACGCGCTGTCGGCGCAGTTGGCGCGCGCACTACTCGACGCCACCGTGGCCCATCCGCGCCCGGCGACGGGCCCATCGCATCACGATGTCACCGTGGTGATTCCGGTGCGCAACAACATCTTCGGGGTCAGCCGACTGGTCAGGTCACTGCGTGACATGCAGATCGTGGTGGTCGACGACGGATCGACGGTGCCGATCTCGGAAGTGGACTTCGCCGGGGCGCACTGCCCGGTACGGGTCGTGCGCCACCAGCAGAGCCGGGGTCCCGCCGCCGCCCGTAACACCGGCCTGCGGGTCTGTGACACCGATTTCGTGGCCTTCCTGGACTCCGATGTGGTGCCCCGGCGCGGCTGGCTGGAGGCCCTGCTCGGCCACTTCTGCGACCCGGCCGTCGCCCTGGTGGCGCCGCGCATCGTGAGTCTGCGCGAACCGGAGAATCTGCTCGCCCGCTACGAGGCCGTGCGTTCCTCGCTCGATCTCGGTATGCGTGAGGCGCCCGTCGTCCCGCTGGGATCGGTGGCCTACGTGCCGAGCGCGGCGATCATCTGCCGTCGCTCGGCGTTGATCGACGTGGGCGGATTCGACGAGACGTTACGCTCCGGCGAGGATGTCGACCTGTGCTGGCGGCTGGTGGAGGCGGGCGCGCGGCTGCGCTACGAGCCCATCGCGCTCGTCGGGCACGACCACCGGACACACTTGCGGGAATGGTTCGCGCGCAAGGCCTTCTACGGAGAGTCTGCCGCGCCGTTGTCGGTGCGGCACCCTGGCAAGACGGCGCCGATGGTGGTTTCGCGCTGGGTGTTGTTGTTGTGGATGCTGGCGGCGACGGGATCACCGCTGGGGTACTGTGCGGCCGCGGTGATCGCGGTGCTGTTCGGCCGTCGGGTGGCCACCTCACTGGAGACCGTCGAGACGGCTCCCCGCGATGTCGCTACCATGACGGTGCACGGACTGTGGGGCGCGGCGCTGCAGGTCGCCTCGGCGATCTGTCGGCATTACTGGCCTGTCGCCCTCGTGGCGGGGGTGTTGTTCCGGCGTTGCCGGCGGGTGGTGTTGACCGCGGCGGTTCTGGACGGCCTGGTCGACTGGGTGAGCCGGAACAACAGCATCCCCGAGGACACCCGGCGGGTCGGATTCCTGGGTTATCTGGTGCTCAAGCGTCTCGACGACATCGCCTACGGGCTGGGGCTGTGGACAGGTGTGGTCCGCGAGCGACACCTCGGTGCGCTCAAACCGCAGATCCGTACCTGAGCGGCCCGTGCGCGTCGTCATCGTCGGAGCCGGTAGCGCCGGTTCTCTTCTGGCCGAGCGGCTTTCCCGCGACCCCGATTGCCAGGTGACGCTCTTCGAGGCGGGGCCTCTCGCCGACGGTACGGAGCTGCGGGCAGCCCATCGACTACCGATCGAGCCGGCCAGTCCGGTCGCGGCCCGCTTCTCGGCCGTGCTGACCGATCACCCGGCCAGACCGGTGAGCCTGGTGCGGGGCGCGGTGGTGGGGGGATCGGGGGCCATCAACGGCGGTTACTTCTGCCGGGGCCGGTCGACAGATTTCGACGGGTGGAAGCTGCCGGGATGGTCCTGGGACGATGTCCTGCCGGATTTCCGCGCCATCGAGACCGATCATGACTTCACCGGGCCGCTGCACGGTGCCGATGGTCCGATCCCGGTTGTCCGTACCCGCCGATTCAGCGCCGGCACAGAGCGATTCGTCGAATCCGCGTTGGCTCATGGCTTCGGCTGGATCGATGACCTCAACGGGACACATACCGGGGACGGGGTCGGGGCCGTCCCGCTCAACGTCGTCGACGGTCAGCGGTGTGGACCGGGTGCGATGGCGCTGTCACCGGCGTTGGACCGTCCCAACCTGGATCTGCAGTCCGGAACCCGCGTGCTGGCGGTCCGGTTCACCGGGCACCGGGCGGTCGGTGTTCAGGTGGTCGGGCCCGATGGGGCGGCGGTGTGGGAAGCCGACCGGATCGTACTGTGCGCGGGTGCCATCTCCACCGCACAACTGCTGATGCTCTCGGGGTGCGGACCTGCCGAGGCGCTGTCGCGGGCAGGGGTGCCGGTGCGGGTCGACCTCCCGGTCGGACAGAACTTCGCCGACCATCCTGAGTGGCTGCTGCCGACGCGGTGGCCCGCGACGTCCGGACGTACCCCCCTGGAGGCATCGCTGTCGGTCGGGGATGTCGACATCCGGCTCTACACATCAGGTTTCGCTGAGATGGTCGGTGAGCTGCCGTCGGATCCGCCGCATCTGGGCGTGGCGCTGATGCGCCCCCGGGTTCGCGGCAAGCTGACATTGGTGTCGGCCGATCCGCTGGTCGCGCCCACGATCGAACACCATTACGACTCGGTGGCCGCAGATGTCGCCGCCTTGCGGGACGGCGCCGAGCTGGCGCGTGATCTCGCCGGTCTCGGTGACGTCGAAGCCAATTGGTCTACCACCCAACATCTTTGCGGTACCGCCCCGATGGGCTCGGTTCTCGACGCGCAGTGCCGGGTGCTCGGGGTCGACGGGCTGTGGGTCGCCGATGGTTCGGTGATGCCCACCATCACCTCACGAGGTCCGCACGCGAGCATCGCGATGATCGGCCACCGGGTCGCGCCGTTCGTCGCCGGTTAGCGGCGATGCTTGCCGGTACCACGCAGGCCGCGCAGGACTGCCAGTTGGCGGCCGTCGCGCCCGGGGGCCCAGAATCCGAGGACCACCGCGCTGATTCCCACCACGAGCGCCATCACCAGTAGCGCCGAGCTCATCGATTCGACGAATGCCGACTCGGCCAGTTCGGCTACCGAGGCGCCCCGTGGCCCGAGGGTGGCCGAGACCTCCAAGGCCTGGCCCAGAGATCCGGTCACCGCCTCGCGCACCGGTAGCGGGAGATCGGCGGGCAGCGCCGGGGCAAGTGCATCGGTGTACTTCGCGGCGAGCAGTGATCCGGCCAAGGCGATGCCCAGCGCGGCGCCCACCTCGCGGGTGGTGTCGTTGACCGCCGATGCCACGCCCTGCTTGTCATCGGACACCGTGCTCATGATCGCCGAAGTGGCCGGCGTGGTGAGTAATCCGATGCCGGCGCTCATCACCAGCATGGGCCATCCGATGGCGCCGTAACCGTCTCCGAGCGAAACACCGCTCATCAAGGCGAATCCGATGGCGACGAGGGTGGACCCGGTGAACACCACCGCCCGCAGACCGACTCGGGGCAGGTACCAGAACGCCGTGGTCGACAGCAGCAGCACCGGGCCGACCAGTGGTGTCAACGCCATGGCGGTCTTGATCGGGGTGTAGCCGAGGATCAGTTGCATGTGCTGCACGATGATGAAGAAGTAGCCGAACATCGACAGGAAGAAGACGGTGATCGTGGCCGCTCCGGTGGCGAAGGCGGGGTCGGCGAACAGTCGGATGTCCAGAAGCGGGTGCCCGCAGCGCAGTTCCCATACCGCGAAGGCCACCACCAGTGCCACGCCGGCGGACAGGCACCCGATCACCAGTGCATCGGACCACCCCCGGGCGGGTACCTCGAGGATGGCGAACACCACCGCCGCGACCCCGCTGCCGATCAACACCGCACCGACCCAGTCCAGCGGGGTGGCCACGGACTCCTTGGACGTGGCGATCGTCAGGGCGAGGAGGAACAACGCCGCGGCGGCGGCGGTGAAGGCCCAGAAGATCATCTGCCAGGACCAGAAGTGCAGGATGGCGCCCGACCCGAGCATTCCGATGATCGCGCCGGAACCGGCGGCGCCGGCCCAGATGCCGACGGCCTTGTTGCGCTGGTCTTTCGGGTACGCCGTGGTGATCAGCGACAGGGTCGCCGGCATGACCAGTGCGGCACCGGCTCCGGCGGCGCCACGCGCGATGATGAGGTGTAGTGGATCCGACCAGATGGCCGGCGCGATCGAGGCGATCCCGAACACGGACAACCCCACCAGTAGGGCACCGCGGCGGCCGTAGCGGTCCCCGAGCGCGCCGGCGGGCAGCAACAGGCAGGCCAGCACCAACGTGTAGCTGTCGACGATCCAGGTGAGCTCGGTTTGGGTGGCCGACGTCGACGTCGCCAGATCCGGCAACGCGGTGTTCAACCCGATCATCGACGAGATGACAAGGAGGACACCGAGACACGCTACGGTGAGGGTCCAGCGGCGCGCGGCGGCAGACGGCTGCGGCATCGAGCCGGTGGCGTGGTCGGCCTCGCTGAGCGTATCGACCATGTCCCCGCTTTCGACGAGTGCGTTATTTTTGGTACTGATCGTCTTGTTTCGAGACTAACAGTCTCGTACGGCTGGTGGGAGGGAGAATCGCGATGTCGACGGTGCACACCGACCCACGGCCGGCGCGCTCGCGGGCGCGGTTGTTGGACGCTGCGACCACATTGCTGCGTACCGGCGGGCCCAGCGCGGTCACCGTCGACGCCGTCATCCGTGCCTCCAATGTCGCCCGAGCCACCCTGTACCGGCACTTTCCCAGCGGGAACGACCTGTTGGCGGCGGCGTTTCATGCACTCATCCCGCCCGTGCCGCTGCCGCCGGAGGGCGGCTCGCTGCGCGATCGGTTGATCGCCGCGCTCGACGGTTTCGCGACGTTGGTCGTCGAGGCACCGATCAGCCTGGCGGCGACGTCATGGCTTGCCCTCGGCGGCGGGCTGGAGCCCTCTTGGTGGCCCAGGGGAGACCATGAAGCGGAAAGCGATGAGGTGCGGACGCTGCGCGAGCGGGTGGCCGAGCAGTATGCGGCCCCCTTCGACGCCATCTTTGCCAGCCCTGATGCGGTCGCCCAAATCGGCGATGTGGACCGCGCGCAGGCCGTGGCACTGCTGTTGGGCCCGATCGTGCTCGGGAAGCTCAGCACACTGGCCGATTTCGACTACCACCAGGTGGCCAGGGTCGCCGTCGACGGCTTCCTGGCCACCCATGGCAGGGGTGGAAAAGCTAGCGCAGCGAGTACCGGATCGGCAGGTGCTTGAGCCCGCCGACGAATGTCGTCGCCGACAACTCCGGGGTGCCGGCCAGTTCGATCGAGTCCAGGCGCGGGATGAGCTCGGTGAACAGACTGTTCATCTCCATCCGCGCCAAAGCGGCCCCCAGGCAGAAGTGCACCCCGTAGCCGAAAGACACGTGCTTGTTGTTCTCGCGCCCGACGTCGAAGCGGAACGGCTCGTCGAACACGTCCTCGTCTCGATTGCCCGAAGCGTAAGCAAGATAGACGGATTCGCCCTCGGCGATGCGCACCCCGCGCACCTCGGTGTCGGCGGTGGCGGTGCGCATGAATTCCTTGACCGGTGTGGTCCAGCGGATCATCTCCTCGACCGCGGTGCCCATCAGATCTGGTTGGGTGCGCAGCCGGTCGAGTTGGTCGGGGTTTTCGATCAGTGCCAGCAGGCCGCCCGAGATGGCGTCCTTGGTGGTGTCATGCCCGGCGCTGGCGACGATCACGTAGTAGGAGGCGGTGTCCACATCCGAGAGCGGTTCACCGTCGATGCGGCCGTTGGCGATGGCCGAGGCCAGATCCTCGGTGGGATTGGCCCGTCGTGACGCGGTCAGGGTGGAGAAGTAGGCGAAGAAGTCCATCAGCACGGCGAGTTGGTCCTCCAGGGATCCGCCTTCGCGCTTGTACTCGTCGTCGTCACCGCCGAACATCTCCTGGGTCAACATGTGCATGCGCTCGTAGTCCTCTTCAGGCAGCCCGAGCAGCGACATGATGACGTAGAGCGGGAACTGCACCGCGATGGCGGTGACGAAATCGCATTCGGGTCCAATATCGCGCATCCGGTCGACGTAACGCTTGGCCAGCTCGTCGACGCGAACCTTGAGGTCACGCATGGCCTTGGGGCGGAACCAATCCGCGCCGATGGCGCGCACCTTGCGATGGTGTGGGTCATCCATGTGGATCAGGGTGCGCAGGCCCATGCCTGCCTCCAGCTGTTGCTTGGCCAGGTCGTCGGCGGCCGCGGTGGCCAGCAGTGGCCGCGGTTCGCTGATGAACAGGTTGTTCTCCCGTTCGACGGCCATGATGTCGGCGTGCTTGGTTATGGCCCAGAACGGTCGATACAGCCGAGACTCCACCTTGACCACGGGTTCGTGGCGGCGCAGGTAGGCCATCGCCTCGTGCAGCCGCGCATCGTCGGCGTAGGCCTTCGGCTCGACGAAGACCTTTGCGTACTCACTGGCCCGGCCGTCTTTGGTCGGAGTGCTCATCACGGGGCTCCTTCGTGCTGTCTTGACGGCTGTCAAGTCCGAGTCTAGGCGGGCCCCGTCGACGACACGGCCAGATTGTCCGAATCGTCGTCAGTAGGCTCGATCCGTGCTTCTGTCGTCGCGATCCGTCCTCCGCACGCTGGCGCTGCTGGTGGTCGTGATGCTCGCCGCGGGGTGTGGACTGGGCGGCGACGGCGGGCGGGCATCGCTGCCGCCGGACCCGTCGGTGGTGCGGACCGCCGACGGCTTCGTCCGTGGGGTGGCCACCCTGGACAAGCGCAATTTTGCGGGAATCCCTTATGCGGCACCGCCGGTCGGTCCACTGCGTTGGCGGCCTCCGCAGCCGGTCGCCCCATGGCAGGGCGTCCGCGACGCGACCAAGACCGGCCCGCGGTGCCTGCAGGGCGAAAGCGGCGATGTGGAGTTCGGCAAGCAGACCGATGAGGACTGCCTGACGCTCAACGTGTGGACGCCGGCACCCGAGAACACCCTTCGGCCGGTGATGGTGTGGATCCACGGTGGCTCTTTCATCAACGGCAACGGCGCCATGTACGACGCCCGCTGGCTCGTCGACCGTGGTGACATCGTGGTGGTCACCCTCAATTACCGGTTGGGTGCCTTGGGATTTCTCGCCCATCCGGCGCTGGGGGAGTCGGGCGGCGTCGGCAACTACGGCCTGGCCGACCAGCAGGCGGCGCTGCGCTGGGTGCACGAGAACATCGCGGCGTTCGGTGGTGACCCGGACAAGGTGACCATCGCCGGGGAGTCGGCGGGCGGGATGTCGGTGTGCGATCACCTGGTCGCGCCGGAGTCGCAGGGCTTGTTCCGGGCCGCGATCATCCAGAGCGGACCGTGCCAGGCGCAGGTGGGGCTACCCCGGGCCGAGAAGATCAGCAGCGACTTCGCCCGCGATATGGGGTGTGCCGATCCGGCCGCCGTTGCCGCCTGTCTACGCGGGCTGCCGGCCCATCAGGTGGATAAACCGGTGTGGTACGGCCGAATCGGCGAGGACACCCTCAGCGGACCGGTCTACGGCACCACGACCCTGCCCGAAGACCCGATGGTCGCGTTCCGGGACGGTCGGGCGGCCGAGGTGCCGGTGCTGATCGGCACCAATCGCGACGAGTTCACCCTCTTCGCCGCCCTGCAGTACCTGCGCGGGGCCAGGCAGTACGACGCCGGCGAATATCCCGACCTGCTTGCCGACACCTTCGGCGCGGACGCCGCGGCGGTCGGTGCCCGGTATCCGCTGGACAGGTACGGCGGCAGCGCGGCACTGGCGTACTCGGCGGCGGTGACCGATGGCGTCTTCGCCTGTGTCGCCGAACGGATGGCCGACCAACTGGCATCGAGTCGGTCGGTTTTCGGCTATCAGTTCGACGATCCCCGCCCGCCGACTCCAGAACCGATGCGTACGTTGCCGTTTCCGGTCGGCGCCAGCCACTCGCTGGAACTGCGCTATCTGTTCGACGTCGGTGGGGCGCCGCCGCTGAGCCCTGACCAGCAGCAGTTGTCGAACCAGATGATCGACTATTGGACGGCATTCGTCCGTTCCGGTGCACCCGATGTCGATGGCGCACCGGACTGGCCGGCGGTCAGCGGCTCGGCTTCCTGGATGTCCCTGCGGCCTGACGGGTCGCGGATGGTCACCAGTTTCGGATCCGAGCACCAATGCGATTTCTGGGCAGGGCTGCCGGGTCGATAGCGCACCGGCGGCTTCCGTGCGGTCAGGACGTCGAGCTGACCGGAGTCACCCAGGTCGTGATCTCGGCGTGCACCACCTCGGTGCCTGCGCGGTCGGTGATGCGCACCGGCACCACGATCTCGGTGCCGTCGGTGATGACGGCGAAGTCCGGGGGGCTGAATCGGGCCGTGGCGCGCAGCGATGTCGTCGCCTTGGCCAGGTACTGCACCGTCATCCCTTTCGGGATCCACCGGTGGGTGGCCGGCACGGTCGCCTCCATGGCCATCCCCATCGCCACCTCGGCGGCATTGCACGAGGCGATCGCGTGCACGGTGTGCAGGTGGTTGTAGACGTAGAACCACTTCGGCACGTCGACCTCGGCCAGTCCCGGCTCCATCCGGCGGATGTGCGGGAGTACCGAGGCGAAATAGGGGACTCGGACCATCGCCGCCGCGGAGAACAACCGGCTACCCAGCGGTTTGTCGGCCAACTGCTGCCACGCGCGGTAGGTGGGACTCGTCATGCTGCGCTACCTTACTCGTCGGTAAGATCGCCTGATCGCGGTGCGTCGAGCACCCCGGCCCGGCGCCCGGCGGGGGAGTGGCCGACCTGGTCAAATGGAGATTTGTAGGACGCCGGGATCTGAGGCATACTGTTCGGGTTGCCTTGAGCCGGGTTCGCCCGGATGGAGGCAACCGACCAGCGTCCTTTGCGGATGCATCCGGTCCCACCTCGATCGCGACGAATACGACGCGAAAGAATGTGCGTAAGGGCGACACACCCGAGCGCGGGGGTCGGTGAACCAGAGACAGGTAAACAGCGGCGGCAACAGGCTGCGCGCGCCCCGGTCACGGAGCGCGCACACCGGGGCCAGACCAGAGACAAGGCCCAACCATGGGCCCGTTAGTAGTGAGGTAGGAGAAGCGTGGCGGGACAGAAGATCCGCATCAGGCTCAAGGCCTACGACCATGAGGCGATTGACGCCTCGGCGCGCAAGATCGTCGAGACTGTCACCCGTACGGGCGCCAGTGTGGTTGGCCCGGTGCCGCTGCCGACCGAGAAGAACGTGTACTGCGTCATTCGGTCTCCCCATAAGTACAAGGACTCGCGGGAGCATTTCGAGATGCGTACCCACAAGCGCCTTATCGACATCCTCGACCCCACGCCGAAGACCGTTGACGCTTTGATGCGCATCGATCTGCCGGCCAGTGTCGACGTCAATATCCAGTAGGAGATTCCAGAACTCATGGCACGAAAAGGAATTCTGGGCACCAAACTGGGCATGACGCAGGTGTTCGACGAGAACAACAAAGTCGTCCCGGTGACGGTCGTCAAGGCCGGCCCCAATGTGGTGACCCGCATCCGTACCACCGAGCGTGACGGCTACAGCGCCGTGCAGCTCGCTTACGGCGAGATCAGCCCGCGCAAGGTGAACAAGCCGGTCACCGGTCAGTTCGCCGCCGCCGGTGTGAACCCGCGCCGCCACCTCGCCGAGCTACGTCTCGATGATGAGGCCGCCGCCGCCGATTACGAGGTCGGCCAAGAGCTGACCGCCGAGATCTTCGCCGACGGTGCTTACGTCGACGTGACCGGCACCAGCAAGGGCAAGGGCTTCGCAGGCACCATGAAGCGGCACGGCTTCGCCGGCCAGGGCGCCGCGCACGGTGCCCAGGCTGTGCACCGCCGTCCGGGCTCGATCGGTGGCTGCGCCACCCCGGGCCGCGTCTTCAAGGGCACCCGCATGTCGGGCCGTATGGGCAGTGACCGCGTCACCACCCAGAACCTGAAGGTGCACAAGGTCGATGCCGAGAACGGCGTACTGCTGATCAAGGGTGCCGTCCCCGGACGCAATGGTGGACTCGTCGTGGTCCGCACCGCGATCAAACGAGGTGAGAAGTAATGGCTCTCAAGCTTGACGTTCACACTCCGGACGGCAAGACGGACGGTTCCGTGGAACTTCCCGCTGCCCTGTTCGATGTGGAACCCAACATCGCTCTGCTGCACCAGGTGGTGAATGCACAGCTGGCCGCGAAGCGTCAGGGAACGCATTCGGCCAAGACCCGCGCCGAGGTCTCCGGTGGTGGCAAGAAGCCGTACCGCCAGAAGGGCACCGGCCGCGCCCGTCAGGGCTCGACCCGCGCACCGCAGTTCACCGGTGGTGGCATCGTGCACGGACCGAAGCCGCGTGACTACAGCCAGCGGACCCCCAAGAAGATGATCGCCGCCGCCACCCGCGGGGCGCTCTCGGACCGGGCTCGCAACGATCGGATCCACGCTGTCACCGAACTGGTGGCCGGTCAGACTCCGTCGACCAAGTCGGCGAAGTCGTTCCTGGCCAGCCTCACCACGAACAAGAACGTGTTGATCGTCATCGGTCGCAGCGATGAGGTCGGCGCGAAGAGCGTGCGGAACCTGCCCGGCGTGCATGTCATCTCGGCGGACCAGCTCAACGCGTACGACGTGCTGCACGCCGACGACGTGGTGTTCTCGGTCGAGGCCCTGAACGCCTACATCACCGCGCACACCAAGAAGGAAGAGGTGTCTGCCTGATGGCCACGATCACCGACCCTCGCGACATCATCCTCGCGCCGGTCATCTCCGAGAAGTCCTACGGGCTGATCGAGGACAACGTGTACACGTTCGTCGTGCACCCGGATTCGAACAAGACGCAGATCAAGATCGCCATCGAGAAGATCTTCTCCGTCAAGGTCGATTCGGTGAACACGTTGAACCGCAACGGCAAGCGCAAGCGGACCCGCAGTGGCTACGGCACGCGCAAGAGCACCAAGCGCGCCATCGTGACCCTGGCCGCAGGCAGCAAGCCGATCGACTTGTTCGGAGCGCCGGCCTAGCGGCAGGCAGAGAGACTCAGGAACTTAGAAATGGCAATTCGCAAGTACAAGCCGACGACCCCGGGTCGTCGCGGTTCGAGCGTCTCCGATTTCGCCGAGATCACTCGTTCGACTCCGGAGAAGTCGCTGGTCCGTCCGCTGCACAGCACGGGTGGACGTAACGCGCACGGCCGCATCACCACTCGTCACAAGGGTGGCGGCCACAAGCGCGCCTACCGGCTTATCGACTTCCGTCGTCACGACAAAGACGGTGTCAACGCCAAGGTTGCGCACATCGAGTACGACCCCAACCGCACCGCGAACATCGCGCTGCTGCACTACTTGGACGGCGAGAAGCGCTACATCATCGCCCCCAAGGATCTGAAGCAGGGCGACGTCATCGAGCAGGGGCCGAACGCCGATATCAAGCCCGGCAACAACCTGCCGCTGCGCAACATCCCGGCCGGTACCGTCATCCACGCCGTGGAGCTGCGGCCCGGCGGCGGCGCCAAGCTGGCCCGCTCTGCCGGTGTCAGCATCCAGCTGCTCGGTAAGGAAGGCAGCTACGCATCGCTGCGTATGCCCTCCGGCGAGATCCGTCGCGTCGACGTGCGCTGCCGCGCCACCGTCGGCGAGGTCGGCAACGCCGAGCAGGCCAACATCAACTGGGGCAAGGCCGGTCGTATGCGGTGGAAGGGCAAGCGCCCCACCGTCCGTGGTGTCGTCATGAACCCGGTCGACCACCCGCACGGCGGTGGTGAGGGTAAGACCTCCGGTGGCCGCCACCCGGTGAGCCCCTGGGGTAAACCCGAGGGCCGCACCCGCAAGCCCAACAAGGCGAGCGACAAGCTCATCGTCCGTCGCCGGCGCACCGGCAAGAAGCGCTAGGAGTAAATAGCGATGCCACGCAGCCTCAAGAAGGGCCCGTTCGTCGACGACCACCTTCTCAAGAAGGTCGACGTCCAGAACGAGAAGAACAGCAAGCAGGTCATCAAGACCTGGTCGCGCCGGTCCACCATCATCCCGGACTTCATCGGTCACACCTTCGCCGTCCACGACGGTCGCAAGCACGTGCCGGTGTTCGTTACCGAGTCGATGGTCGGGCACAAGCTGGGCGAGTTCGCCCCCACCCGCACGTTCAAGGGTCACATCAAGGATGACCGGAAGGCGAAGCGCCGGTAATGACTACTGCAATTGAGTATCCGTCCGCGAAGGCGGTGGCACGCTTCGTGCCGTTCTCGCCGACCAAGGCTCGCCGGGTCATCGACCTGGTCCGCGGCAAGTCCGTGGCCGAGGCGCTCGACATCCTGCGGTGGGCACCGCAGGACGCCAGCACCACGGTGGCCAAGGTGATCGCCAGCGCAGCTGCCAACGCGCAGAACAACGACGGCCTGGACCCGTCGACCCTCGTGGTCGCGACGATCTTCGCCGACGGCGGTCCGACCGCCAAGCGCATCCGTCCGCGCGCCCAGGGGCGTGCCTTCCGGATCCGCAAGCGCTCCAGCCACATCACCGTGATCGTGGAAAGCCGTCCGCCCAAGCAGAAGGGTGGCGCGTCGACATCGACCGCGCGTACCCGTCGTGCGCAGGGCAGTAAGGCTGCTGCTGCGAAGGCCACCGATTCGAAGGAGGGCTCGGAGTAGTGGGCCAGAAGATCAACCCGCACGGCTTCCGGCTCGGTATCACCACCGATTGGAAGTCCCGCTGGTACGCCGACAAGCAGTACGCGGACTACGTCAAGGAAGACGTCGCCATCCGTCGCCTGCTGGCCACCGGTCTTGAGCGCGCCGGCATCGCCGACGTGGAGATCGAACGCACCCGCGACCGCGTCCGCGTGGACATCCACACCGCGCGTCCGGGCATCGTGATCGGTCGCCGCGGCACCGAGGCCGACCGCATCCGCACCGACCTGGAGAAGCTGACCGGCAAGCAGGTCCAGCTCAACATCCTCGAGGTCAAGCAGCCCGAGGCCGTCGCCCAGCTGGTCGCTCAGGGTGTCGCCGAGCAGCTGTCCAACCGTGTGGCGTTCCGTCGCGCGATGCGCAAGGCCATCCAGTCGGCCATGCGGCAGCCCAACGTCAAGGGCATCCGGGTGCAGTGCTCGGGTCGCCTCGGCGGTGCTGAGATGAGCCGCTCGGAGTTCTACCGCGAGGGTCGAGTCCCGCTGCACACGCTGCGTGCCGATATCGACTACGGCCTCTACGAGGCGAAGACCACCTTCGGCCGGATCGGCGTGAAGGTCTGGATCTACAAGGGCGACATCGTCGGTGGTAAGCGCGAGCTGACCGCCGCGGCGCCGGCCGCTGACCGTCCGCGTCGTGATCGTCCGTCGGGCACCCGTCCGCGCCGCAGTGGCGCGTCGGGCACCACGGCGACGAGCACCGAGGCCGGCCGGGCCGCAAGCGATGACACGGCGGGCACCCCGGCAGCAGCCGAGGCGCCCGCAGAAACCACCCCAGAAAATTCAGGGAGCTGACATGCTTATCCCCCGCAGGGTCAAGCACCGCAAGCAGCATCACCCCAAGCAGCGCGGTACCGCCAGCGGCGGTACCTCGGTGAGCTTCGGTGACTACGGCATCCAGGCTCTGGAGCACGCCTACATCACCAACCGGCAGATCGAGTCCGCTCGTATCGCCATCAACCGGCACATCAAGCGTGGCGGCAAGGTCTGGATCAACATCTTCCCGGACCGCCCGCTGACCAAGAAGCCCGCCGAGACCCGCATGGGTTCGGGTAAGGGTTCGCCGGAGTGGTGGGTCGCCAACGTCAAGCCGGGTCGCGTGCTGTTCGAGCTGAGCTACCCCGACGAGAAGATCGCCAGGGACGCGCTGACCCGCGCGATCCACAAGCTGCCGATCAAGGCACGCATCGTGACCCGAGAGGAGCAGTTCTGATGGCAGTGGGAGTTTCGCCGGGCGAACTGCGTGAGCTCACCGAGGAGGAGCTCACCACGCGCCTGCGTGAGTCGAAGGAAGAGCTGTTCAACCTGCGCTTCCAGATGGCCACCGGCCAGCTGACCAACAACCGTCGGCTGCGCGTGGTGCGCCAGGAGATTGCACGGGTCTACACCGTGCTGCGTGAACGTGAACTGGGTCTGGCTTCCGGACCTGTTGGTGAGGATTCGTAAGACATGGCAGACACTAAAGGCCCCAACCACACGCCGGCCACCGAGACACCGCGTGGCCGTCGCAAGACCGCGATCGGCTACGTGGTGAGCGACAAGATGGAAAAGACCATCGTCGTCGAGCTCGAGTCGCGCAAGAGCCACCCGCTCTACGGCAAGATCATCCGGACCACGAGCAAGGTCAAGGCCCACGACGAGAACGGGGATGCCGGCATCGGTGACCGCGTCTCGCTGATGGAGACCCGCCCGCTCTCGGCGACCAAGCGCTGGCGCCTGGTCGAGGTCCTCGAGAAGGCCAAGTAACCTCGACGCCAACGCTTTTGGCATCCAGATCCCCGGCACCGCAGTGCGGTGCCGGGGATCTTTGCGTTTGCGCGAGCATTCGGCATCCGGCGTGTCGCGCACCGTTTGCCCGACATGCGCTGCGTGGTGATTATGCGTTCTATGAGTGGATATCTGCGCTCAACGCTGGTTTGCTGCGACTGCATATGCATGTCGTGTTGTTTTGGGATCAACGAAATCGGTGTCTACCCGGGCGATCTGACCTAGCATCGCGCTCATGACGTGCAGTTTCGAGGTGGCCACTTGGTCGATGCGGCGGTGTCGCCGTAGCGACAAACAGGCCGGTACGCGCACGTCATCTCCGGGCTGACCGGCCGATGGACACCGCGTCAGTGGCCGCGGAAGTCGCCGCGCCCGAACCCAAGCCGTTCCTGGAGCGCTACTACGATCTGCATCCGGCATTCCGGGCGACACTGCGCTGGGGACTGATCCTGGCATTGTTCATCCTGGCGTTCCACGACTCGATGATCAGCCTTGCGCACACCACGGCCGCAGGCGGTCTCGGCGGCTACATGTGGACGGTGCCGATCATCTCCGCACTGGTGGCCATTGCCGTCGCCCGACGGCACCGCACCGAACTACCCATCCACGATCGGCAGACCGACATCATCACCGGCGGCATGGCATTGGTGCTGGCGGTCGTGATCGAGGCCCAACTGCTCGATCGTTATGCGCTGTACTTCCACCTGCTGCGTCTCGACGTCGTCGCGGCCTGGCTGTTCCTATCCGGTTCGTGCGTCGTGCTTTTCGGTCTGCGACCGGTCACCCGGTTCGCCTGGGTGTGGGGCATCCTGTTGATGGCGTTGCCCTTGCCGTACTACATCGTGGTGGTGCTGCTTGGCGGCGGTGCCTTCGCAGCCGGAGCGGCGAGCCTCCTGGTCGCCGCGATCGGCACCGCTGTCGCGGTGGGTCGGACCTGGCGGCGCGGCGTGATCGGGTCGCTGCGCGCCTGGGTGGTCGGCTTCGCGGTACTCATCACCATCAAGGTCGCCTTCCCGGACGCGCCGTTGGTCGTCTACCAGCAAGTGCCCGCGGTGACCGCCATCTGCGTGGTGGGGACGCTGATGTTCCTGCAGGCCCGCCGCGGCGCGCCGAAGAAAATCCTCGACCGCAAGGTGGAACCGCTGGCCTCCCGGCAGGTCTGGGTGGGCGTCCCGGTGGTGGTGGTGACGGCGGTGGCACTGGCGCTGTGCCACCTGCCGAGTGGGACCTCGACGTCACCGGTTGCTGTCGCGGCGCCGGACCGGCTGGAGCCGGGTCGGGGTATGGCGGCGCCCTACGGGTGGACTGTCACCGAACAGCAGGAGTTCCCCGATGTCGACCGGCTTTACGGCGACGGCGCCACGCTGGTCCGCCAGTACCTCGTCGCGAATGTCGGTACGGCCCGGTGGGACAAGCTCTCGCGGCCCCGCACCCTCGTGGTGGACAGCACAGTGACCCGGCGACCGTTCAGCCTCGATGTCTATCCGGGCCGGGTGCTGTACAGGTTGACCAGCGCGCGCATCAGCGAGCCGCGATACTTCGACCTTGGGCACGGGGTGCAGGGCCGGTTGGTCTCAGTCGTCGACGACAGGCTGCTGGTGACCTGGAACTCGATCCAATTCGCCTGGGGAGACAAGGATCTCGCGCAGCGCGTATCGGTGTTCGCGGTCGATAATCACGATGCCGATGCCCCCTTCCCGACGCCATCGACCAGTGTGGCGTCCAATATCGGGGCGCTGTTCACCCTGTTGTTCCGTGGCAACGGCGTCCTGGACCAGCGCACGCCCGTCTTCAAGGACGAGGACATGCTGCTGAGCTTCACGAGGTCGCTGGTGACGGCGCAATTCCCATGACCAGACCCGACGATTCTCGGGTGTCCGACAGATATCCACGCATGATGGGGAGTTCGATGAGTTCAACAGGGGCCGACGCCACGGCCGGCCACGGTGTTCGTGGGATGCCGCGCCTTCTGGCGATGACCACCGCCGTCCTGCTCGCCGGCGGGCTGGCGTTACCGGCGATCGCATCGGCCGAACCCGAACCCGATGCCCAGACATCATTGGCGAACTCACCATCGCTGAGCCTGCGCGTACTCGGTGGTGATCCCACCATCACGCTGTACGGCGCCGAAGGCATGCAGACGGTGTCGATCCCGGTGCAGGCCGGGCTGCTACCCACCGAATTGAACGTGACCGCGCGCCTGCCGGTCAACGCGCTGGGCGGCACGATCGAGGTCGTCCAGGACGACCGCGTCGTCTCGCGGGTGCCGCTTCCCGCCGATGACGGCCGGTTCGCGATCCCGCTGATCGGCGCCCGGGTCGTCGACAGCGCGGTGACCGTGCAACTACACAGTTTCCTCACCCTGCCGGAAGGCAATTGCGTTTTCGAGGCCGACAATCCGCTGCGCCTGGGCGATGCCGAAGTCCGGTATGCAGGCCAAGAGGTGGCGCCGGTCGCGGTGGCGGACTTCCTGCCACCGATACTGCGCAAACTGACGATCTTCGTTCCGCGCGAGCCGTCTTCGGCCGAATCCGATGCGGCGCTGAAACTTGCCACGGCCACCGTCGCCCGGTACGGCACCCAGCGTATCGAGGTCGAGCTCGTGGAGAACGACGGCGCCGCGGTGCCCGCGCCCCAGCCTCTTGAGCGTCAGATCGTCGTGCGCGAAGGTGGCGAGGCGCGGCTCGCGCTGACCGGGACCAACGCGGTGCGCGCGCTGTCGGTCTCGGGTAGCGCGGGCGATCTGGCCAACCAGACTCGGTTGTTGTCCAGCGACCTGGCCCGGCTGGCCGTCCAGTCCGCCGCGGTCGTCGGCCCGCTGTCCGCCGCACCCGTCCTGCCCAGCGATCACACCACCATCCGGGGGCTCGGCCAGCCCGGCGTCAACGCCACCGCGTTGGTCAACCCCAAGGTGACCATCCCGCTGGACCAGACCCGGCTGGGCCGCGCGGTCCAGGATGTGCGGGTGCATCTGCAGGGCTCCTACACCCCGCTCCCGTCCGGCCTCGCCGGCCAGGTCGTGGTCAGTGTGCGCGGGGAGGTGCTCGACCGGTGGCCGACCGAGTCCGCCGGTGCGATCGATCGCTGGGTGAATGTGCCCAACCGGCTGCTGGAGCGGTACACGAACCTGGACGTGGAGGTGAACGCCGCGGGCAACACCGGCCGGTGCGGTGAGTTCCAGCCCATCACGCTGACGATCGACGGTGAGAGCGCGGTGGAAAGTGCACCCGCCGATCCGCCCGCACCGCTGGGATTTCAGTCGTTGCCACAGGCGCTGATGCCACGCATCGAGATCGGTATCGGCGACGGATCCTCGGTGGAGTTCGCCGACCTGCGGCGGGCGGTGTCGATCCTGACCGGTCTGCAGCGACTCAGCGGGTTGCCGTTCGACACCGCGGTGGTATCGACCGATGCCGCCATCGCGTCGGCCAACCCGGCGGTCGTGGTGAGCGCCGACGGGTGGGACGCCGCCAACGTGACGTTGCCCGTGGCCGTGAGTTCCGATGGTGTGATCACCGTCGAGAACGTCGACGGCACAGGAAAATCCACCACCCTGGCGCTCGACCCCCAGGTCGGTTTCGGTTCGCTGCAGGCTCTCTACAGCGGGGGACGGACGCTGCTGGTCGCCACATCATCGGATGCACCTGGAGAGCTGGATCGGTTGCTGCAATGGCTGGATACCGACGTCATGCGCTGGTCCGGGGTGCGTGGTAATGCCCTGATCGCGGTGCCCGGCCGGGACGTCATCCAACTGACCACACCCGAGTCCGCACAGCCGGACGCTGCGGCCGACGCCGATCACAGCTCGCGGTACCTGATTGCGGGTGCGGGCGCGACGGCGGTGGTGGTGATCGGGGCGGCGTTGCTGTTGTTACGTGCGCGCCGATCCCGGGGCCCCGCGGACCCGTCGTGACGACGTCGCCACGGCCGGGCGATTGGACCCGGCCATGAAAGTTCGGGAGCTCCTCGACGCGCAGACCGTGACCGAGGAGCAGCGCCAGTACGCGCTGGACACGGCGATCAACGGCCTGCGCGATGACGACCCGCGCGCATCGGCGTCCAAACCATTGCTCGGCTGGCAGAAGCCGGTGCTCCTCACGCTGCTCGCCCTGGTCGTGGCGCTGGCGATCTGGTGGCCGATGCAGACCACCATCGTGCTGATCGGGTTGTGCACGGCCGCCTACCTGGTGACGCTGGGCGACCGGGTGCTGATCTTCCGGCGGGGTTTGGCCTCGCGCCCCATCGCGGTTCCCGACGATGTCGCCCGCGCCATCCCCGACAGCGAGCTACCGCGCTACACCATCCTGGTGCCCGCCTACAACGAGCCGGAGGTGGTCGCCGACCTGATCGGGGCGATGGATGCGCTGGAGTACCCGCGGGACAAGTTGCAGGTACTGCTGCTGTTGGAGGCGGACGATCAGGTGACGATCGATGCCGCCGAGGCTTGCGGCGAATCGGAGATCATCACCATCCTTCTCGTTCCCCCGGCCGACCCGCGGACCAAGCCGAAGGCGTGCAACTACGGCCTGCACTTCGCCACCGGGGACATCGTCACCATCTTCGACGCCGAAGACTTGCCGGAACCGCTGCAGTTGCGCCGGGTCGTCGCGGCGTTCCGCGATCTGCCCGACGACGTGGCCTGCATACAGGCCAAGTTGGTCTATCACAACGGGCAGCAGAATCTGCTGACCGCGTGGTTCACCGCCGAGTACGGTCTCTGGTTCGGTTATCTGCTGCCCGGCATGATGGTCAGCACCTCGCCGATACCGTTGGGCGGCACCTCCAATCATCTGCGCCGCGATGTGCTGGTCGACATCGGGGCATGGGATCCCTTCAACGTCACCGAGGATGCCGATCTGGGATTGCGCATCGCGGCGCACGGGATGCGCACCGCGGTCATCGACTCCTACACGCTGGAGGAGGCCAACAGCGACCCGATCAACTGGATCCGGCAGCGGTCCCGTTGGTACAAGGGCTATCTGCAGACCTGGCTGGTGCACATCCGCAGACCGGTGCAGCTGTACCGCACGCTGGGACTGCGCGCCTTCATCCGGTTCACGCTGGTGCTCGCGGGCACACCGATCATCGCGGTGCTCAACCTGTTGTTCTGGTTCATCACGGCGTTGTGGTTCCTCGGGCAGCCAGCGGTGGTCGGCAGTGTCTTCCCTCCGCTGATCTACTTTCCGGCGCTCGTCGCCATGATCATCGGCAACTTCACCGTGATGTACATGAACATGATCGCGCTGCGCGAGGACGACCGGGCCGACCTGCTCCACGCGGCGCTCACGGTGCCGATCTTCTGGGTGATGATGAGTATCGCCGCCGCCAAGGGCTGCTATCAGATGATCCGGCAACCGTCGTTCTGGGAGAAGACCTTCCACGGACTTGCCGAGAAGCCCGACGAGAAGACCGCCCACGAAAACGTGGTCGGGTCGGCGTGACGAACCGTCGGCTGAAATTCGCCATCTTCGCCTTGACCGGGATCGTGTATCTCGGAGTCGGCTGGTGGCTGCAGATCCGGCACGGCTACATCATGGGCGACACGTTGTCCCGGGTGGCATCGACACAGGCAGTGTTGTTCAGCCGCGATCCGCACCTGGCGGCCATCGGATTCATCTTCACCCCGGTGGCGGCGATGGTGCAGATCCCGGCCATGCTCTTCAGCGACGTCTGGACCGAGCTCGCCGAACACGCGTACTCCGGCACCCTGATGTCGAGCGTGTTCATGGCGGGAGCGGCGGTACAGATCTTCAGCATGGGCTCCGATCGCAGTCTGCCGCGGTGGTATTCGCTGACGATCACCGCGCTGTTCGCCCTGAACCCGATGATCGTGTTCTACGGATCCAACGGGATGAGCGAGGCTCCGTTCATCTTCTTCATGACCTGGGCGGTGCGCCGGCTCATCATGTGGATGGTCGACGACGACGTGCACCATCTGGTCGCGGCGGGCGGTGTCGCGATGGGGTTGGCCTATCTGACGCGCTACGACGCATTGGCATCGATCGGCGCGGCCGGCGTGATCGTCGGTGTCACGACCTATCTGCGGGCTCGGACCTCACCGCGGGTGCGGCGGGCCGTGCTGGACGTGTTGATCGTCAGCGGACCCGGCGTGGCGGCATTCCTGGGCTGGGCCGC
The DNA here is from genome assembly GCF_000416385.1 of Mycobacterium sp. VKM Ac-1816D. Classification (NCBI taxonomy): domain Bacteria; kingdom Bacillati; phylum Actinomycetota; class Actinomycetes; order Mycobacteriales; family Mycobacteriaceae; genus Mycobacterium; species Mycobacterium sp. VKM Ac-1816D. The sequence goes on from NZ_AOHQ01000131.1 coordinate 246,398, forward strand.
GGCGGGCTGGTTGATCACCGGGGAAGCGTTTGCCCAATTCACCTCGCAGTACGGGAACACCGCGATCCTGGAACAGTCCGGCCAGACCGCACCGAACTTCGCCGAGGGCATCGGGTTCGCCGCCGTATGCGTCATGCTGCTCGCCCCGACGCTGATTCCGCTGCTGCTGTGGGCGACCATGCAACGCTGGGGCACGCCACGATGGACGATGCTGGTGGTGCCGCTGGGGATGTTCGGTGCGGTGTTGGGATTCCAGGCATTCAGTTATGCGAACGGATCGACGTTCCCGTTCCTGCGCTTCTTCATCATCGCGATCCCGATGGCGGCGACGCTGGCCTTGCTCGGCGTGCCCGATGGCGCGCTCGCACCGCCGAAACGGCGCGGGCGCTACGCCCCGCACCCTGCTCCCGTGGCGGTCACCCGTCGTCGGTCTCCGGCAGTGTATGTCGCGGTCGCCGCGACGCTGGCCGTCGGCATCCCGGTCACGGTGTTCGGGATGGGTCAAGCGGATTACGCGCCGCAGGAATACGGTCTCGGGGCTGTGCTGAACCCTCAACCCGACGATGTCAGCGCGCACAAGGCCGTCGAGCACCGCATCGCCCGAACCTTCCGCACCGAGCGGCGGATCGCCGAATATCTGGATTCCCTCGGCTTGCCCGACAGCTCGGTCATCACCGATACCGTCTACGGATTCGGCGTGCTGGCCGCCACCGACCGGCCCAAGGTTTTCGTCATCCCGTCCGACCCGGATTTCACCGAACTGCTCAACGATCCGTCCGGCCGCGGCATCAAGTATCTGTTGACGGTGCCACCGATCGGCCGAGGTGCCTCGGATGCGCTCAATCTGCGGTATCCGACGCTGTATGACACCGGTGCCGAAGTGGCGACATTGGAGCTGGAGATTCCCAATGACGGCGACGGGCAGCCCGATTGGCGGTTGTACCGGGTGAACGAACCGGCCTGAGACCGATTGCGGCGCGATGCGTGCGGCGCGGGTGTACTCTCCGGTCGATGCCGATCCCCAGGAGGGCCGATGACCGCTGAATTCAAGGGCAAGATCGCACTCGACATTCGCGATTCGGAACCGGACTGGGGCCCGTACGCCGCACCCACCGCACCCGCGGATGCGCCCAACGTCATGTATCTGGTCTGGGACGATATCGGCATTGCGACCTGGGATTGCTTCGGCGGTCTTGTCGAGATGCCCGCCATGAGCCGGATCGCGGACAAGGGCGTGCGGTTGTCGCAGTTCCACACGACCGCATTGTGTTCGCCGACGCGCGCCGCACTGCTCACCGGTCGCAATGCGACCACGGTCGGCATGGCCACCATCGAGGAGTTCACCGACGGATTCCCCAACTGTAACGGCCGCATCCCCCGCGACACCGCGTTGTTGTCGGAGGTGTTGGCCGAACACGGTTACAACACCTACGCCGTCGGGAAGTGGCATCTGACACCGTTGGAGGAATCCAACCTGGCCGCCACCAAACGGCATTGGCCGCTGGGGCGCGGCTTCGAACGCTTTTACGGGTTCATGGGCGGCGAGACCGACCAGTGGTATCCGGATCTGGTGTACGACAACCACCCTGTCACCCCGCCGGCCACCCCGGAGCAGGGTTATCACCTGTCGAAGGACCTGGCGGACAAGACCATCGAATTCATCAGGGACTCCAAGGCCATCGCCCCGGACAAGCCGTGGTTCACCTATCTGTGCCCCGGCGCCGGGCACGCACCGCACCATGTGTTCGAGGAGTGGGCGGACAGATACGCGGGCACCTTCGACATGGGGTACGAGAAGTACCGGGATATCGTGCTGGCCAACCAGAAGCGGCTCGGCATCGTTCCGCCGGACACCGAGCTTTCGCCGATGAATCCCTACCTCGATGTCACCGGACCCGGGGGAGCGGCCTGGCCGGCGCAGGACACGGTGCGCCCGTGGGACAGCCTCGACGACGAGGAGAAGCGGTTGTTCTCCCGGATGGCCGAGGTGTTCGCCGGCTTCCTGTCCTACACGGACGCCCAGATCGGCCGCGTGCTGGACTATCTCGAAGAATCCGGTCAGCTGGACAACACCATCATCGTCGTCATCTCCGACAACGGGGCCAGCGGCGAGGGCGGGCCGAACGGATCGGTCAACGAGGTGAAGTTCTTCAACGGCTACATCGATACCGTGGCCGAAAGCCTGCGCTTCTACGATCAGCTGGGCGGGCCGCAGACCTACAACCATTACCCGATCGGTTGGGCGATGGCCTTCAACACGCCCTACAAGCTGTTCAAACGCTACGCCTCCCACGAAGGCGGTATCGCCGACAGCGCAATCATCTCCTGGCCCAAGGGAATCGACGCACACGGCGCGGTTCGCGATCAGTACATCAACGTCTGCGATGTCACCCCTACCGTCTACGACCTGCTCGGCATTCCCGAACCGTCCGAGGTCGGCGGTATCGCGCAGAAACCGCTCGACGGTGTGAGTTTCAAGTCCGCCCTCGAGGATCCGAATGCCGTCACCGACAAACGCACACAGTTCTACGCGATGTTGGGTACCAGGGGGATCTGGCACGAGGGGTGGTTCGCCAACACCGTGCACGCGGCCTCGCCGGCGGGGTGGGGGCATTTCGACGATGACCGTTGGGAGTTGTTCCATATCGACTCCGATCGCAGCCAGTGCCGTGACCTGGCGGCCGAGAACCCGGAGAAGTTGGCCGAACTGCAGGAGCTGTGGTTATCCGAGGCGGCGAAGTACAACGGCCTGCCGCTCGGGGATCTGAACATCTTCGAGACGTTCGGGCGATGGCGGCCGCTTCTCGTGGTGGGCCGCACCACGTTCGTCTACTACCCCGACAACGCCGAGGTCGGTCTCGGCGCGGCCGCCGAACTGCGCGGTCAGTCGTTCTCGGTGCTGGCCGAGGTCACGATCGACACCGCCGATGCTGAAGGAGTGCTCTTCAAGCAGGGCGCCGGTCACGGCGGACATGTGCTCTTCGTCCAGAACGGCCATCTGGAGTACGTGTACAACTTCATGGGCGAGGACGAACAACGGGTGACCGCGCGGACACCGATCCCGTTGGGCAGTCATGTGTTCGGCGTCCGATACGAGCGGACCGGCACGGTCGAGGGCAGCCACACCCCGGTGGGGCAGGTATCGCTCTACATCGACGACAGCATCGTCGGTCAGGCCGACGGTGTGCGCACCCACCCTGGCAGCTTCGGGCTGTCCGGGGGAGGGATCAAAGTCGGCAGCAATACCGGCCAGGCGGTGTCCGGCGCCTACTCGGCACCGTTCGCCTTCACCGGCGGAACGATCGCCAAGGCGGTGGTGGACATTTCGGGCACTCCCTATCTGGACGCCGAGCGCGAGCTCGCCCGCGCCTTCGCCAGGGACTAGCCGGTGCGCCGGGGAATGGCCGTCATGTGCGTGGCGGTGGCGGCGACGGTACCGGTGGCGGGATGCACGCGCCCCGGCGGCGGCACACCGGTCGCGGACAGCTCGTACACGGCCACGACGACCGGCAGCGGTACTACGACGAGGGTGCCGCCGACACCGTCTTCGGCACCCGACCACCCCGACTTCGGGGTGGTCCCCACCCGCGAACCGATCCGTACCGGCGAGGTGACCTGCCAACCCTCCCAGCGTCCGCCGGTGGGGGTGAATTCGCAGGTTGCCGATCCTGGTGCGCCGGTGCTGACCCTCGCGGTGCCCGACGGGTGGTCGATGCAGGGTGGGGCCGGCGACATCGGTGCGCGCGTGAGCGGGCCCGAGGGGATGTCGGCGACCGTCACCATCGTGGCGACGACATCGACCCCGCAGGCCGCCTTCGCCGACTACGCCGACCGGCTCACCTCAGGTTCCTCGGTGAGTTCGTTGAATGTGCTGCCTGCCGAACTCTGCGACTACAGCGGGCAGAAGATGACGGGCGTGCTCTCCGACGGTGCGCGGCAGGCCATCGAGTTCGCCGATCGGGTGGTGCACATCCCCACCGGTAGCGGAAACTATCTGGTCTCCGTGCACACCGAGGCGCCCAACGGTGTCGCCGCATTCGATGCCGCCAGTGCCGAGCTGACCGGCGAGATCGAGGTCAGGATTCCCTGATCCGCGGGCCGTCGGCCTCGGTTCGGCGCACCAGCCGCAGATGTCCGATCAGAGCGACCGCACCGGTCAGCGCTGCCGACAGGGCGAACGGCGCGGCGATATGCCATCGCAACAGCAGTGCACCGGTCACGGCGCCTGCGAAGATGGTGGCGATTGCCGCGAATCGACGGTTCCACAGCACACCGGAGCCGGGGGTGGTCCACGTCTCACCGGCCAACGACGCCAGCGTCGAGGTCACCACGACGGTCGTCATATCGGCCACCGCGACGGTCCGGGCCACCATCGCCTGCGACCCCATCACCGCGGCGGTGGTGGCTGCCATGACTATCGGCAACACCGGGCCGCTGTGATCGTCCAGTCCGGCCAGCACACTCAGTGCCGCCAGCGTCACCGCGCCGACAGTCAACAGCACGGTGACCCGGTGTTGCCATCCCTTCTGGCTCGCCCTCAGGACCAACCCGGCCAGGAATGCCGCAGCGGTGAAGGCCCCGAGCGCGATGGCCGGGCCCAGGACCGGTAGGTCGTCGGCACCGGCCACACCCATACCGAGGATCACGATGTTGCCGGTCATGTTGCCTGTGAACACCCGATCCAACGCCAGAAAGCCGACGGCATCGACGATCCCGGTCACATACGTCAACACGATCGTCGCGATGAGTGCCAGTCGCCGGCGTGGGTCCGCGCCCACCATCAGAACAGCAGGACGGCCGCGACCGTGCAGAGCACGAGGCCGGACATGACGGGTACGAAGCATTTGCGGGCCAGCGTGAGCACCGGCACCCGCGCAAAGCCGGCCACCGCCACCAGCGACGACCACGCGACCAATGTGCCACCGCCGGACCAGATGTTGCCCATCTGGCCGATGGCGGCCAGCGTGGACGGGTCTATTCCGGCTGCTCCGCCGAGTGCGCCCGACAGCGATCCGGTGAGTGGCAGACCGCTGAAGCCCGACCCCTCGAGTCCGGCGATGACGCCCACGAACAGCACGGTGAAGGCAACGAGGAAGGCATTGGGTGCGACATTGGCCAGCGCCGCGTTGATGAGGTCGAACAGCAGTGCCGGACCCTTTGCGTCGGCCGGCATTCCGAGAATCTGGGCCGAGAAGTCACCGTTGCCGATGAAGAAGAAGCCGGCGATGGGTAGCACGATGCCCATCGCTTTGAAGGCGAAGACAAGGCCGTCGACGATATGCGTCGAGGAGCTTTCGAGAAAAGCGCGTTTGTCGTTGGTGATACAGGCGGCGAACAACAGCATCGCGGCGATTCCGCCGACGATGCCCGCGGCGTCACCACCCTGAAGTGGTGGCACGATGGAGGTGAACTTGCCCAGCAACAGGTAGACGATGAATGCCAGGTAGGCCAGTGGGACCAGCAGGGCGAACGCCTTGGCTGACAGTGGCTTAGGGGCATCGGCAGACTCCGTGGCGACCGGTTCGAGTACCGCCGTCGCGGTGGGTGACCCGGCGCCGGCGCCGGCGGGTACCGGGGCAACGCCGGTGCCGCCGGTGCCGCTGGGTTGCGGGCGTCCCGCCGTGCCCCCGTCCGCGTCCTGCTCTGCGGTGCTCACCCCGAGCTTGTCGGCCTTGTTCTCCCAGGCCACCAGCAACTCCGGTGCGGGCCGGCGCCAGGTGCGGCGCTGGGTCAGGTAGGTGATGGCCAGTGCGACGAAACCCACGATGAGGGACAGGATCATCGCCTTGTCGGCGACGGTGTCGGTATCGGCGCCGGCCGCTGTTGCCGAAATGCCGGGAGCCACCTTGATGATGTAATCCGACGACAATGCCATGCCCTGGCCGGCAATCGCGATCACCATGCCGACCGACAACGGGCTCAAGCCGGCTCGGATCGCCACCGGGATGAGCACTGCCCCCACCAGCGGAACGGCAGGCGTCGGCCAGAAGAACAGCGATATCACATAGGTGACGATCGCCAGTACAACGAAACTACTTGTGCCCGAACGCATCACTCGTCGAAATGGGGTGACCATCAGACGGTCGGCGCCCATCTCGCGCAGCGCCCCCAGCATGGCCGTGACGAAGGCGATGATCAAGAAGATGTTGAACAACTCGTGCGCGGCCACCAGGCTGGCGTTGAATATCGATGCCAACCCGGTCACGATGCTGCCCGAAAACACCCACGCAGTAAGCAAAGTCGCGACCACCGAGGGGACGAGGATGTTCTTGCGCAGTGCCATCGTGAGCAGGATGACGACGATGCCGGCGAGATAGATCCAGTGGGCTGCGCTGAGATGAATGTCCATCGCGGGTCTTTTCACTCACAACTGCTCGTGGGCTGTGCAGTTTGATGGGGGAATGCTCGGCGTGTTATGCGGCTGGGTCAACGAACAGAGTGCACACCGCTGTGCGCCCGCCGCTGTGCAACGTGTTCTGACCTTGTCATCCTGGTGTCGCGGTGTTTCGGCGACGTAAAGATCGGCGCCACATTTCGCGTCGCGGCGCTGGGCGGCGGCGCGGGTGGCGCAGACGCGCCGCCGCGCGCATTGTGCATGATGTCCATTTCGGGAGGGCCGGACTGGGCACCGTGACCGCCGGAGGCGGCGCCGGCCGTCGTTCCGGAGTGAGACAGTGGTGGCGATGACTGATACCGATAGCCGCTCGGTCGCCCGACCGCCCGGCCCCGATGCCAGCGGTACACCGCTGGCACTGGCCGCGCTGTTGTCCGGGACCCTGGTCGGTACCGTGAGCAACAACGTCGTCAATGTGCCGATGGCCGCGATCCTGGCAGACTTCGATGCGCCGCTCGGCAGCGGTGTTTTCGTCGTAGTCGGGTTTCTGCTCACCTTCACCGCGACGATGCCACTGGTCGGCTGGATCGGGGACCGATTCGGCCGGCGTCGCGTGTACTGCGCGTCGATGGTCGGCACGGCGATATGCGCCGTCGGTGCCGCGACGGCCCCATCCCTGGAGCTGCTGATCGTCTGGCGCTGTCTGGGTGGCGCGGCCGCCTCGGCCCTCGGCCCCGCCGTGCTCGGACTGCTGACCTGGCTGTTCGCCGGTGAACGGCGCGGGAAGGCGGTCGGGCTGTGGGCGTCGGTCAACGGAATCGGACAAGCGATAGGCCCCACGATGGGTGGGTTCATCGCCGACGGCTGGGGGTGGCGGTGGGTTTTCGTGCCGCTGGTGCCGGTGGCCCTCGCCGGGCTCATCGGGACGCTGTTGCACATCCCGCGGCACCCGGGTACCAGGATGCACTTCGACACGGTGGGTGCGCTGGCTCTCACATTCGGAGCGGGACTGCTGATCCTGGGCGTCGCCTTGATCCCGGCACAGGGGATCTCGGTGCTCGTCGGTGCGGCGGTGGGTACCGCCGTGCTGGTCCTGGTGTTCTTCGCCTGGCACTGCCGGCGAGTGCCAGAGCCGTTCGTCGACGTGCGGTTGGTGGCCGAGGCGCGATTCATGCGCAGCACCCTCGGCGCCTTCGCGTTCATGTTCAGTCTTGGCGCGACGCTGCTGGCAGTACCGCTGTATGTGGTTGCCGGCGGCTATTCGGGTTCGGTGGCGGGGATGGTCCTGCTGGCGATCCCGGTCTCGATGGTCGTTCTGGGGCCGGTGGTCGGGCGCTACCTGGACCGGCTCGGGGCACGCCGGGTGTTGCGCACCGGATTGAGCCTGCTGATCGTCGGGCAGGCGCTGCTGGCCGCGGCGGTGGCCACCGATCTGATCGAAAGATCCTATGGACTGCCGGGTTTCACGGCGATCCTGGTGGTGATCGGTATCGGCACGGCGTTCGTGCAGACGCCGGCGGCCACCGGCGCGACGCGTTCACCGGCCGGCGCGCAGGGCACCGGACTCGGCCTGTTCAACCTGGTGCGGTTCGGCGGGTCGGCGATGGGTGCGGCCTGGGTCGCCATCGCCCTCGGGCTACCGACCGCAACCGGTTTCGCGCTGGCATTCGCGGTGGTGGCGGTGGTGGCGGTGCTCGGGCTGCTGGGGTCTTTCGTGGGGACCGACCCGGTCGCAGAGCGGTAGCTTCAGCGGAAGCTTGCCTCGCGGTCCACGGCGGCGTGCACCTCGGTCAACAGGTCCAGCCGGATGGCCAGCCACACGGTGAATTGATTGTCCGGCAGCCGGATGTCCAATCCGATCGCTCGAGATACCCGGTCCAGTTTGGTCAGCATCGTGTTGCGGTGCACGTTGAGTGCTCTGGCGGTCGCGTTGACGTTGCCCCCGTTGGCGAGGTACCCGGTCACGAAATCCCGGAGATCCGGAGTGGCGCGCAGCGGGCCGAGAACGTCGGTGACCAGCGCGCGGCTCTGCTCGGTCTCGGCGACGTCGGCGAGCACGGTGAAACTGCGCAGGTCCTGATAGGAGACGGCGCCGGTCATGTTGAGCCGGCGCGCTATGCCCAGTGCGATGCGCGCCTCGCGATAACTGCCCGAGACCGCCTGGGCACCCGGTGCCGGTCTGCTGTAGGACACCGCGACCGCGGCGCCCCGGCGGTTCTCCAATTCCTCGGACATCGCTCCGGCGTAGTGCGCCATCTCCTGGCGGCGGGCATCGCCATCCGGCCCGCGCAATGTCCGCACGACCACCAGGACGTCGCCGAGAACGGTCACATAGGAACGGACGGCCGGATCAGGTGCCACGTTGGCGGCGTAGCGGGCCAGCCGGACCATGCTTGCGGCCGGATTGTCGACCCCGTGCGGCACCACGCCCGGTGCGACGAAAACCCCGAAGTGTGAGTCGATGTCGATATCGTGGTACTCGGCGCGCGTGCGCATATCGTGCTCGCTGGAGAAGTGTCCATGCACCAGGGCCTGGACGAAATCCCCACGGGCGCGTTCCTCGGCCTCGTCGATACTGTGCTGACGCAGCATCTCCGAGCCGATGATGGCAGTCGCCTGCTCGGTGACGACGATGTGGCGCGCCACATCGTGACCACCCGGTGCTGGATCGGCGACCAGGATGGCAACCCACCCCTCGAACGCCTTCCCGAGCCGGATCGCTGTGCTGATGGCGGTCCAGGAGGTGCCGGTGGGGTCGTCGAGGTGCTCGATCCGCGTGTCGTGATGTGCGGACAACCGTGCGGCGGTGGGAAGGTCGACGGTCAGTCTCGGTAGGAGCACCGTGTTGAGTGCGGTGGCCGTCTCGGCGCCGAGGCCGTTGACGGCCACGATCTGCCCGCGTGCGTCCAACGCGATCGCCGGGTTGCGAGCCAGGTTGGACACCTCGCGAACCAGCATCTGCAGCCCGGCACCGCGATGGAAAAGCCCGGCCAGAGACGCGTGCACATGGGTCGCATAACGCATCACATGCACTTCCTGATTGAGTGCGCGCTCGGCCAGTAGTCGGTTCAGGGCGGTGAACCCCACCGGGAAGGCCATCTCGACGACCACCAGCCCGACAGGCAGGCTCGCCGGAAAACCTGTCGGTATGGATCCGTCGACCAGCAGCGTGGTGGCGCCCCGTGCGGACAGCGCACCCAACGCGCCGGTATTGCCCAGCAACGCCTCTGGGCGAGCGTAGACGGCGACGCCGTCGAGCGTCTCGTGTCCGGACAGGACTTCAGAAAGCGGTAGTACCCAGTGTAATTCGCGATCGAGATGATCGTGCCCAGCCACGACGCGGGCGGCGGACATCAACGATTCGTCGAGCATGCCGGCGACCGTCATGCGATCACCCTGGGTGTGCGCTGGTGTCATATCCCTCACCTCGTGTGTGCGACGCGTCTGCCGGGCTGCGGCGGCGTGCACCGCCACGATCACATCGTCGGCCAGCGCAACCCTATGTGCAGTTTGTCCCGAATGTCGGGTCAATGCCGGACATAGTGACCAGCGCATTCGGTGGGCAAGCTCGGTAGACATTGACCAGGCGCACAGCCAGTCACCGACGACCACAGGAGTCAGCCGATATGCATCAGGTTTACCGAATCACCCTCGACGACGCCCTGCCCCTGCTCGCCGCCGGCCGGGCCAAGGCTGAAGAGATCGGTGTCAAGCAGACGCTGTGCATCTGCGATGACGGCGGCAATGTTCTTGCGCTGCATCGGCTTCCGGGTGCGAGGTTGACCGGTGTGGACATCTCGATCGCCAAGGCCTTTACCGCAGCCGGGCACGAACGGGCCACGCACCTGTTCAACGAGCCGCCGAACGGCCCCGCCTTGCCCGGTAACGAGGCCTTCGGTATCAGTCAGATGCTGCCGGGCAAGTTCGCCGTCTTCGTCGGCGGCTTTCCGCTGGTGTTCGAAGGTCAGATCGTGGGCGGCGTCGGAATCAGCGGTGGCAACGGAGCCCAGGACAAAGCGGTCGGTGGCGCAATCCTTGCCGAGTTCGAGGCGCTGACTGCGGCCGTCGGGTCCCGCTGAAAGTACTGTGCAGCATGACTCGCCACCGACTGTACCGGCGTTGATGTTGTCCATGTCGAAAAGCTACGAGCCTAGTTAATCTCACTGTCGCAGAGCATATTTCGCATGCCGATTGCGTGTGCAGCCCTGTTCGAATGCGAATCGTCGCACGCCGGCGGCTGTTCGCTCCGTACCCAGCCGAATCGAAAGGATCTCACCATGACCGAACTGTTGGATCGCGCCGCGTTCCGGACCGAACTGGAGAACGCCATCAAAGGGCGCGAGGCGAAGAACGCCTCGTTCTCCAAGGCCTGGGCCGATGGCCAGTTGAAGCGCCATCACTTTGCCCGCTGGGCCGAGAATCACTTTCACTATGTGGGGCCCTTTGCCGATTATCTGGCCAACATCTACTCCAACACTCCCGACGAGTTCACCGGCGCAAAAGATTTCACGCTGCAGAACATGTATGAGGAGGAACTGGCCGATATTCGGCACACCGACCTGCTGATCAAATTCGGCGAGGCATGCGGCACCACCAAGGAACGCATCGAAGACCCCAACAACATGAACGCGATCACGCGGGGTCTGCAGTCCTGGTGCTACGCGGTATCTGCGCGTGAGCACTTCGTGGTGGCCACCGCGGCGCTGGTGGTCGGTCTGGAGTCGCAGGTGCCCAGCATCTACACCAAGCAGATCGTGCCCCTGCGCGAGGTCTACAAGTTCACCGAGGACGAGATCGAGTTCTTCGATCTGCACATCACCTCCGACGTCGTGCACGGTGAGCGTGGTTACCAGATAGTGCTGGACCACGCCGACACCCCGCAGTTGCAGCAGCGTTGTCTCCAGATGGTGCGCTGGGGTGCCGAAATGCGCTTCTCGTACACCAAGGGTCTCTACGACACCTACGTCGCACCGGAACTGGAGCCGGCAGCGGTCTGACCGGTCTCGGCGCGGTCCGCCCCGCGCGGGCCGCGCCGAACCGACCGAAAGGGAGAGCACATGTGGACAGCTGTGGCCACCATGAAAGACCTCGGCAGGCGACGCAAGCTGCGAGTCGAGATCGACGGCTTGGCCGTCGCCTTGTTCCAGGCCGACGGTGGGGTGTATGCCTTCGCCGATCTCTGTGTGCACCAGGATCGTTCGCTGTTCAAGGGCACACTGCTGCACGGCAAGGTGATCTGTCCCGGCCACCAGTGGCAGTTCGATCTGGAGACAGGCTACGAGGCCGACCAGGACCTCTGCCAACCCACCTACCCGGTGCGTGTCGACGACGACGGCACCGTCTACATCGACACGATGCCCACACGGCACGCCGAGGCGGGCACCGGAGAGGGAGCGAGGGCATGACACCGCGCACCATCGTCACCGTCGGCGCCGGCCAGGCCGCCGCCGTCGCCGCGCGCAATCTGCGCCGGCACGGCTTCGACGGCCGGATCCTGCTGATCGGTGACGAACCGCATCCGCCGTATCAGCGACCGCCGCTGTCCAAGGAATACCTTTCCGGTGCCGAGACCGCGGAATCACTGTGGATTCTGCCCGAAAAGTGGCGCGCCGCCAATGATGTCGAGGTGCTCACCGATACCACCGTGGCACGTGTCGACCCGGCAACCCGCACCGTGGAACTCGCCGGTCGCACCCCGATCGTCGCCGACGCTGTCTTGTTCGCCACCGGCGGCAGTCCGCGGCGACTCACGGTGCCGGGGCCGCGTCCGGACCTCGTGCACTATCTGCGCAGCCTCGACGACGCCACCCGACTGGTGCCGCACCTGCAGCCCGGTTGTCGGCTGGCCATCATCGGTGCCGGTTTCATCGGACTGGAGCTCGCCGCCACGGCCGCGACGGCCGGTGTCGCGGTGACGGTGCTGGAGACCGCGCCGACACCGCTGGCCGCGGCGCTCGGTGCCGATATGGGCATGCTGATCACAGCGTTGCACCGCGACAACGGTGTCGACGTCCGCACCTCGGCATCGGTCACCGACCTACGTACCACCGGCAACTCCGTCCTGATCGGCAGCGGCACCGCAGCTGAGGAATTCGATATCGCGGTGATCGGCATCGGTATCACCCCCAACGTCGCCTCCGCGGCAGCCTCAGGCCTCGACGTCGATGACGGCATCGTCGTCGACGATGCGGGACGCACCGCGATACCCCACGTCTACGCTGCCGGTGATGTGGCGCGCCGCTACTCGGCACGGGCGGGTTGCCATGTCCGGGTCGAACACTTCGACAATGCCAGTCGGCAGGGCGTGGCGGTGGCCGGCGCGATGCTGGGGCGCGACGCCGTCAACGACGACCCGCACTGGTTCTGGTCGGACCAGTTCGGCCGGAACATCCAGAGCTTGGGCACCATCCGTGGCACCCCGGTACTGCGCGGCGACCGGGACGGCCTGGACTTCACCGCCTTCTACTTCGACGGTCCCGTTCTGTGCGGTGCGCTCAGTATCGAACGGGGCGAGGACATCTCGATAGCACGCGAACTGCTCGGCAGGCATGTCGAGCCCACGGCACTCGGTGACGAGGATGTGGACCTGTGGGACCTGGCCTACAGCGACCAGGAAAACGAAGAGCACACGGAGGTGACGGCATGATCGAGGGTCTGAACTTCATCGGCGGGACCTGGGTGCCCGCGCAATCCGGGGCAACGTTCACCAGGGTGAACCCGGCCGACCCGACCGATGTCATCGGTACATTCCCGGCATCGGAACCCCAGGATGTCGCGCGTGCCGTCGACGGCCTGGTTCACGCGGCGCCGGAGTGGGCTGACACGTCCCCGGAACGCCGAGCAGCAATCCTGGAAGCCGCAGCCGCACAGCTGGAATCGCGCAGTGCCGCGTTGATCGCCGAATTGGTGCGTGAGGAGGGCAAGACCGTCGCCGAGGCCACCATGGAGGTCGGCCGCACCCCGTCGAATCTGCGCTTCTATGCCGCCGAGGCGACCCGCGTTGGCGGAGTCACCCTGCCCACGGCCGGCGATGCCCTGGTCTACACACTGCGCGAACCGATCGGCATCGTCGGGGCCATCACCCCGTGGAACTTCCCGCTCAACATCCCTTCCCGCAAGCTCGGGCCGGCGCTGGCCGTCGGAGATCCGGTGCTGTTCAAGCCCTCCGAACTGACCCCGCTGATGGGGCAGCGACTGGTCGAAGCGTTGTTGGCCGGTGGCCTGCCGCCGGGCGTGATCGCATTGGTGCAGGGTGACGGTATCGCGGGAGCCGCCGTCACCACCGACCCACGAATCGCGGCGATCACGTTCACCGGGTCCACCGACGTCGGCCGAACCATCCACGCCCAGATCGGCCCGCACCGTCGGGTGCAGTTGGAGATGGGCGGCAAGAACCCGGTGATCGTCGCGGCGGACGCCGATCCCGAACACGCGGCGGCGCTGATCGCCAAAGGGGCCTTCGGACTGTCCGGCCAGGCGTGTACCGGTACCAGCAGGGTGATCGTCACGGACGCCAACCACGATGCGGTGGTCGATGCCCTGGTCACGCGGGCCGAGGCGATCAAGGTGGGTCCGGGTGCAGAACCCGGCATCGATATGGGCGCGCTGGCCAGCGCCGCCCAGTACGCGAAGTTCCGGTCTTATCTGCAGGCGGGCATCGAGGACGGTGCCACCCTGCGCTGCGGTGGTGGATCCGTCACTCCCGGTGGCGCACCGGGCGGGTACTTCGTCCGTCCCGCGATCTTCACCGGGGCCACGCCCGGGATGCGCATCGTCGACGAGGAGGTCTTCGGACCCTTGGTGGCCGTCCAACGCGCGGCAGACATGGACGAGGCGATCGAGCTGGCCAATGCCACCGACTTCGGGCTGTCGGCGGCCATCGTCACCAACGATCTGAGTGTGGCGCAGCGGTTCGCCCGCAGGTCGCGGACCGGTCTGGTGAAGATCAACCAGCCCACCACGGGGATGGCGATGAACGCGCCCTTCGGTGGCTACAAGGCCTCGTCGGCCGGCACCTTCAAGGAACAGGCCGGCGCATCGATGATGGAGTTCTACCTCAATGAGAAGACCGTCTACCTGAACCCCAGCACACCCTAGGACAGGAGTGTCATGACAGAACAGATGCAGCACGCCACAACGGAATTCGTCCGGATTGCCCGATCGGGTCAGGTGCCCGAAGGCATCGTCAGACGGTTCTACGCCGGAGAACACGAGTTCGCGGTGGCCAGACTCAACGGCAAGGCCTATGCCACGTCCAACTACTGTACGCACCTGGACTGCCTGCTGTCTTCTGGCAAACTTCGTGACGACGGTATCGGATGCTCCTGTCACGGAAGCGCATTCGATCTGGAGACCGGTGAACCGATCAGTCCACCGGCAACCGAGCCGATCAAGACCTATCCCTGCCAGGAGCGCGACGGCGAGATCTTCGTCGGGGTGACGCCGGGTGATACGCCCGCAGGCCCGACCCGCCGCGCGCGCCGGAGCGTCTGATGTCCGATGCGGCTCGCCCGCCTGCCCTGTCCGGAGCGGGCATGGTCAGCTCCAGCCATCCCGCGGTCAGCCTGGCCGGGGCGCGGGTACTGGCCGACGGGGGCAATGCCGTCGATGCGACGCTGGCGATGGCATCGATGTGCTGGCTGACCCTACCTGGACAATGCGGTATCGGTGGTGATGCGTTCGCCGTGGTTCGTGAACCCGACGGCCGGGTGTGGACGGTCAACGGGTCGGGATTCGGACCGGACGGGGGCACTCCGGACTTCTATGCCGAACAAGGCTTTTCGTCCATCCCGCTGGACGGACCGCTGGCGGTGGCGGTGCCGGGTGCACCGGCGGCACTGGCGGTGTTACATCGCAACGGCGCCACGCGCGAGCTTCCCGCGCTGTGGGCGCAGGCGGCGCGAATCGCAGAGAAGGGAGTGCCGTGCTCGGCGCGCACCGCCGGTGATGTCGGCACCGCACTGACGGCCATCGGTGATGACGCGGGTCTGTCCGCGGTCTACACGAGCGGCGGAGGTGCGGCGCGTGTCGGGCATCGACTCGTTCAGCCGGATCTGGCCGCGACCATCCGCTTGCTGGCACACGACCCAGCGGGCTTCTATCGCGGTTCGTTCGGCGAACGCGCGATCTCCGCGTTGCGGGCGGGCGGCGCGCCGTTCAGCGGTGACGAATGGGCCGCCGGTGCCGCATTGGATATCGAACCGGCGCTCACCGGCCGCTACGCAGGTGCCACGGTGCACCAGACGCCGCTTCCCACGCCCGGCTGGATGGTGCTGCACCAGGCGGCGCTGTGTGACGGTGTGGTCGGATTCCAGCGCTGGCTCAGTAGCGCGGCCATCGACCGGTTGGCCCGCGCCGCGAGACTGTCCTTCGCCGACCGGCTCGAGTTGTGCGGCAGCGACAACGCCGGCGCCGCTTATGTGCTGGGGCAGGAGCGGGTCGCGATGCAACGCCGCGACCTCGATGATCGCATCGAGGTTCGCGGCCCGATCTCGGTCGGTGCGGGTGATACCACCTCGACGGTGGCCGTGGACGCCGACGGTAGGGCCGTCAGTTTCATCCACTCCCTGGCCTTCACCTTCGGTGCGAAGTTCACGGTGCCGGGCACGGGTGTGGTCCTCAACAACCGTCTCGCCCGCGGCGCCTATCTCCTACCGGGCCATCCCAACGAGGTCGCCCCACGCCGTAAACCCCTGCACACCCTCAACGCCTGGATCGTGACCGACGATCGCGGGGGGCTGCTGCACGTCGGAAACACCCCGGGCGGGGATGGTCAGGTGCAGTGGAACATGCAGCTGCTCTCGCACATTCTCGATCACGGGCTCGATCCCGCCGAGGCGGTCGCCGCACCTCGGTTCACCGTGTTCCCCGGTTCGGACGCCGACGTCATCGGCGCGGCCGACGAACTGCGCATCGAGGATTCGGTGCCGGTCACTGTTCGGGAGGAACTCGCGCAATGGGGACACCGGGTCACCGTCCAACCGCGAAGGGGTGCCGGCGGCAGCGCCCAATTGATCTCGCTGGATGACCGCGGCATCCTCAGCGGCGCGGCCGACCCCCGGCAGGAAGGTGTGGCGCTCGGTGTCGACTGACCGCTGTGCGCCACCCCCGCAGGGCGACTATGCGCCGGCGGTACTGCACGCCGGCATCGTGCACACCGCTGGGATGACGCCACGCCGCAATGGCGTGCTTGACGTGGTAGGTACGGTCGGTGCCGACGTCGACGTCGAAACCGCCTACCGAGCCGCCGGGTTGGCTGCGCGTAATGCGGTGGCCGCGGTGCGGTCGGTGCAGCCGGGCGGTACCGGCGACGTTCGCTGTCTGCAGATGACGGTATACGTGGCATGCACCGCCGACTTCACGTCGTTGACCGCGGTGGCCGACGGCGCCACGGCAGCACTCACCGAGGTTCTCGGTCCGGGAAACATTCCGGCCCGCAGTGCGATTGGAGTGGCGTCGTTACCGTCGGGCGCTCCGGTCGAAGTGCAACTCGTCGCCGCGGTGGGCTAGCGGGTTGCTCATGATCGCACAACCGTGCACGGTGCGCAGCGAAATGAGATTCTGGCTGCACATCTGGACACTGTGCACGGCTGACCGGTTGTGCGGTGTGCCTTTTCGGGATTGCCGCAGGGGCCGGCGCTGTACAGAATCAGGGTCTGCACGACGCCGGGGCGTAGCGGCGCAACCGCACGACCCACCGCGGTGACAACAGCACCGCAATGTGGTCCCGGCGGGTTCGACTGCTGTTGAAAGCTTTTCGGATCGCCACACCATGGCGCTCGGTTCCAGGAAGGTTCTCCAGGTGACTCTCGCCCACTACTGCTATCTGCTCGGACTCGTCGCACTCATCATCACCGTCATAGCGAAGAAGAATGTCGTGGCGCCGGCACTGCTGGCCACCTTCCTCACCGCGACGGCCTTCGGGGGCAGTGTCACCACCGGACTGGCGGCGTTGTTCAACGCCGCCATCGTCGGCACCCGTGAGCTGCTACCGATCTTCCTGGTGATCGCTCTGGTCACCGCAATGCTGGGAGCGGTACGCCGCGCCGGTGCCGACGCGCTGATGATCGCACCCCTGCGCTCGCTGTTTCGCAACGGGCACACTGCCTACGTCGTGCTGGCGGTCGTGACCTTCCTGCTGTCGCTGTCCTTCTGGCCGACCCCGGTCCTGCCGTTGATCGCGGCGATCCTGCTGCCCGCGGCGGTACGGGTGGGATTGCCGCCTTTCGGTGCGGCATTGGCGATCGCCATCACCGGTCAGGGCATGGCGCTCAGCTCGGACCTCATCATGGGCGTGGCCCCCTCGTTGTCGGCCGACGGTGCCGATGTGTCAGCCGGATCGATCGCGATCCGCGCCACCATCATCGCGCTGATCGCCGGGGTGGTGGCCCTGACCGTCGCCTATCTCCGCGACGTCCGAACCAAAATGCTCACCCCCGCGGCCGCGGCGGCCGTGGTCCTTCCGGTCCAGGCGGTCGCCGAGGGCGGTGGACCCGACGATGCCGCGGCCGCCGCTACCGACCCCTCCGCGGTCCGCGTCGCCACCGAAACATCGGATTCCCAGCGGGTTTCGGGGGCCGCGCGCGTCATCGCGGTGGCGATTCCGACACTGTTCGCAGCGCTGCTGCTGTTCATGCTGCTCGGCCGGTTCACCAATTGGTTGCCCAATATCGACGAAGGATTGGGCGCCCCGCTGGTGGGTGGCACGGCGGCGCTGGCATTGGTGGCGGTGTCCGTCATCTCTGTGCGGCACGGGTGGCTGGCCGAGGTGGGTGACCACTTCACCGACGGCATCGCCTTCTCGTTCCGCACCATGGGAATGGTCATTCCGGTCGCCGGCTTCGTCTACATCGGGCTGTCGGACTACTCGGGGACCATCCTCGGCCTGCCCGAGGACGTCGCGGCGCCGGCATTTCTCCTCGACGCGGTGTCCAGGGTGCAACCGCTGATCCCGGCGATACCGGTCATCGCGGCGTTTGCGATGTTGGTCATCGGCATGGTGATAGGTCTCGACGGCAGCGGTTGGCCTGGCCTACCGTTCACCGGATCGCTGGCCGCCTCACTGGGGGAGAACTCGGGAGCCGATGTGGCGACCCTGGCCGCGATCGCGCAGAACGGGGCGAGCTGGACGGGTGGCGGAACGTTGGTGATCTGGTCCTCGCTGATCGTGGTGGCAGGCCTCACCGGAGTATCGGTGATCGATCTCGCCCGACGCCTGTTCATACCGGTCGTGACCGGACTATTGGTGGCGACATCCGTTGCGGCAGTGGTGATGTTGTGACCGCGGCATTTTCCCGGACAGTTGGTTCACCGGTGGTGGACACCGCGGAGCGGGTCCGATCCGGACGGCTCAGCGCCCGCGAGGTGGTCGCCGAGGCGCTGTGTGCCATCGAGACCGCCGACCCCGAGCTCAATGCGTTCGTGCACGTGGATCGCGACGGCGCCATGACCAGGGCCACCGAGATCGACCGGATCGTGGCTGCCGGTCAGGATCCCGGTCCGCTTGCCGGCGTGCCGATGGGCGTGAAAGAGCTGCACGCGGTGTTCGGCTGGCCCTACGCGATGGGGAGTCGGCTCTATGAAGGGCGGATCGCCGATCACACGAGCACGTTGGTTAACCGTGCGGTGGGCGCCGGCGCGGTCCCCGTCGGGTTGACCACCTCGCCGGAGTTCGGCCGGGCGTCGTTCACTGCCTCCCCGTTGCACGGGGTGACCCGCAACCCGTGGAATCCACGGTTGACACCTGGTGGCTCCAGTGGCGGATCGGCGGCGGCCGTGGCAGCCGGGATGGTGCCTTTCTCCACCGGCACCGATGGAGCGGGGTCGTTACGGATTCCAGCCGCCTATTGCGGGCTCGTCGGGTTCAAGGCGACCTACGGTGTGGTCCCGCGCGGGCCCCGACATAGCGGGGTCGCCGACAACGATCACTACGGGGTGCTGACCACCACGGTGCGCGATACCGCCCGGGTGCTCGACAGTGTGACCGGTCTCGATCCCGCCGACCGCGCGTCGGTTCCCGCTCCGCTGTTGGAGGCCGCATTGGACGAGATCGACCTGCGTGGCCTGCGGGTGGCGTTCCTGCCCACGCTGGGCGGTGCGCCGTGCGATCCCGAGGTTGCGGCGGTGGCGGAGGTGGCCGCGCAGCGGTTTCTCGCGACCACCGGTGCGGTGCGGGTGAGCGTCGAGGTCCCGATAGATCCAGACTGTGCCGCGGCTTTTCGGGTGCTGTCGGCACCAGATGTGTACGCCGCCGTTGCCGCGGCGGGCTCCGGTGGCCCCGGCGATGTCGAGGTCGACGCGTCGGTGCGCCGCTATGTCGACGCCGCGCGTGAGTTGACCGTGTCGACGCTGTTGCAGGCACACGAGACACGGGCCAGGCTGGTGGCGGCCACCGCCGACGCGTTCGAGCAGATGGACCTGCTGCTGACACCGTCCACGCAGGTACCCGCATTCGATGCCGAGGGACCGATGCCGACCGAGATCGACGGCCACGAGGTGGACCACTGGGGTGCGCTCGCGGTGACCTACCCTTTCAACCTGACCGGCCAGCCGGCCATCTCGGTGCCCGCCGGATGGGCCGGCGGCGCGCCGTGCGGTCTGCAGATCGTGGGTGCCCGACACGCCGACGCCTTGGTGCTGGCCGCTGCCGCCGCTGCCGAGCGCAGCAACGGCCGCTGACGTGCGTTTCGGGTGAGGTTCGGTGCCGTCGGCGCACGGAATCCGACCGAAGTCGCCGGGGTATCGGCGACGATTTGGTGCAAAGCACGTGCTCACCTACTATGTAGGGGTTGCCTCGGGCAGACCTCGGCTGGCGTGTGCAGTTTTACTGTCAGCCCTGCGTGCCCTGAAGTGACAAAGACCGCGTACGTCCAGGTCGGTATCTGGCGTGCATACAAAACCAGGTCAGGAGATCGAGTGATTCAGCAGGAATCGCGGCTCAAGGTCGCCGACAACACGGGTGCCAAGGAAATCTTGTGCATCCGGGTGCTCGGTGGCTCGTCGCGGCGCTATGCGGGTATCGGCGACATCATCGTCGCGACCGTCAAGGACGCCATCCCCGGCGGCAACGTCAAGCGTGGCGACGTCGTCAAGGCAGTGGTGGTGCGCACCGTCAAGGAACGCCGCCGCGCCGACGGCAGCTACATCAAGTTCGACGAGAACGCCGCCGTCATCATCAAGAACGACAACGACCCGCGCGGTACCCGCATCTTCGGGCCCGTCGGTCGTGAGCTGCGCGAGAAGAAGTTCATGAAGATCGTTTCGCTGGCCCCGGAGGTTTTGTAATGAAGGTGCACAAGGGCGACACCGTGCTCGTCATCTCCGGTAAGGACAAGGGCGCCAAGGGCAAGGTCATCGAGGCCTACCCGACCCGCGAGAAGGTTCTGGTCGAAGGTGTGAACCGGATCAAGAAGCACACCGCGCAGTCGCAGAACGAGCGGGGCGCCTCCTCGGGCGGCATCGTCACGCAGGAAGCGCCGATCCACGTCTCCAACGTCATGGTCATCGACTCCGATGGCAACCCGACCCGCATCGGCTACCGCGTCGACGAGGAGTCCGGCAAGAAGGTCCGGGTCTCCAAGCGCAACGGCAAGGACATCTGAGAATGACCACAGTAGAAAACTCCGCCAAGGTTCAGCCCCGGCTGAAGCAGCGCTACCGCGAAGAGATCAAGGACGCGCTCAACAAAGAGTTCGATTACGCCAACGTGATGCAGATCCCGGGCGTGGTCAAGGTCGTCGTGAACATGGGTGTCGGTGACGCCGCCCGCGACGCCAAGCTGATCAACGGTGCGGTCAACGACCTCGCGCTGATCACCGGTCAGAAGCCGGAAATCCGCAAGGCGCGTAAGTCCATCGCCCAGTTCAAGCTGCGCGAGGGCATGCCGATCGGCGCCCGCGTCACGTTGCGCGGCGACCGGATGTGGGAGTTCCTGGACCGCCTGGTCTCGATCGCCCTCCCGCGTATCCGCGACTTCCGCGGCCTGAGCCCCAAGCAGTTCGACGGCAGCGGCAACTACACCTTCGGCCTTTCCGAGCAGTCGGTGTTCCACGAGATCGACGTGGACTCCATCGATCGCCCCCGTGGCATGGACATCACCGTCGTCACCTCGGCGACGAACGACGACGAAGGCCGTGCGCTGCTGCGCGCTCTGGGCTTCCCGTTCAAGGAGAACTGAGCAATGGCAAAGAAGGCTCTGGTCAACAAGGCCAACAAGAAGCCCAAGTTCGCAGTGCGCGCCTACACCCGGTGCAACCGGTGCGGTCGTCCCCACGCGGTGTTCCGCAAGTTCGGCCTGTGCCGTATCTGCTTGCGGGAGATGGCGCATGCGGGCGAACTGCCCGGTGTGCAGAAGTCCAGCTGGTAACCAGCATTCATTACTGATTAACACGGTAGGCCCTGACTGGGAACCGCCGCGAGGAAGGTGTACCGGCTGTCATGACGATGACCGATCCCATCGCAGACTTCTTGACGCGTCTGCGTAACGCCAATTCGGCGTATCACGACGAGGTGACTCTGCCCCACTCGAAGATCAAGGCCAACATCGCCGAGATCCTCAAGACCGAGGGCTACATCTCCGATTACCGCACCGAGGATGCTCGGGTCGGCAAGGCACTTGTGGTGCAGCTCAAGTACGGCCCCAGCCGTGAGCGCTCCATCGCAGGCCTGCGCCGGGTCAGCAAGCCCGGCCTGCGGGTCTATGCAAAATCCACCAATCTGCCCCGGGTGCTCGGCGGCCTGGGCGTGGCGATCATCTCCACGTCCTCAGGTTTGCTCACCGACCGCCAGGCAGCTCGATCGGGCGTGGGCGGCGAAGTCCTCGCGTACGTCTGGTAGGGGGACGAGAACATGTCGCGTATTGGAAAGCAGCCGGTTCCGGTTCCTGCCGGAGTCGACGTCACCATCGACGGTCGGAACGTCTCGGTGAAGGGCCCCAAGGGCACCCTGACCCTGGACATCGCCGAGCCGATCGAGGTCTCGCGTAACGACGATGGCGCCATCGTGGTGGCCCGTCCGGACGACGAGCGGCGCAGCCGTTCGTTGCACGGGCTGTCCCGCACGCTGGTGGCCAATCTGGTCACCGGTGTGACCGAGGGCTACACCCGCAAGATGGAAATCTTCGGTGTCGGCTACCGCGTCGCGCTCAAGGGCTCGAACCTGGAGTTCGCGCTCGGCTACAGCCACCCGGTCCTCATCGAAGCGCCCGAGGGCATCACGTTCGCGGTCGAGACACCCACGAAGTTCTCGATCACGGGCATCGACAAGCAGAAGGTCGGCCAGATCGCCGCGGTGATCCGTCGTCTGCGTCGCCCCGACCCGTACAAGGGCAAGGGCGTGCGTTACGAGGGTGAGCAGATCCGCCGCAAGGTCGGAAAGACAGGTAAGTAACCCATGGCTACCACGAAGACTGAAGCTCCCACCCGGAAGCCGGTGGGGCAGAACATCTCCGAGACCCGTCGGAACGCCCGCATCCGCCGTCATGCGCGTCTGCGCAAGAAGGTCGAAGGCACCGCGGACACCCCGCGTCTCATGGTCAACCGGTCGGCACGCCACATCCACGTGCAGCTGATCGACGACCACGCCGGCGTCACCGTCGCGGCGGCCTCGTCCATCGAGCCCGATGTCCGTGCGGTCGACGGCGACAAGAAGGCACAGAGCGTGCGGGTCGGTCAGCTGATCGCCGAGCGCGCCAAGGCTGCCGGAGTCGAGACGGTCGTCTTCGACCGTGGCGGCTACACCTACGGTGGCCGGATCGCCGCGCTGGCCGATGCCGCGCGCGAAGGCGGGCTGAAATTCTGATGACTGACAACGAGAGGACTGCATGATGGCCGACCAGGCTGGCGCCGGTTCGGCGCAGGACAATCGCGGTGGCCGCGGCGATCGTGGCGGCCGAGGACGCGACGACCGCGGTGGCCGCGGTCGCGGCGACGACCGTGGCGAGAAGAGCAACTACATCGAGCGCGTCGTCACCATCAACCGCGTCTCCAAGGTGGTCAAGGGTGGTCGGCGCTTCAGCTTCACCGCGCTGGTCATCGTCGGCGACGGCAACGGCATGGTCGGTGTCGGCTACGGCAAGGCCAAGGAAGTTCCGGCCGCCATCGCCAAGGGCGTCGAAGAGGCTCGCAAGAACTTCTTCCGGGTTCCGCTGATCGGCGGCACCATCGTCCATCCGGTTCAGGGTGAGGCCGCAGCGGGTGTCGTCATGCTGCGTCCGGCCAGCCCCGGTACCGGTGTGATCGCCGGCGGTGCGGCGCGTGCGGTGCTGGAATGCGCCGGCGTGCACGACATCCTGGCCAAGTCGCTGGGCAGCGACAACGCGATCAACGTGGTGCACGCCACCGTTGCCGCGCTGAAGATGATCCAGCGTCCCGAAGAGGTGGCGGCCCGTCGCGGTCTGTCCATCGAGGACGTCGCCCCGGCCGGCATGCTCAAGGCCCGCCGCGAGGCCGAGGCCGTGGCTTCCGCCGCGGCTCGTGAAGGAAGCGCATAGTCATGGCAGAGCTCAAGATCACCCAGGTGCGCGGCACCATCGGTGCACGCTGGAAGCAGCGCGAAAGCCTGCGGACCCTCGGCCTGCGGAAGATCCGCCAGTCCGTCGTCCGTGAGGACAACGCACAGACGCGCGGTCTGATCAAGACCGTGCATCACCTCGTCACGGTTGAGGAGGTCTAGGACGATGAGTGTTATCAAGCTTCACGACCTGAAGCCGGCCCCGGGCAGCAAGACCGCCAAGACCCGCGTCGGTCGCGGTGAAGGCTCCAAGGGCAAGACCGCCGGCCGCGGTACCAAGGGCACCAAGGCCCGTAAGAACGTCCCCGCGACGTTCGAGGGTGGCCAGATGCCGATCCACATGCGGCTGCCGAAGCTCAAGGGCTTCAAGAACCGCTTCCGGGTGGCCTACGAGGTCGTCAACGTCGGCGATATTGCCAAGGCGTTCCCGCAGGGGGGCACCATCGGTGTCGACGAGCTGGTAGCCAAGGGCCTGGTTCGCAAGAACACCCTGGTGAAGGTGCTCGGCGACGGCAAGCTGACCGTCAAGGTCGACGTCACCGCCAACAAGTTCAGCGGCAGCGCCCGCGAGGCCATCACCGCCGCAGGCGGTTCGGCCACCGAACTGTAAGACCACGCTCCACGTCAGAAGGCCCCTGCTTCGGCAGGGGCCTTTTGCGTTGTCGGCCGATCTGTGCGTGGGTTCAGTCAGGCTGCGGTAGGGCGTTGGTCGGCTGAAGCCAGGTAGCTCGGTGGGCCTGTGTGGGTACGTGGGTTCAGCAAGATCGCGGTAGGGCGTTGGTCGGCTGAAGCCAGGTAGCCGGCGCCGTCGACGTTTCACACTCGGCGAACGGGCCGGCCCCGCGCCCGCCGGTAGGCTCGATAGATGTTCGGACTGCTGACCAATCTGCCCGGCCTCCTGCCTGACGCGGAGGATGTCCGCGACCTGATCCGCAAGGTCGACACGGCCCGCCACAACGGAGTTCCGCGCGGCTGTGTGCTCGAACTCGACCTCCAGCTCGCCCCGCCGGAGACCGTCGGGTTCGACCCATTGATGCTCATCAACCTGGGCGGCAAACCCCTGACACTGCGCCAGGCCGTCGCGGCCATCCACCGCGCCGCCGAGGATGACAGGGTCGCCGGGCTCATCGGCCGGATCCAACTGTCCGCCGCCCCGCCAGGACCGATCCAGGAGCTGCGCGATGCGGTCCTGGCCTTCACTGCGGCCAAGCCCACCCTGGCCTGGGCAGAGACCTACCCCGGCACGCTGTCGTACTACCTGGCCTCGGCGTTCGGTGAGGTGTGGATGCAGCCGTCGGGCACCGTCGGGCTGATCGGGTTCGCCACCAACGCGCTGTTCCTGCGCGACGCACTCGGCAAGGCCGGCGTCGAGGCGCAGTTCGTCGCGCGCGGCGAATACAAGTCGGCAGCAAACCTCTTCACGCAGGACAGTTACACCGACGCGCACCGCGAAGCCGATGAGGCGCTGATCGGCAGTCTGCACACGCAGGTCACTGCGGCAGTGGCCGACGCCCGTGGCCTGGAGGTCGCTGCGGTCGACGCGCTCGCCGACAGGGCGCCGCTGCTGCGGGCCGACGCCGTCACCGGCGGTCTGATCGACCGGATCGGCTTCCGGGATGAGGCCTATGCGCGGATCAGCGAGTTGGCTGGGGCGGCAGCGACGGCAGACGGACCGGACACCGCGCCGCGGCTGTACCTGTCGCGCTATGCGCGCGCCACCTCTGCCAAGCCGGGACCGTCGATGCCCGGGCGCAAGAAGCCCACCATCGCGGTGGTCACCTTGCACGGCCCGATCGTCAGCGGGCGCGGGGGACCGCAGGTGCTGCCGTTCGGCAACTCCAGTGCCGGCGGGGACACCATCGCGGCGGCGATTCGGGAAGCGGCCGCTGATGACGAGGTGTCCGCGATCGTGCTGCGTGTCGACAGCCCCGGTGGCTCGGTGACGGGCTCGGAGACGATATGGCGCGAGGTCGTGCGGGCGCGTGAGGCGGGTAAACCGGTGGTGGCCTCGATGGGTTCGGTGGCGGCCTCCGGTGGCTACTACGTCTCGATGGCGGCCGATGAGATCGTCGCGAACGCGGGCACCATCACCGGGTCGATCGGCGTGGTGACCGGCAAGCTCGTCACGCGGGGGCTCAAGGACAAGCTGGGCGTCGGGTCGGACTCGGTGCGCACGAACGCCAATGCCGACGCATGGTCGGCCGACGCGGCGTTCACGCCGCAACAGTATGCACAGGTGGAAGCCGAAGCAGACCTGTTCTACACGGACTTCGTCGAGCGGGTTGCCCAGGGCCGCAAGATGAGCGTCGATGCGGTCGACGCCGTGGCGCGCGGCCGGGTGTGGACCGGCGCCGACGCCAGAGAGCGGGGTCTGGTGGACACCCTCGGCGGGTTGCACACCGCGATCGACCGGGCCAAGGCGCGTGCCGGGTTCGATGCCGACGAGCAGGTGCGGGTGCTCACCTATCCGGGCTCATCTGTGCTGGATATGTTGCGGCCCAAGCCTTCTTCGCAGCCTGTCGCCGCGACGCTGCCCCAGGCGGTCGGCGCGGTGCTGGGCCGGTCGGTGGTGGGCGCCTTCGACCAGGCCGAACGGGACCTGACCGGAGCGCATGCCCTCTGGTTGGGTGGTTACCGGTTCTGATCGGTAGGCCTACCGGCTGAAGACCCGAAGGGAATGGGTCTATCGTTATCGCGGCGGAACCGGTCGGGCGAAAGGCGGACTCCATGAGCAGTTCGCCGGTGACATTGGCGATCGTCAACGATTACGAGTTGATCGTCGCGGGCCTTGCCGCGTTGTTGCAGCCCTATGCCGACCGCGTGCGCATCGTCGAACTCGACTCCCGCACCGAGGTACAGATCCCCGTCGACGTGATCATCTGGGACACCTTCGCCGCAGCGCAGGGTGACCGCACCGACGTCACCGATCTGGTGGGCAACAACCACATCGGCCGGGTGGTCGTCTATTCCTGGAACATCGACCAGTTGCTGATAGACCGCTCGCTGGCCGGCGGTGTGCACGGCTACCTGGCGAAATCCCTACCGGTGGAACGGCTCGTCAGCTGCCTGGAACGCATCCACGCCGGGGAGACCATCGTCGAGCGCGGTGACGGCAGCATGTCCATGCCGATGGCGTGGCCGGGGCGGGACGTGGGTCTGTCCGCCAGGGAAGCCGAGGTGCTGGCGCTGATCACGCAGGGTCGCACCAACAACGAGATCGCCGAGCGGTGTTACCTGTCGATCAACACCGTGAAATCCATCGTCCGATCCACCTACCGCAAACTGGGCGTGACCCGTCGGTCGCAGGCCGTCGCGTGGGGGATGACACATGATTTCCAGCCCGATGTGGTCCGGATCCACCCCTAGGGGTGTAGTCCGCAGGGCGGTCCGCCCCGTTCAATCGACTCAGTGCATCAGCTTGTCGACGAAAAACTGAGAACGCGCCTGTCGGTCCCCACCGATGGGCCGGTCGACGTGTCCGCCGCGCTGGGGATCGCCACGGAGCTGTCCGGGCACCGCCCCGGTGACGGACACACGCTGGACTATCTGCGGGTGCTGGTGACCCTCGGCGTGGTCGACGCGTCATTGGCCCGCATCGTGGAACCGCATCTGGACGCACGCGCCATCCTGCACCAGGCGGGTGTGCCCGCTGAGGAGGGTTCCACCTGGGGCGTATACGCCGCCGGCGCGCGAGGTTTCGGGCTCACCGCCCACCGTGGCGCGCAGGGGTGGGTGCTCAGCGGAACGAAAGCGTGGTGCTCGCTGGCCGGCCGGCTGTCGCACGCCGTGGTCACCGCGGAGGTCCCGGGCGCCGGCCAGCAGGCATTCGCGGTGCGCTTGGACCCGCGACACGTCGAAGTGCTTCCGACGCAGTGGGTTTCTCGTGGTCTGGTGGCCATCCCGAGTGGGCCGATCGCCGTGAACGACCTTCCTGCGACACCGCTCGGCGGTCCGGGATGGTATCTGGACCGACCGGGGTTCGGTTGGGGTGGAATCGGTGTCGCGGCAGTATGGTTCGGCATCGCGCTCGGCGTGCGGGAGCGGGTGCAACGGCATGTCGAGGAACACCACGCCTCGCCGATCGCGCTCTCCCAGCTGGGCAGCATCGACGAAGAGATGTTCGCCGCACAGGCCTGCCTACTGCACGCCGCGGCGGCCATCGACGATGCGACCGGCTCGGCGGCGCTGCTGGCCCAGCGAGTCCGGGCAGTCGTGGCACGAACATGTGAGAACACCGTGCGCGATGCCGGATACGTGCTCGGACCGGGCCCGTTGGTCGGCGAGGAGTCCTACGCCCGGCGCGTCGCCGACCTGACCGTCTACCTGCGTCAGCACCACGGGCCGCGCGATCTTGCCTATCTCGGTGAACTCGTGGTGGCGGCGGGGCAGGCCCGCCGTGGTTGAGGCCCGCCCGTTCACCCATCGGGAGGCAGGTACCGACGAGCCGACCTGGCTACTGGCCGCCGGCTGGGACGATGTTGCGCGACTGGATCTCGACACGCTCACCCGCCGCTGTGCCCGGGTCGTCGTGCTGGCACCGCATCCCGACGACGAGACGCTGGCGCTGGGGGCGACGCTGGCCGACCTGGGCGCCGAGGATGTCGAGGTCATCGTTGTTTTCGCGACCCACGGCGGTCGGGGTCCGGGGTCGACGCCGCGACGCATCGAGGCCGAGCGCGCCATGGCCACGCTGGGCGCACACGTGCAGGCCGTGTGGTGGGATCTGCCCGACGGTGGTCTACCCGCCGCAGAACAGGAGCTGGCCCGTCGGCTGGCCGAGCTGGTCGACTCGCACACCGTGCTGCTCGCCCCAGCCGAATGCGACGGGCACTCCGATCACGATGCTGCCGCCCGCGCGGCCGAGGCGGTAGCCCGGGCTTGCTCGGCCACCCTGCTGAACTACCCGGTCTGGTTGTGGCACTGGGCCACGCCGGAGGACCTGCAGTGGAGTCGGGTGCGCACGCTGTCGCCCACACTCGCCGGCCTGCGGGCCAAGGAGTCGGCCATCGGCTGCTACACAAGCCAATTGGATGCATCCGAAGATGCGCCGATCGTCGGACCCTCCATGCTGCGCCGTGCCCATCGGGCGTTCGAGACGGTGCTGCTGCCGGCAGACCCCGATCTCGCACGTCGGGTGGCCGGTCACGTCATCGGTCCTCGCGCCCGAGATGATGTGGCCGAGCCGTTCGATGCCATGCTCACCGGGACCGAGGATCCCTGGCATCTGGATGATTTCGTCTATGAGCGACGCCGACTGGGCTTGGTGCTGGCCTGCCTCGGCAGGGAGCGCTACCAGCGTGTGTTGGAGATCGGATGCGCGACGGGACAGCTGTCGGAGGAACTGATCGGGCGCGCCGACACCGTGGTGGCACTCGACGCCAGTGCGCGCGCCCTCCAGGTGGCCCGCCAGAAAACCGATGCCGTGCGCTGGATCTGCGGCGCGGTCCCGGCGGACCTTCCGAACGAACGCTTCGATGCGATCATCCTTTCCGAGGTCGGATACTTCCTCGACGGACCGGAACTGGTCGCCACGCTGCGGGCCGCTCGGCGGCGGCTCACCGTCCGTGGTGAGATCGTGTTGGCACACTGGCGTGGACCCACCCGTGGTATCCCGCTCGACGGTCGGGCAGTGCACCGGCAAGCGGCCGCGCTGATGGATCTTCCCCTGCGCGCACGCTACGAGGACGTCGACCTGATCGTCGAAGTCTGGGGTGAACCGGTGTCGGTGTACCGGGAGTACCGCGGCGCATCATGACCGTCATCCGCCATGTCGAGGTGGTGATACCCGCCCGAAACGAGCAGCAGCACATCACCGATTGCCTGCACAGCATCGTGCGCGCCGGTGCGATTCTCGGTGCCGAGATTCCGGGGACCACGTGGTCGATCACGGTCGTGCTCGACTGTTGCACCGATGACACCGGACCGCTGGCCGCGCGATTCGGTGTTCAGCTGTTGAGCACCGATACCTGTGTGGTCGGTACGGCGCGGAGGGTGGGTACCGCGGCGGCGATCAACCGCGCCGTCGGCCGCGGGTGTGATCTCGACACGATCTGGGTCGCCTGCACCGATGCCGACACCGTGGTGCCCGAACACTGGCTGACGCGTCAGCTCACCATGGCCGGCGAAGGCATCGACGCGGTCATCGGGACGGCCGTTCCGGCCGGGCTTGGGCCGGACATGTACCGCCGCTGGGTGCGTCGCCACGACTTGACCGAAGGCCACCCTCATGTGCATGGCGCCAACCTCGGATTTCGCGCCGACATCTATCTGCGCGCAGGCGGATTCCCCGAATGCACGACCGGGGAGGACGTGAAACTGGTGCAGCGTATTCGTGCGATCACCCCGCGATGGGTGGCGACCCATCGCACCAGCGTGCGCACCTCCGGCCGCATCGACTCACGCGTCGAGGGTGGCTACGCCTCATTCCTGGCTGAACTGGATGCCGAACTGGGGGAGGAGGTGATCTGATGCGCATCGCCGTCATCGGCCCGTCGCGTAACCCTGTCTCCGCGCCCTATGCCGGTGGCCAGGAGCGCTTCACCGCGATCCTGGCCGGCGGTCTGCGGGCTCGTGGTCACCGGGTCGAGTTGTGGGCCCGCGCCGGTACCGACCGACTGCTGGCCGACCGGGTTCATGTCATGCCCGACAGGCCGGACCTGTCGGTCGTGGCGTCGCAGGATCCGAACCTGCCGGAGCCTGGCTTTCTCGACGACCAGGTCGCCTATCTGGCCGTGATGCGAGATCTGCTGGGCAGGAACGATATCGATATCGTGTTGAATCAGAGCCTGCATCAGTTGCCGTTGGCGCTCACGCCCGCACTGCCGGTGCCGGTGGTCACCACATTGCACACCCCGCCCTTTCCGTGGATGGAGATCGGCGCCTGGTTGGCCGGCCCGGACGCGCACATGGTGGCCGTCAGCGCGGCGCTGCGTGCGCAGTGGGAGACCCTGACTCGGGTGGAGGTGATCCCCAATGGCGCCGATTCGCAGGCCTTCCCGGCCGGTCCCGGCGGCGACAGCCTGGCCTGGGCCGGCCGCCTCACCCCGGAGAAGGGTGCCGATATCGCCATTGCCGCGGCGCGGGCAGCCGGCCTACCGTTGCGGCTGGCCGGACCCGTCGCAGATCCCCGATGGTTCGCCGAGGTCATCAGGCCGATGCTCGGCGGTCAGGTCGAATACCTTGGGCAACTAGATGATTCGGAGCTCGCGCAGATGTACGGTGCCAGTCTGGCAACGCTGGTGACGCCATGCTGGGAGGAGCCGTTCTGCCTGGTGGCCGCCGAATCCCAGATGTGCGGGACGCCGGTGGCCGGTGTGCGTCGAGGTGGTCTGGCCGAGGTCGTCAGTGGTGTCGGTGGCGTGCTGGTCGACCCGGGCGCGGGGGTGGTCGATCGGCTCGCGACAGCGGTCACCTCGATGGGTGCAGTCGACCGGCGCGCGGTGGCCGAGTCGGCGCGGGAACGTCTCGACTGCGCGCGCACCGTGGACAGCTACGAGCAGTTGCTCTGCGCAGCAATCCGATCCAACACAGTGGAGGTGTCAGCTATGCGTTACACAGATGCATCTGTCGGAGGTCCGGATGGTTAGCGGATCCCACTGCGATATCGGGAAGCGGCAGGTCGGCACCGTCACGGTGGTGGCAGTCGCCGGGACCGTGGACTCGGTGACTGCTCCGCAGCTGGCGGCGGCCATCGCCGACGCCGCGGCCGCGTCTCCGCACGCGGTGGTCGTCGACCTGGGCGGCGTGGATTTTCTCTCCTCGGCGGGGATGGGCGTGTTGATGGCCGCCCACGCCGATATCACCCCGGCAGCCCGCTTCGCCGTGGTCGCCGACGGACCGGCCACCAGCCGGCCGCTCAGGCTCGTCGGTATCGCCGACGTCGTGGGCCTCTTCGCCACTCTGGATGAGGCGCTCGGCGCGGTCAGCGGAGGTGATGTTTAGCGCCCCGAAGTGTCGGGCACAGGCCTAGGGACGCGGGGGCGCCGGGCCCGTGCGTCCGACGAAGGGGTGATTTCACCAGTGGACACGTCCACCGCCGCTACCGACCCGTCGCCAGGGGAAGTCAGGCGCGCAGTGGCCGCCTCAGCCATCGGAAATGCCACCGAGTGGTTCGATTACGGTATCTACGCCTTTGGCGTCACCTATATTTCGATGGCGATCTTTCCCGGGGACACCCAGCAGGCCACCCTCCTGGCGCTGATGACCTTCGCGGTGTCGTTCCTGGTTCGTCCGCTGGGCGGCTTCGTCTGGGGGCCGCTGGGTGACCGGATCGGGCGCAAACATGTTCTGGCGCTGACGATTCTGCTGATGGCAGGCGCCACCCTTGGTGTCGGCCTCGTCCCGTCTTACGCTGCGATCGGGATGTGGGCCCCGGTGCTGTTGGTGTTCCTGCGGATGGTGCAGGGTTTCTCGACCGGCGGCGAGTACGGCGGGGCGGCGACCTTCATGGCCGAGTATGCGCCGTCGCGTCGACGCGGGTATTTCGGCAGCTATCTCGAATTCGGGACGCTTGCCGGGTTTTCGTTGGGAGCATCGCTGATGCTCGGCTGCTCGTTGGTGCTCAGTGAGGATCAGATGAGCGCATGGGGGTGGCGGCTGCCTTTCCTGGTCGCGGCACCGCTCGGCCTGATCGGGGTGTATCTGCGCTCGCGCCTCGACGAGACACCGGTGTTCAAACAGGCGGCCGAATCCGACGACACGGCCGCCGATACCACGACTCAGTTTCGGGAACTGATCTCCGACTACTGGCGACCCATTGTGCGTCTCGGCGCGCTGGTGGTGGCGTTGAATGTCGTCAACTACACGCTGTTGACCTATATGCCAACGTATCTGGAAGGCACGATCGGTCTGTCGAAGGATGTGTCGCTGGTGGTTCCCATCATCGGGATGGTGTCGATGATGGTTTTCCTACCGCTTGCCGGCATGCTCTCCGACCGATGGGGCCGCAAGCCACTATGGTGGTTCTCGCTCGCCGGGTTGTTCGTGGCCGGGGTGCCGATGTTCATGTTGATGGGCACCGGTCCGGTCGGAGCTATCATCGGATTCGCAGTGCTCGGTCTGCTGTATGTGCCACAGCTGGCCACGATTTCGGCCACCTTCCCGGCGATGTTCCCGACCCGGGTACGGTTCGCCGGCTTCGCCATCGCCTACAACGTGTCGACGTCGATCTTCGGCGGAACGGCGCCCGCGGTCAACGAGTGGCTCATCGGTGCGACCGGCACCAACCTCGTCCCGGCGTTCTACATGATGGCGGCGTGTGCGATCGGTGCGGCCGCCTTGGCGGGGATGCCCGAAACCGCGCGGTGCCCCATCGACGGCAGCCAGACTCCCGGGACCGCGGCGGCACCGGCGCCGCTGGACTACCAGGTCAGCTCAACCGCCCGCTGATGTAGACGATCTCGCCCAAGACATCGCCGGCACCGAGATCAGGCTTGGCAAGGCCGTAGCGAGTGAACAGGTCGGCTCTGGGTGTTTGCGTCATCCGCCAGCCGCGCGCCCCCAGATAGTCTGCGGCTGAGGTGCGTTCACCCCGATAGACCAAGGACGGCATGTCCATCTCAAGGCCCAGCTTGCTGAATGTTGCGGCCGCGGCGCGCGCCTTTTCCGGATCGAAATCCTTCATACCTGGCACGAATTCGGTGGCCACGGTGCTTCCGGATGCGCTGAGCGCGTGGATGTTGTCGAACAGCCGGTCCTGAGCCTCGGGGGGTAGGTAGATCAACAGCCCCTCGGCGCACCATGCCGTCGGCTGGTCGGGATCGAGTCCGGCGGCCCGCATCGCGGCGGGCCAGTCGTCGCGCAGGTCCACCGGCACCGTGCGCCGCTCGGCGGTCGGTGCGGCACCGAGATCGGCCAGGGTGCGGGTCTTGAACTCGATGACCTCCGGTTGGTCGACCTCATAGACGGTGGTGCCGTCGGCCCACGGGAGCCGATAGGCACGCGCATCCAAGCCCGCGGCGAGAATGACCGCCTGGCGGATACCGAGTTCGCCGGCGGCCATGAAGTAGTCGTCGAAGAACTTCGTCCGCACGGCCATCTCATCGATGTTCGACCGCACCTGACTCGCGGACTCGGGGGCGATCTCGGCCAGATCGACCGAACCGTCGACCATCATGGTGAAGGCCGGGATGCCGACCGCGCGCACCAGTGGCGCCGCGAACGGATCGTCGATGAGGGGATTCTCGGCCGCACTGGCGATGGCCCGCCCGGCCGCCACCATGGTGGCCGTGGCACCCACGCTGGATGCCAGGTCCCAGCTGTCGCCCTCGGTACGCACCATCGCCGGTCCTACTGCTTGATCGCAGTGATGTAGGACGGGTGCCCGAACTGCGCCTGCTCGTCGAGAACGGGCAGACCGTAGCGCTCCAGCAGCGCATTGGTGGTCATCGCGGAGGTCTGCCAGCCGAGCTCGACCAGATGGGTGTCGGCATCGGTGCGGTCGCCGAGATAGACCAATTCGCTGAAGTCCAGGTCGAAGCCGTGATCGGACCACTGGTCGCGAACGGCCTGCATGCGCTCACGCGCCTGCTCCTGCTGCTCCTCGGAAATTCCCGGCACGGCCTCGGCGGCGAGTCGGCTGCCCGGTGCGCTGTGCTCGGTGATGACTTCCAGGAGCCGATCTTGTGCCTCGGGCGGCAGATAACCGAACAGGCCCTCGGCGATCCATGCGGTCGGAGCCGACGGATCGAAACCTGCCGAGCGCAACGCGGCGACCCAGTCGTCGCGCAGGTCGACGGCCACCGTGCGGCGGTCTGCGGTGGGCTTGGCCCCCAGGTCGGCCAGGGTGCGGGTCTTGAACTCGATGACCTCTGGCTGGTCGACCTCGAAGACCACGGTGCCTGCGGGCCAGTCCAGCCGATACGCGCGCGCATCCAGGCCGGCGGCCAGGATCACCGCCTGCCGCACGCCGGCACCGACCGCGTCGGCGTAGAAGTCGTCGAAGAACCGGGTGCGCGCTGCCATACCGTTGGCGAAGCGGGCGATGTTCATCTGTGGGTCGTCGCCAAGCTCGGACTCGGTGATCTCACCGTCGACGAGTTTGGTGAAGAAGTCGACGCCGACGGCGCGTACCAGGGGAGCGGCGTACGGGTCGTCGATCACGGGTGCGGGTCCCGACGAGGCCATGGCGCGGGCGGCGGCCACCATCGTCGCGGTGGCGCCCACGCTGGAGGCCAGGTCCCAGGTGTCACCGTCGGTGCGTGCCATGGATCCTCCTCGAATGGCTTTGTCGAGCCAATTGATTAGATGACGTAAATATCACCACCGACTGTACGCCGGTCCCCATACCGTGCCCAACGCGCTGATCTCCCGCAGGCGACCGGGTCACGGTTGCGCGACAGTCCTTGCACAGGCCAGCTGAGCGTTCTGCGCGTCGGTGTTCATCTGCGAGGCGGCAGTGTTGAGCGCGTCGCCGCCACGGTGCAAACCCATGTCCAGGAGGAGTTTCGTGGCATGCAGCGACCAGGCCTGCATCGGGTCGCCGATATCTGGTGGAAGCCCGGGCGTGCGGCCGGCCGTCAAGGCGGTGGCGGCGGCTTCTCGCAGTGCAGTGCGCCCGGTCGTGTTCGAGTCGACGACATCGGGCTTGCTGTAGTCGACATGGTCGCCGGTGCCTGCGGTGGCGTAGGCGAAGTCCTCGTAGTTGGTGGTGGCGTAGTTCAGCGCCGAGGTGAACTGTCGGCAGGCTGCGGCCGCGGGGTCCGCCGACGTCGGGCTTGCCGGGTCGGTATCGGGTGCCGGCGCATCAATCGGTGCCGATGGAGCGGCGGGGGCGGGCTCGGCAGTCGCGACACCCGCGACCGCCGGGACGAGTGTCGCCGGCATGAGTGTCATGGAAAGGGCGATAACGGCCCTCGCGGCAGGTCTGCTCAGCACGGAAATTCTCCCGACATTGATGTGAATGCGCCGATGTGAATGCGCCGAATGCAGTGACAATATAAGCAGTGCGCGCCGATCGGGCAAACGCTCGGATATTCATTCCCATTTCTGTGCGGCGCGATTTTTATCCTGTCCGGGCGTCGCGGGTCAAGCAGCTGTGAGCGGGGTCATGTCGTGAACTCGCGTTCCGCGTCGAAACTGTGAAAATGCCGGTTTTACACAGATTTTCGACAGAAGATAAACAGCTGATGGCCATTTCTGCGGTGTGATCACGACTTGTACTGTTCACCGTCAATCTACCGATCCGACACGCGATGAAGAAAAGATCTCGGATCAGATTGCCGGTCTTTTCAGACAAAAGTGAGGGAATTTCATGCATTACTTGGCGACAAATACACCGAAGAAATGGCAGCGTATTCCCGCGGTGGTGGCCGCCTGCATGGTCGCCGCTGTCACCGGGGCCGGGTCGGCTCTCGCAGACCCGTCGACCGACCCCGCGATCTCTCCCGTTGCGGCGAGTTCGGACGCCACGGACGCCCCGCCGCCGCCGGCAGGCGCCATGCCCTCGGCTCCACCCGGGGTTCTCACCACACCGGACGGGTGGGTGCTCAATGTCGTCGGCAAGGACGAGTCGCTGGCGCCGGTGGCCCCGCTGACCGGCGCCCCCACCTCACGCGAGTACCTGGTGAACGGAACCTTCACCGGAGCGATCACCGGCTCAGGTAGCACCGCGTTGGCCGGCGGCACGTTGGAGGCCGGTTACCAGATCGGGTGCGGTATCGCCCAGGACGATATCGAGTCGATCACCGGCGGCGGGATCTCGCCGTTCATCACCCCGCCGTTCGGCTTCAAGTCGGGCCTGCGACCCGAGTTCCTCTTTCCGATCGGTGTCACGGCCAACCTGAGCCAACAGATGAAGATCGACCTCAAGCCCGGGACGGTCAACATCGTGCCGGTGGGCAAGAAGTCCTTCAAGGGTGAGAACCCGCGCGTCTCGATCACCGGTTTCCGGATCAAGATCGACGGATGCGCCGGGCAGTCCTTCATCAGGTCCTACGCCACGCTCACCAGCTCGACCGACAACACCGATGACGTCATCACCTATCTCGGCGTGACCAAAGCCGTCTGACGGCAACTACTCGAACTTCGACATGGAGGCTGTCTGATGAACCTGCACCGTTTCGCCGCGATCGCCGTGACGCTCGCGCTACCCCTGGCGATCACCCCCGTTGCGACGGCCGACCCGGCCGACGATCCCGCGGCGCCGGGCGCCGATCCGCTGTCCGCGCCGGCGGTACCCGGGCCGGCACCCGATACCGGCGCCGTTGCCTCCGAGGTTCCCGGAATCGCACACACCCCGGACGGTCGGACCCTGACGGTGTTGGCCAAGGAGGAAACCCAGCTGCCGGTGGCACCGCTGACCACATCGCTGTCGTCTCGGGAGTGGCTGGTCGGCGGCACCTTCACCGGCAGCGGCATGGGATCGGTCAAGGGCGGCACCTTGGAGGTCGGCTACCAGATCGGCTGCGGTATCGAGATGGACAAGGTCAAGCTCAACGGCTCCATCGGCGTCAGCGGCGGCAACATCGCCGTCGACAACGGCGGCCGATTCTCCGACTTCGGAGCGCTGAGCTTTCCCATCTCGGGTCAGATCGAGGTCGAACCCCGACCGGGCACCGTCACCAACGTGCAGGTGGACAAGAAGTCCTACAAGGGCAACGAAGTCCGCGTGACCGTGAAGGACGTGCACATCAAGGTGGACAACTGCGTGGGTGCGTCGTCGCTGCGGTCCTATGCGGTACTGACCAGCTCCGGTACCGACGCCGACGATATCGTCGCCTACTACGGCGTCGCGAAGGTCTTCTGATGCGCGCCATCGTGCCGCTGGCCGTGGCCGCGGCTGTCGCGGCCACCCTGTGCACCTCGGCCACCGCTTCCGCCGACCCGGGCGCAGGCGGACCGCCCGCCCCGCCGGTGCCACCGGCACCGGCCGCGCCGCCCCCGGCCGATCCTGTGCCGGCGCCCCCAGGGCCGGCATCGGCACTCGGCCCGGCGCTGCAGGGGCCGGTGGCCGCACTCACCCAGAACACACAGGAGCTGATGCTCGGTCAGTACGCGGTGCCCTCGGTACCTGGATCTGCCCCGGCCCTGGCCCCCGATGCCTCGGTGCTCGCCATAAGCCAGTTCCTGAACCCATTGAACTTCCAGGTCCAGAATCCCGGTCCGGACGCGGCGCCGACCTCGCCGTACCCCCTCGATCCCATGCAACCGGGTCCGTTCGACCGCGTGAACGAACTGCGCGCCACCCACGCGATGGTGCACGGCGCGCTGGGCCGGATGAACATCGCCGACCTCGGCCAGCCGCTGCCCGGTACCGCCCCGCCGGAGGGGACGAACATCCCGCCGGGACCGGTTCAGTTTCTGCCCGGCCCCGCCGTGCCCGAGGCTCCGCTGCCTTAGGACTCTGCACGCCGTCTGTCGTGAGTCGTCGCGACCGCTGATCGCCGCACCCGCGAACGCCGGGCGGGGCTGGATTTCGCGACCGCAGTCTCTGCCGGTCGATTCCTGTCGAACCGTCGATGCCGGCGATGATCGGTACCGGGCAGACGGCGCACAGCTGTTACTCTCGTAGACTGTTTGACGCACGCCTGCGTAGGTTGCAAAACCGCAGCTAGGCGGCGCGAGACTTTAACCAGACGCTGGTAACGACCCAGCCCCATCGGCACGCCGCGTAACGAAGCCGGCCTGCGCAGGAGGAAGAGTGCTTTCGGCTTTCATCTCGTCGCTGCGGACTGCCGACCTCCGAAAGAAGATTCTCTTCACTCTCGGTTTGGTCGTGCTGTACCGCGTCGGCGCGGCGGTCCCGTCGCCCGGCGTGAACTACCCGAACGTCCAGCAGTGCATCGAGCAGGTCTCCGGTGGTGACTCGGCGCAGATCTACTCGCTGATCAACCTGTTCTCCGGTGGCGCACTGCTGCAGCTGTCGATCTTCGCGGTGGGCGTCATGCCCTACATCACCGCGAGCATCATCGTCCAGCTGCTGACGGTGGTCATCCCGCGTTTCGAACAGCTGCGCAAGGAGGGTCAGGCCGGTCAGGCCAAGATGACCCAGTACACCCGCTATCTGTCGGTTGCGCTGGCAATTCTGCAGGCCACCAGCATCGTTGCGATGGCCGCCAACGGCGCCCTGCTGCAGGGCTGCTCGTTGGAGATCATCGACGACTCCTCGATCTGGGGCCTGGTCGTCATCGTCCTGGTCATGACCGCAGGCGCTTCGCTGGTCATGTGGATGGGCGAGCTGGTCACCGAGCGCGGCATCGGCAACGGTATGTCGCTGTTGATCTTCGCCGGTATCGCCGCCCGCATCCCGTCCGAGGGCAAGATGATCCTGGACGCCCGCGGTGGCCTGGTCTTCACCTTCGTCTGCATCGGTGCGCTGGCCATCCTGGTCGGTGTCGTCTTCGTCGAGCAGGGCCAGCGCCGCATCCCGGTCCAGTACGCCAAGCGCATGGTCGGCAGGCGCATGTACGGCGGAACGTCGACCTACCTGCCGCTGAAGGTCAACCAGGCCGGCGTCATCCCCGTCATCTTCGCGTCATCGCTGATCTACATACCGCAGCTGATCACACAGCTGATCGACAGCGGCCGCAGCAATCCGGGCACCGGCTGGTGGAGTTCGTTCGTCGCCAATCACCTGTCGAACCCGACCAGCATCACCCACATCGCCATCTACTTCGGGTTGATCGTCTTCTTCACGTACTTCTACGTGTCGATCACGTTCAATCCCGAGGAACGTGCCGACGAGATGAAGAAGTTCGGCGGCTTCATCCCGGGCATCCGCCCAGGCAAGCCGACCGCCGATTACCTGCGCTACGTGCTGAGCCGGATCACCCTGCCGGGGTCGATCTACCTGGGCGCCATCGCCGTTCTTCCGAACGTGTTCCTGCAGGCCGGTAGCGGTGGTGCCACCCTGCAGAACCTGCCGTTCGGTGGTGTCGCGGTGCTGATCATGATCGGCGTGGGCCTGGACACCGTGAAGCAGATCGAGAGCCAGCTGATGCAGCGCAACTACGAAGGGTTCCTCAAGTGAGAATTGTTTTGCTCGGTCCCCCCGGCGCCGGAAAAGGAACCCAGGCGGAGAAGCTCGCGGCTCAGCTCGGCATCCCGCAGATCTCGACCGGCGACCTGTTCCGCCACAACATCAGCAATGGCACCCCCCTCGGCGTGGAGGCCAAGAAGTATCTCGATGCCGGAGACCTGGTCCCGGCCACGTTGACCAACGCGCTGGTCGACGACCGTATCGACCATGACGACGCGGCAGGCGGGTTCATCCTCGACGGGTTCCCCCGTTCGGTCGAGCAGGCCGAGGCGCTCAAGGAGATGCTGGCCAAGCGCGGTCTGAAGCTGGACGCCGTGGTCGAGTTCCGGGTGCCGGAGGACGAGTTGGTGGAGCGTCTCAAAGGCCGTGGTCGCGCCGACGACACCGAGGAAGTCATCCGCAACCGCTTCAAGGTCTACCGCGACGAGACTGCGCCACTGCTGGACTACTACGCCGGTGAGCTGAAGACCGTCGACGCCGTCGGCAGCCTCGACGAGGTGTTCGCTCGGGCGCTGGCCGCCCTCGGCAAGTAACCGGCCGCCGGTGATCAACGTGCCCGGCCTGCGTCGCAAGGTCGTCCCGCAGCGCAGCCCAGCGGAACTGGACGCAATGGCCGCGGCCGGCGCGCTGGTCGCCGCGGCGTTGCGCGCCGTGCAGCAGGCCGCCGCGCCAGGGGTGTCCACCGGTGAGCTCGACCGAGTCGCCGAATCGGTGATCCGCGACGGTGGCGGTGTGCCGTCCTTCCTGGGGTATCACGGTTTCCCGGCCACCGTCTGCGCGTCGGTCAACGACCGCGTCGTGCACGGCATCCCGTCGGACGCCGAGATCTTGGTCGACGGCGACCTGGTCTCCATCGACTGCGGGGCGATCCTCGACGACTGGCACGGAGATTCGGCCGTCACCTTCGGGGTGGGCACCTTGATCGAGGCCGACGAGAAGCTTTCCGCGGCCACCCGGTTCTCGATGGAGGCCGGCATCGCGGCGATGGTCCCGGGCAACCGGCTGACCGATGTCTCCCATGCCATCGAGAAGGGCACCCACGCCGCCGAGGCCCGCGATGACCGTCGCTATGGCATCGTGGCCGGCTACGGCGGACATGCGATCGGCCGCGAGATGCACATGGACCCGTTCCTGCCCAACGAGGGTTCGCCGGGGCGGGGCCCCTACCTGGAGATCGGTTCGGTGCTGGCGATCGAGCCGATGCTCACCCTCGGTACCACCAACACCAAGGTGCTCGACGACGACTGGACCGTCGTCACCACCGACGGCTCGCGGGCGGCGCACTGGGAGCACACCGTCGCCGTGACCGCCGACGGCCCACGCATCCTCACGCTGTAGCGCTCAGTCCGGATCACTCGACCCGTCGAGCAGCGTCAGGGTCTCCCAGTTCTGCTGAGTCGCCGTGGCTGCCGCCTCGGCATCGCGGCGGCGGCAGCACTCGATGATCCTTTCGTGTTGGTCGATCGACTGCCGCCCCGACAGCGAGGAGAATCGCTGATACTCCAGGCGCCGGAGCACCGGGGTCACCGTTTCCAGGGCCACCGAGATCGCGTGATTGCCACTCGCCTCGACGGCGACAT
The DNA here is from genome assembly GCF_000416385.1 of Mycobacterium sp. VKM Ac-1816D. Taxonomy (NCBI): domain Bacteria; kingdom Bacillati; phylum Actinomycetota; class Actinomycetes; order Mycobacteriales; family Mycobacteriaceae; genus Mycobacterium; species Mycobacterium sp. VKM Ac-1816D. Next base: position 287,796 of record NZ_AOHQ01000131.1, read on the forward strand.
TGTGAAAGCGTGCGTCGGCGCGCATGGCAGCAGCCGGATCGTCGCGGTCCAGTGCGTCGGCGAAGTCGGCGTTGGCGGCGACCATGGCGTCGATATCGGACTCGGTCAACACCGGTACGGCGAGCCGGACGGCCAGCGCGTGCATCACGGCCGCGACGGCCTGGGCGTCCAGCGCCGCCTTGCGTTCGATGGTGGAGACCACCGTCGAACGACCCGGCATCGTCTGGACAAGACCGGCCGTCTCGAGCCGGGCGATGGCCTCCCGGATCGGAGTGCGGCTGATCCCGAGCCAGCGTTCCAGCTCGGGATCGCGCAGCTTCTCCCCGGGTGCCAGCGTGCCGTTGACGATGGCGTCCCGCAGTGACAGGTAGGCCTGCTCACGCAGCAGCGACCGTTTGTGTCTACCCTGTTCACCCGGCACCGGCATGCACCGAATCCTATGTCGAGCCGGGATCGCCGCCCGGGTGCGCCGTGGTGCGGATGCCCCGGATCAGGTCGACGGCTTTCTCGCCGATCATGATGGTCGCCGCGTTGGTGTTCACCGACACGATGGTGGGCATCACCGACGCATCCGCCACCCGTAAGCCCTGCAGGCCGTGCACCCGGAGCTCGGCGTCGACGACCGCGTCCGGGCCGGTGCCCATCGCCGCGCTGCCCACCGGGTGGTAGTAGGTGCTGGTCGCCCGCATGACATGGTGGCGCAACCCGGCCGCGTCGACGATGTCCGGGCCGGGCAGTACTTCGCGGCCGTACCACGGCGCGAAGACATCGGTGGCCGCGATCTCGCGGGCCAGTCGGACGCCCTGGACCAACCTGCGCACGTCGGATTCGGTGCCCAGATAGTTAGGATCGATCAGCGGGGCGGTGGTCGGATCCGGTCCGGCCAGCCGGACGGTGCCGCGGGCGTGGGGGACGGCCGCGACGGCGATCGTAAAGCTGTTGGCCGGCGCGCTCAGATGCGGTGGATGGAACGGGACATGGATGAACATCAGCTGCATGTCCGGCCCGGTCGATGCCGCGTTGCTGCGCCACGCCAGCGATGTTTCGGCGTGATTGGTCAGCCCGGGCGGGATGGGTTGGGACGCCTCGAAGACCACCGGGCACAGCGGATGATCGTGGAGGTTGCGGCCCACACCGGGGAGGTGGTGGTGTACGGGTATGCCGACCGACTCCAGCTCGGAGGCCGGGCCCACCCCGGACAGCAGGAGCAGGCGCGGGGTGTCGACCGCGCCCGCGCTCAAGATCACCTCGGTCTCGGCGAAGCCGCGACGCAGACGCCCGTCCCTCGTGAATTCGACACCGATGCAACGGGTGTCGGAGAAGAGCAGTCGTCCGGCTCGGGATCCGGTGGAGATGGTCAGGTTCGGTCGGGCGCGCACCGCCGGCGGCAGATAGGCCACGGCGGTACTCTGCCGACGGCCGTGCGCAATCGCCAGATCGTGCCAGCCCGCGCCCTCGGGGTCGGCGCCGTTGAAGTCATCGGTCAACGCGAAGCCCGCCTGCCGCGCGCCGTCGAGGAACACCTGGGACAACGGGTTGGCGGTGTCGGCCGCGGCCGGCGCCGGTGACATCGGGCCGTCGGTTCCGCGGTAGCGGGGATCGCCCCCCGGCACGGTTTCCATGCGTCGGAAGTAGGGCAGTAACGACGCGTGATCCCAGCCGGTGCAACCGGCCGACGCCCAGCTGTCGAAATCGTTGGGGTGTCCCCGCAGGTGCACCATGGCGTTGATGCTGCTGCTGCCGCCGAGGGTGTTCCCCCGCGGCCAATTATGTTGCAGCCCAGCGGTTCCTGCTTGTGCCACGGTGGTGTAGTTGTGATCGACCGCGCTACCCCATAGTGTCGGCCAGGCCGGCGGCGTTGCCACGGCCGGGTCGGTGTCCGGTGGGCCGGATTCCAAGAGGAGAACCCTGGTGGTGCGATCTTCGGAGAGCCGGCCGGCGATGACGCTGCCTGCCGAGCCGGCGCCGATCACGACGAAGTCGTAGGTGTCGGCACGGTCGTTGATGGCCGTGTCGGTGGTGCGGATGGTCATGGGATCCTCTCGGGCCGTAAAATCCAATATATTGGATATCGCATGGCCGTCGAACTTTGTTCCCGTTTGATGGATCCACGCGGTTTTGTCTCCTCAGGTGGTCAGACGGTAAAAAAAGGGATGCCCTCACACCCCGGTAAGCGCGACCCGATAGCTCTGGCGCGCGACAACTGGGAGCGCGCCGGTTGGTCCGATGTGGCCGACGGCATGGTGGCGGTCACCTCGGTGATGCGGGCCCACCAGATCCTGCTGGCGCGCGTGGAGAACGCCCTGCGGCCCTACGATCTGAGCTTCTCCCGCTTCGAGTTGCTGCGCCTGCTGGCGTTCACCAGGAACGGCGAACTGCCGATCACCAAGGCCTCGGACCGGCTCCAGGTGCACGTCACCAGCGTCACCCATGCCATCCGGCGGCTCGAGGCCGACGGGCTGGTGGAGCGGTTGCCGCACCCGACCGATGGCCGCACCACGTTGGTGCGACTGACCGATCTGGGCCGCTCGACGGTCGAGGACGCCACCGAGACGCTCAACACCGAGGTGTTCGCCGATATCGGTATCCCCGATGAGGATTCGCGCTCGCTCGCCGCGGCGATCGAGGCCCTACGGCGTCACAGCGGGGACTTCTAGCGGCCCAGGAGACTACGGGTTCTGCTGCTCGGCAGCGGATTTCAGGACAGAGCCCGTCGTGTCGCCGGTCGGTATCGGGATGCTTGCGGTGACCGTGGTGCCGGCGCCCGGCCGCGAACGGATATGCAGGCGACCGCCGACGATCTCGGCACGCTCGGCCATCGACAACAACCCGTAACCGCCCATCTCGTCACCGCCGAGGGGATGCTCGAACGTGTCGAATCCGATTCCGTCATCGGTGATTTCGAGTCGGGCCTGCTCGCCGGACACCGAGAATGTGAGTTTGGCGCTGGTGGCGCGGGCGTGTTTGACGACGTTCTGCAGGCACTCCTGGGCGATCCGGTACAACGCCAGCTCGATATGGTCGGGCAACCGCCGGTCGGCGAGCTCGACGGCCAGTTCGAGCTGGGGGATCGAGCGCGCCAGGCTGGCCAGTCCGCCGGCGAGACCGAGATCATCGAGCACCGGTGGGCGCAGCCCGCTGATCGCGGCGCGTGCCTCCTGCAGCGTCAGGTCGGCCAGTTCGCGGGCCTTGACCAGCTGGTCGGCCGCCGTCACCGGATTGTCGGCCACCGCGCGCCCCGCCGCGTCGAGCCAGTAGGACAACGTCACCAGGCGCTGGGAGATGCCGTCGTGGATATCGCCGGCCAGCCGCCGCCGTTCCAATTCCTGAGCCTCGATGACCTGCTCGACGAAGTTCTCGTGGGCGCGTTCGCGGGCCACCAGCTGGCGGTGCAGGCGGGCCTGGTGCAGCGCGCCGGCGATGAGTCGCCCGATGACCAGCAGCAGCTCGACATCGCGGTCGGTGAACTCACGGCGCTGCACGGTGTGGACATTCAGCACGCCGACCAGACCGCCAGGATCGGTCTGCATGGGCACCGAGACCATCGAGGTGAAGTCCGAACCGCGCAGCGACTCGAAGGGCAGATACCGCGGATCGGATTCCTTGTCATGACTGATCACCACGGCCTGCCGGTTACTGGCGACCCAACCGGAGATGCCGTGGCCGAGGGGGAGGCGGATCTTGCCGACCTCACTGTCGAACGGAGGGGTGGCGCCGGTCAGTGTCAGTGACCGTTCGGTGTCGTCGAGCACGTGCACGAAGCAGACATCGGTGGCGGTGGCGTCGGTGATCATCCGGGCGGCGGCGGCCGCCAACGGCTCCACACCGGGACCGCTGGAGGTCGCCTGGATCAGTTCGCGCAGCAGGGCCAGCTCGCGGTCAGCGGTCAGGATGGGGCTGGTCATCGATAGATGCCCTCCCGTAGCGCAGTGGCCACCGCGCCGGTGCGATCGCTGACGCCGAGCTTGCGATAGATCGAACTCAGGTGGGTCTTGACCGTTTCCTCACCGATCACCAGCTTGGCGGCGATACCGCGGTTGGACAGCCCGCTGACCACATACGACAAGATCTCGCTCTCGCGTTGGGTGAGCCCCTGCCGGGCGCCCGGCCAGAACTCGTCGCGCTGCAGGCGGGCCGCGGTGTCGGCGGCGCGTGCCGCCATGCCGGGGTCGATGGCCGTCTCGCCGCGGTGTGCCAGTTCGAGCTGGCGGACCAATTCGTCGCTGCTGATGCTCTTGAGCAGATAGCCCGATGCGCCGACCCGCAGTGCTTGGAACAGGTACTGCTCGTCCTCGTACACCGACAGCATGACGATCTTGCGGTCGGGATCGCGCTCCCGCAGCGCCAGGCACAGATCCAAGCCGCTGGCCCCCTGCATCCGGACATCGCACAGCACGATGTCCGGGTCCAGTTCGGCGACCACCGTGAGGGCACGTTCGGCGCCGACGGCCTGCCCGACGACCTGCACACGATCCTCGAAGCTCACGAGCATGGCCTTGAGCCCCTCGATGACCATCTCGTGGTCGTCGACCAGCACAAGGCGCATCGGGCTGGACGGCGCCATGCGGACAACCATAGGGCTGCCGGACGGCCCGCAGACCCAACTTGGCCCACCCAATCCCCCTTCCGGGGGACGCGGCGCCGATGTGATCTGGGCCACTCTTATCCGATGACGCCGCTGGATAGTGCCGGACCCGCCGCCACCTACTTGTTCCGCCGTACCGACCCGTTGCGCGCGCTGGTGCTCGATCTCGATGCCCTGGCCGACCTCCGGTTCGACGGCTACCGCGTCGTGTTCAACGCCGCGTTCGCCGCCCTCGGCCTTCCCGTGCAGTGGAGCGTGGAGCGCTACCGGCAGCTCCTGGCGCTGCCCGACGAACGGCTGCGGGTGGCCGCCGAACTGCGCAAACGATGTATCGGCACCGACTGCGATGTGCTGGTGCGTGTCCTGGTCGAGCAGGTGTGCGACACCAAGGAGGCCCTGCTGCAGCGGGTGATGCTCGACGCGGGGTTCAGCCCGCGGCCCGGCCTCAATGATCTGGTGACCGATGCTTTCGTCGCGCAGGTGCCGATCGCGGTGATCACCGATGGTCGGCGGCGCTGGGCGCAGCCGCTGGTGAGCCAGCTGGTGGGGGCGGGTCTGGTCGAAGCCGTGGTGACCGCCGACGATATCGGTGTGCCGCCGCGCGGGGATGCCCTGTTCCGGCAGGCATTGGCCGAACTGGGCGTGGCGCCGCATGACGCATTGGCCATCGTCGGGTCGGCTACCGGTCTGCGTGGCGCCGATGCCGCAGGCCTGGCCACCGTCCTCGTCGACGGCGACGCCGACACCGCGGCCGGGGTTCCGTCCGCCGCGGCCGCGGTGCGTCGCGATTACAGCGGGACCGACGGCGGCCTGCGGCTGGCCCAATTCCGCCGACTGCACGCGCAGTGGTGGGCCGAACACAGCGTTCCGGCGGCCTGACCGCGCCGACGCCGCGTATCACCGGTGCCTGCGATCACAGCGGCACCCAGATCCCGAAGAACCTCCACGGTCGCCCTCGAACCTGCAAGCGGGCTGTGACTATCCCGCGCGCAACGCCTCGATGACGGCGCTGAAATCCAACCCGCTGTGCTCGGCGTTGAAATCCGCGTAGATCTGCGCCGCATGGGTACCCAGCGGCGCGTTCGAGCCGGTCGATTCGACCGCCGCCATCGCCAGCCCGAGGTCCTTGTGCATCAGGGCGGTAGCGAAGCCGGGCTTGAAATCGTTGTTCGCCGGTGAGGTCGGAACCGGCCCGGGCACCGGGCAATTGGTACTCACGGCCCAGCAGTTCCCGGTCGCCCCGGTGATCACGTCGAACAGCTTCTGCTTGTCCAGACCCAGCTTCTCGGCCAGGACGAACGCCTCACCGATGGCGATCTGCTGCACCGCAAGGACCATGTTGTTGCACACCTTGGCGGCCTGACCGGCGCCCGCGCCACCACAGTGGATGACCTTGCCTGCCATCGGTTCCAGCGCCGCGGTGGCCCTGGCGAATGCCTCCTCCTCGCCGCCGACCATGAATGCCAGCGTGCCCGCCGCGGCACCCTTGATGCCGCCGGACACCGGGGCATCGAGCTGGGCGAAGCCGGCATCGAGGGCCTGCCGGTGGATCTCGCGGGCGTCATCGACGGAAATGGTGGAGGTGTCGATGAACAGCGCACCGGCCTTTGCCGCCGGCAGCACCTCGGCATACACGGACTTCACGATGGCACCGTTGGGCAGCGAGGTGATGACGATATCGGCCTCGGCCACCGCCGCGGCGCCGGTGTCGAAGGTCGTGATGCCCGTGCCTGCCGCGGTATCCCGCAGGTCGGCAACGGGGTCGTATCCGTGCACGGTGAAACCGCCCGACACCAGGTTGGCGGCCATCGGACCGCCCATGTTCCCGAGGCCGAGAAAAGCGATGGTGCTCATCTGCTGTCGTCCCTTCTATCCGGCGGCCCGGGCCCGCGCGGCTTCCGCCCGGCCGATGACCACCCGCATGATTTCGTTGGTGCCCTCCAGGATTCGGTGCACCCGTAGGTCCCGGACGATCTTCTCCAGGCCGTACTCGTTGAGATAGCCGTAGCCGCCGTGCAACTGCAGCGCGGAGTCGGCCACGTCGAAGCAGGAGTCGGTGACGTAGCGCTTTGCCATCGCGCACAGTTCGACCTTGTCCGGTGCGTTCGCGTCGAGTGCAGACGCGGCGCGCCACAACATGATCCGAGATGTCTCCAGAGCGGTGGCCATATCGGCCAGGGCGAACCGGATGGTGGGCTCGTCGAGGAGGGCGCCACCGAAGGCCTCCCGATCACGCAGATAGGCGGCCGCCTTCTGGTGTGCGGTGCGGGCCCCGCCGAGCGAGCAGGCGGCGATGTTGATGCGGCCGCCGTTGAGCCCGTTCATGGCGATACCGAACCCGGTGCCCTCGCCCTCGGGCCCGCCGAGCAGCGCATCGGCAGGCACCCGTACCTGCTCGAGGACGACCTGCGCGGTCGGCTGGGTGTTCCACCCCATCTTGGCTTCATTCGGCCCGAAACTCAGCCCAGGGGTGCCCTTTTCGACCAGGAATGCCGAGATTCCCTTCGGTCCGTCCGCGCCGGTGCGGGCCATCACGACATAGACGTCGGAAACTCCTGCGCCGGAGATGAACTGCTTGACACCGTCGAGCACCCAGCCGTCGGAGTCGCGAACCGCCTTGGTGCGCAATGCCGCGGCATCCGAGCCGGCCCCGGGCTCGGTCAGGCAGTAGCTCGCGATGGTCTCCATGCTCGCCAGCCGGGGCACCCAGGTCTTGCGCTGTTCCAGGTTGCCATAGGTGTCGACCATCCACGCACACATGTTGTGGATGGAGATGAACGAGGCCAGCGCCGGATCGGCCGCGGCCAATTCCTCGAAGATCCGCACCGCGTCGATGCGGCGCAACCCGCTGCCACCGACATCCTCGCCGCAGTAGATCGCGGCCATGCCCAGTTCGGCGGCCGCACGCAGCACATCGGTGGGGAAGTGCTTGCTGTGGTCCCACTCCAAAGCGTGCGGCGCAAGGCGTTTGGCGGCGAACGCGGCTGCCGTCTCGGCAATCACCCGTTCGTCGTCGGTCAGCTCGAAGATCGACATGTCGGCGCTATTGCATCGTGGGAATGGAGAACTCGGCGCCATCCTTGATGCCCGACGGCCAGCGCTCGGTGACGGTCTTGACCTTGGTGTAGAACTGGATCGAGGCCGGGCCGTGCTGGTTGAGATCGCCGAAGCCGGAACGCTTCCAGCCGCCGAAGGTGTGATAGGCCACCGGGACCGGGATCGGCACGTTGACGCCGACCATGCCGACCTGCACGCGCGAGACGAAGTCGCGGGCGGCGTCGCCGTCGCGGGTGAAGATCGCGACACCGTTGCCGTATTCGTGCTCTGTAGGGAGCCTCAACGCGTCCTCATAGTCCTTGGCTCTTACGATGCACAGCACCGGGCCGAAGATCTCGTCGGTGTAGATCGACATGTCGGTGGTGACATGGTCGAACAGGGTGGGGCCGATGAAGAATCCCCCGGACAGATCCTGACCATCGAAGCTCAGTTCGTCGGTGGCGCGCTCGCGCCCGTCGACCACCAGTTCGGCGCCGGCTTCCACACCTTGGCCGATGTAGTCACGCACCCGCTCCAGGGCGGCACCGGTCACCAGGGGCCCGTAGTCGGCCTTGGGATCCAGGCTGTGCCCGACACGGAGCTGGTTGACGCGCTCGACCAGCCTGTTGCGAAGCCGTTGCGCTGTTTCTTCGCCCACCGGGACCGCGACGCTGATGGCCATGCACCGCTCGCCGGCGCTGCCGTAGCCGGCGCCGATGAGTGCGTCGACGGCCTGGTCGAGATCGGCATCGGGCATCACGATCATGTGGTTCTTGGCACCGCCGAAGCACTGGCTGCGCTTTCCGTTGGCCGCGGCCGTGGAGTAGATGTACTGCGCGATGTCCGAGCTGCCGACGAAGCCGACGGCCTGGATGTCGGGATGGCTCAGGATCGCGTCGACAGCCTCCTTGTCGCCGTGGACGACCTGGAACACGCCTGCGGGCAGGCCGGCCTCCAAGAAGAGCTCGGCCAGCCGCAGCGGCACCGAGGGGTCGCGCTCGGAGGGCTTGAGGATGAAGGCATTTCCACACGCGAGCGCCGGACCCGCCTTCCACAGCGGGATCATCGCCGGGAAGTTGAACGGGGTGATCCCGGCGACCACACCGAGCGGCTGACGGATCGAGTACACGTCGATACCGCCGCCGGCGCCCTCGGTGAACTCACCTTTGAGCAGGTGCGGGATGCCGATCGCGAACTCGATGACCTCGACGCCGCGCTGGATGTCGCCCTTGGCATCGGGCACGGTCTTGCCGTGTTCGATGGAGAGCAGCTCGGCCAGCTCGTCGACGTTCTCGTTGACCAGCGCGATGAACTTCATCAGCACACGGGCCCGCCGTTGCGGGTTCCACGCCGCCCATTCCTGCTGCGCGGTCACCGCGGAGGCGACCGCGGTGTCCACGTCGGCCTTGCTGGCCAACAAGACCTGTGCCTGCACCTCGCCGGTGCTGGGGTTGAGGACATCCGCGGTGCGGGTGGAGGCGAGGTCGCTGCGCTTGCCGTCGATGAAGTGCTGAATTTTGGTGGTCATGAGATCCGTCCGAAGTGAGCGTGCCCGATGTGATCCGAGATACTTGGATATCCTAGTAATGTGCTGGGTTGCACGCAAGGACGGGTTGGGAAGGCTCAGTGAATCCGAGCGCGCAGCTGCTCGACGTAGGCCTGGGTGTCCGCCCATGCCGGCAGCACGCCCTGGGCGAGTGCCTCGGCCAGCGTCGGTGCGGCCGCATCGCGCTCGGAGAGGATCAGCCGATGTTCCAGGGGCCAGTCGATGCCCAGGGAGGTCGGTGAGATGGTGCGCTCGCGATCCGGGGCGTAACCAGCCGAGCACAGGTACATCACCGTCGAATCATCTTCCAGCGCAAGGAAAGCGTGGCCCAGTCCCTCGGAGAGGTAGACCGATCGTCGCTGCCGGTCGTCGAGCAGCACCCCGTCCCAGTGCCCGAAGGTGGGCGAGCCGACCCGGATGTCGACGACCACGTCGTACACCGCGCCACGCAGGCAGGTGACGTACTTGGCCTGGCTCGGCGGGACGTCGGCAAAATGCACACCGCGCAGCACGCCGGCCGCCGAGATTGAACAGTTCGCCTGGTGGAGCTCGAAGCGGTGGCCGGTCATCGCCTCGAAGGACGCATTGGTGAACCACTCGAAGAATGCGCCGCGGGCGTCGCTGTGCACCGTCGGAGTGATCTCCCACGCGCCGGGAACCGCGAGTTCCCGTGCGCTCACTGGCCGCGCTCCGCGTACCGTGCCTCGATCGTCGATTTCAAGGGCCCCCACCACTTTTCGTTGTTCCGATACCAGTCGATCGTGGCCAGCAGGCCCGCCTCGAAATCGGTGTGCACCGGAGCCCACCCCAGCTCCTCGCGCAGCACCGACGCATCGATGGCGTAGCGCAGATCATGCCCCACCCGGTCGGTCACCTGGTCGAAATCGTCGGGATCGTGCCCCATCAGAGTCAGCAGTGTCCGCAACACGCTGCGGTTGTCCCGCTCACCGTCCGCCCCGATGAGGTAGGTCCGGCCGGGCGTGCCGTCGACAAGGATGCGCCACACCGCCGCATTGTGATCGTCGACGTGGATCCAGTCGCGCACATTGGCGCCGGTGCCGTACAGCTTGGCGCGCCTGCCGGTCAGGATGTTGGTGATCTGCCGAGGGATGAACTTCTCGACGTGTTGGTAGGGCCCATAGTTGTTGGAGCAGTTGGAGATCGTGGCGGCCACACCGTAGGAGCGAACCCAGGCTCGCACCAGCAGATCGGCGGCTGCCTTCGTCGACGAGTACGGACTCGAAGGGTTGTACGGGGTGGACTCGGTGAAACGCGCGGGATCGTCGAGGGCCAGGTCCCCGTAGACCTCATCGGTCGACACATGGTGAAACCGGGTCCCGTGTCTGCGCACCGCCTCCAACAGCGTGAACGTGCCCACGACATTGGACTGCACAAACGGCGTCGGGTCGGCGAGGCCGTTGTCGACATGGGTTTCCGCGGCGAAGTGCACCACCGCATCGGCCGCCGCGACGAGATCGGAGACCAGATCGGTATCGGTGATATCGCCTTCGACCAGCCGGATGCGGCCGGCCACCGGCGCCAGCGATTCACGGCTTCCCGCGTAGGTCAGCGCATCCAGGACCGTCACCTGGGTCTCCGGTCGTTCCCGGAGGGTGAGGTGCACGAAGTTGGACCCGATGAATCCGGCACCACCGGTGACCAGCAACCGCATGGCCCAACCCTAGAGGTGCACCGCCCCGCCGCTCTAGGTGAGGCCGAGCGGGCCGGCCAACTCGGTCAACGTCGGCAACAGCTCATCCCAGCCGCCGAGCACCTGGATCGCCACATGATCGGCACCGGCATCCAGATGCTGGTTCAGGCGCGCGGCGACATCGGCTGCGGTGCCATGGGCGACGACGGCGTCGATCAGCCGGTCACTTCCCGGCTTGGCGATATCGTCCTCGGTGAAGCCAAGCCGGCGCCAGTTGTTCAGGTAGTTGCTCAGGTTCAGATAGAAGTCCACCGCCTGCCGACCGATCTCCCGGGCGTGCTCGACATCGGTGCTGAGGACGACCTTGTGCTCGGGCGCCAGGAACACGGTGTTACCGATCAGGTTGTGGGCCTGGCCGGTGTGCTGCGGGGTGGTCAGGTAGGGATGGGCGCCCGCGCTGCGGGCGGCCGCCAGCTTGAGCACCTTGGGCCCCAGCGCGGCGATGACCCGCCGGCTGGTGGGCACATGGGCGGCATCCAGCGAATCCAGGTACTCGACCAGCACGTCATATGGTTTGCGGTATTCCTCGGTGTGCTCGGGATGGCCGATGCCGATACCGAGCAGGAAGCGACCCGGATGAGCCTTCTCCACCCGGTGGTAGGCCTCGGACACCTCACCGGCATCCGCCTGCCAGACGTTGATGATGCCTGTGGCCACCTGCAGATTGTCGGTGGCCTCCAACAGCGGCTCGACATAGTTCAGGTCACCCTTGGGCGACCCACCGATCCACAGCGCGCCATAACCCAGCTTCTCGATCTCGGCAGCCTGCTCGGGCTTCGGCACACCGAAGGTCCAGACGCCGTAGCGACCGAAATCGGGTTTGAGGGTCACGGCGTCGGTCATGGCGATCTCCATCCTCGTCGTTCTCGTCGATGTGTTTCTGATCGGTGTGTCTCTGCCCGGCTCATCTCACCGCAGGCCCAGCGGGCCGGCCAACTCGGTGAGCGCGGGTAACAGGTTGTCTGTACCCGTCAGCACCTGAACCGGAACATGATCGGCGCCGGCGGTCAGGTGTTCTTTGAGCCGGGCCGCGATGGCATCGGTGGTGCCGTGGGCGACGACGGAGTCGACGAGGACGTCGCTGCCGGGCTTGGCCACGTCCGCGTCCGTGAACCCGAGCCGTTTCCAGTTGTTCAGGTAGTTCGCCAGACCCAGGTAGATCTCCAGTGCCTTGCGGCCTACCTCGCGGGCGTGTGCCGCATCGGTGGTGAGCACGACTTTGTGTTCGGGCGCCAAGAACGCGTCGGGTCCGATCAGCTCCCGCGCCTGCGCGGTGTGCTCGGGTGTCGTGAGGTACGGATGCGCGCCGGCGCTGCGCCGGGCCGAAAGCTTGAGCACCTGCGGACCGAGTGCGGCCACCACGATCCGATCCTTGGGCACACCGTGCTGATCGAGCGCGTCGAGATACTCGGTGAGCGCGTCGTAGGGCTTCTTGTATTCGGTGTGCGCCTCGGGATGGCCGACGCCGATACCGAGCAGGAAGCGGCCGGGGTAGCGCTTTTCGATGCGGTGGAAGGAGTCGGCCACCGGCGCCGCCGGTGCCGACCAGATGTTGACGATGCCGGTGGCCACCTGCAAGGTTTCGGTCGCGTCCAGGATCGGATCGACCCAATCCAGTTCGGCGGGCGGTGAGCCGCCCGCCCAGATCGCACCGTAACCGAGCGATTCGATCTCCCGGAGCTGTGGTTCGGGGAGCTGCCGCCACTGCTCGTAGTGACCGAACACGCCGAACTTGCCCAGAGCTGGTTTCGTCATGGTCGGCACAACCTCCGCAAGGGCGCTGCGCATTCCGACCGACGCACGGGCCTCGCTACTCGGTCCCCGCCGCCGACAACTCACCCGGGGTGGGGATGACCGGAGCCGGCGCCACCAGCGGCAGGCAGACCGCGAACCGGGTGTCGCCGGGCTTGGACTGCACCGAGATGTTGCCCCCGTGCTTTTCCACCACGATGCGCCAAGCCAGGTCCAGTCCGAGGCCGGTGCCCTCGCCGAAGGGTTTGGTGGTGAAGAACGGCGTGAAGATGCGGTCGATGACATCCTCGGGGATGCCGGGGCCGTCATCACAGATCTCGACACGGATCATCTGTTCGTTCTCGCGGCTGGTCCGGATGGTCAAGGTGCCGTGGCCGCCCATCGCCTGGATGGCGTTGTCGATGATGTTCGTCCACACCTGGTTCAGGTCGCCGGGATAGCACTGCAGTTCGGGCAGCGTCTTGTCCAAGTCCTTGACGATCGTGACCGGTCGGTCCTTCCCCGGTCCGCCGATCTTGTCGCCGAACATCATCACGGTGCTGCGGATCAGTTCGTGCACGTCGGCACTGCCGTAGGAGCCGCGGTCCATCTGCGAGTACTGCTTGGCCCCGGCCAGCAGCGCCGAGATGCGCTTGCTCGCCTCGGCGATCTCGTTCATCCGCAACTCGTTGTCAATGGTGTACTTCAGCCAGCCGATGGCGCCCTGCAGCGAGGCGGTCGAATCCAGATCGTCGACCAGCGCCGACACCCGCTCCAGCCAGTCGGTGTCCAGGCCCGCCTCCACGAACGTCGGAGCGTAATCCCAGGCGCCGGCGATACCGTGATCCTCGAGCCAGTCACCGAGCTCGTCCTCGCGATCGGAGGCTTCCAGCGCGGTGAGTTCCAGGTCCTTGTTCTTGGCGACCTGTTCGGCCACCTGATCCTGGATGTTGACCAGGGCGCGCAGCGATTCGGGGCTGAACTTGGCCTCGGCCACCATGGCGAGTTTGTGTCGCATGTGACCGACGCTCTCGCGAAGGTCGGATACGGCGCGCGCGGTGGCCGCCGCCGGATTGTTCAGCTGGTGGGTCAGCCCGGCGGTGATGGTGCCCAGTGCCAGCAACTTCTCACGCTGGCCGATGATCTGGCTCTGCCGGCGGCCACCGACGAGCTGGCCTTCCATGAGGTGCACGGCCATCGGGAACTGCGCACGCATGAACTCCGCGAACGCCCGCGCCTCCAGCACGAACACCCGTGACTCGGACACCAGGCGTACCGAGGCCTGGTAGAGCTGCTCTTCACCGGGGATGTACGCCGACCAGGCGCCGAAGTAGACGCCGCGCTGCGAGGTCCGGTTGGTCTGGATGTCGACGCCGCCGGAGCGCTTCGACATGATCAGTTCACCATCGATCAGCACGTAGAAGCACGTCGCCTGCTCGCCCTCCTGCACGATCGGGCCGGCCGGAAACGTCTCGATGGAGCCCGCTTGGCAGAGCGTGTCGAGCTGCTCGTCGGTCAGATGCTCGAACAGGAACAGGGTCCGCAGTTCGTCGCGTACACACGTCTCGCCCATATGTCTCAAGCCCCTCTATGCCTCAGCCAGGTACCGGTGCACGAACATCACCGCCATCGACCCTTCGCCGACGGCCGCGGCAACCCGCTTGGCGGATTCCGAACGCACATCTCCTGCAACAAACACACCGGGCACACTTGTTTCCAGGTGGTGCGGAGGACGGTCCAGGCTCCAGCCGCACACATCGCGCAGATCGGGGCCGGCCAGGATGAAACCGCGGTCGTCGCGGGCCACCACGCCGTCGAGCCAGTCGGTGCGCGGGGTGGCGCCGATGAAACAGCACAGCCGGTTGGCCGGCACATCCTCGGTCTCACCGGACTTGCGGTCGGCCAGTGTGAGCCCGACAAGGTGGTCGTCGGCGGCGGTGGTGCCGACCACCTCGGTGCAGGTGCGGACCTCGATCTTGTCGTTGGCCTCGATCTGCTGGATCAGGTAGTAGGACATGGATGCCTCCAGCGAGGGGCCACGCACCAGCATGGTGACCCTCTTGGCGGTCCTGGACATGAACATCGCCGCCTGGCCTGCTGAGTTGGCGCCGCCGACGATGTAGACCTCTTCACCGGCGCATTCGGCGGCATCGGACACCGAGGCGCCGTAATAGACGCCGCGCCCGATCAAGTTGGACTCCTCGGCCGCCGAACAGCCCGTCACCGTCAACTCCCGGTAGTCGACACCGGTGGCGAGGATGACCGCCCGGGCGCCGATGGTGCGCCGGCCGTTGCCGTCGGCGGAATCGTCATCGGAGAAGGTGATCATGCGTGCCGTTCCGATCTCACCGGCCTGCAGATGCAGGGCCTGGCGGGTGGTGATCACCTCGGCGCCGAAGCGCTCGGCCTGCCGGCGTGCCGTGGTGGTCAGATCGACCCCGGAGATGCCGTTCTCAAAGCCGAGATAGTTCTCGATCCGGGAGCTGCGGCTGGCCTGACCACCCGTCATCGCGCGCTCGATCAGGACGGTGTTGAGACCCTCGGACGCGCCGTAGACCGCGGCGGCCAATCCGGCAGGCCCGCCGCCGATGACCGCCAGGTCGTACATCTCCAGGGACGGGTTGGTGGACAGGCCGAGCATGGTGGCCAGCTCGGTGTCGGTGGGTTCGACCATGGGCTTGCCGTCCTCGGTGATCACCACCGGCAGCTGCCTGCCGTCCAGCCCGGCTGCCTCGAGCAGTTGGCGACCCTTGGGTTCCTCGGCGGTGAAGGCCTTGAAGGGATAACCGTTGCGGGCGAGGAACTGACGCACATCCCAGGACCGCGGATTCCACTGGTGGCCGATCACCTTGGTGTACGGGATGGCGTGATCGCCGGCGGCATGCCAGGACTCGAGCAGGCCGTCGATCACCGGGTAGAGCTTCTCCTGGGGCGGATCCCACGGCTTGAGCAAATAGTGGTCGAGATCGACGACGTTGATGGCGTCGATGGCGGCCGTCGTATCGGCATATGCGGTGAGCAGGACCCGTCGTGCCATCGGGTACAGGTCCATCGCGGCCTCGAGGAACTCGATACCGCTCATCTGCGGCATCCGGTAGTCGGCCACGAACACGGCGACGGTGTCACCGCGCAGCTTCAGTTCGTGCAACGTGTCAAGGGCATCGGGACCGGATTCGGCACGCACGATCCGATATCGCTCGCCATAGTGGCGGCGCAGATCGCGTGCCACGGCGCGGGACACGGCCGGATCATCGTCGACCGACAGGATCACGGGCTTGCGGGGTTGGCGCTCGGCGTCAGGCATCACTGATGATTATGCGCTGGACGTCCACTTCTTATCCCCACCTGATCGCTGACGGCGAACGTCGCGCATCGTCGGCCTAGACTGCCGCGTGTGACGGCGCTCGAGTACTCCGATTCCATCCACCTCGCCCTGGGCACGCAGGCGACCTACGACCTGGTCTCCGATATCACCCGGATGGGCCGGTGGAGTCCGGTGTGCAAGGAGTGCTGGTGGGACGACCCGGCCGCCGGTGCGGTGGCCGGGGCGTGGTTCACCGGGCGGAATGTGCTGCCCGAGCGCACCTGGGAAACCCGCAGCCAGGTCGTCGCGGCCACGCCGGGTCGCGAGTTCGCCTGGGAGGTCAACGATGGTTGGGTCCGGTGGGGCTTCACCATGGAACCGGCAGGCGAGGGCACCACGCTGACTCAGTACTGGCGGTTCCTGCCCAAGGGCATCGAGGGATTCCGGGAGCGCTTCGGCGCCGATGCGGACGCGCAGATCGCGACGCGCTCGGAATTGGCACTCAGTGGGATCCCGCAGACCCTGGCGGCCATCAAGGCCACTGCCGAGGCGCAGTCCGCCTAGTCGGCAAGGCCGGCCCACCGCCCGCTCACCGCGGGCGGGCCACCAGGACCGGCACCCGTGCCGCCTGGACCACGGCATTGCTGACCGAGCCCAGCAGCACCGAGGCCACGGCGCCGTGGCCATGACTGCCCACGACGACCAACTGCGCCGCCGTCGAGTGCTCGACGAGCCGGGCGGCGGGCCGGTCGGGAACCACGATGCGGTTGACGTCCACGTGCGGATATCGGTTCTGCCAGGGGACGAGCATCTCGCGCAGTTGCCGGTCGACCTCGGGGCGCAATGACTCCCAGTCGAAACCCGGCATCTCGAATGCGCCGGGGGACCACCAGGCATGCAGGACGTCCAGGCCCACACCGCGTCGGGACGCCTCCTCGAAGGCCAGGGCCGTCGCGGACGCCGATGCCTGCGATCCGTCGAAGCCGAGCAAGACCGGCGCAGCAGGTGCCGGTAGTCCGTCGTCATCGCTGATCACCACCACCGGGCAGTGGGCCCGATGGAGCAGCCCCGTGCTGACGCTGCCCAGCAGGTGACGCGAAAGCGCGCCCCTGCCACGGCTTCCCGTGACGACCATGCCCGCCGTGCGGGACGCGTCGACCAATGCCGCGGTGGGTGTCGCGACGACCAGATCGGTGGTCACCGTGGTGTCGGTGAGAGTGCGGACCGAGTCGGCGGTTTCCTCGAGCAGATCGCGCCCGAGCTGCATCTGCCAATCCAGGTAGTCCGCAGGCGCAGGTACCGCGGGCCAGGCGCCGACCGGCATGGTGTTCGCGTGCAACAGCACCAACGGGATGCCCCGCAACCCCGCCTCGGCGGCCGCCCACTGCACGGCGATCCGAGCAGACGGCGAATCATCCACTCCGACAACGATTTTGGTGATGTCAACCGGCTCGGTCATCTGTGTTCCTTTCGCCGAGGCGCTGGTCCCCGGTAGCTCTGGGCCCGATCAACGCCAGGGCCGGCCGCCCGGGGTGCGGATGCCTGGCGGCAGCGGCGAGATGCTCGATCGTTCGGGCGATCCCGTGGGTGACATCGTCCGCCTCAGGGAACGTATCGCAGTCTGCGGCCAGCCCGAAGAACAGATCCGGACCGTAGGTGAGCAGCATGACGGCGACCTGGCCCGGCGGAGGGACCGGTGGAACACCCACCATCGCCACGATCGGACGGCCCAGCATGTCGCAAGGACGACGTGGGCCGGTGACGCTGGTCATCGCCACCAGGAGATCGTCCCGGGACGGTTCGGTCACCATCTTGAGCGCCCGCCGTGCCAGCGCGACGGGCATCAGCGCGGTGGCGGGCACCGACCAAGGGGAGCGGTGTCGCGCGTCGGCCTTGAAATCGGCCAGCGTGCGGTGCACGGTCTGTAGCTGCCGCAGCACATCCGGTTCCTCGACCGGTAGCGCCCGTCGTAGGACCGGTATCCGCCGGCTCATCCTGGCCGCCACAGCACCCGTCCGGGCCGAAAGCGGCTGCCGGGTGCGCACCGAGATCCGCCGCGGATCCCGGCCGCGATGTCGCAGCGCGGACCGCAGGCCGTTGGTGACCGCCGTCAGTGCCAGCTCGGTGAGCGTGACGTCGAAGGTCTGGCAGACCGATACCGCATCGGCCAGTGCCACCTGGACGGCGCTGAAGCCGGTCGGTCGGCCCGGCGGAAGCGTGCTCGGGTGGGGCGCACCGACCGTTGCCGATACGGCACTGTCCGTACCGAGCCCGGCAAGGACGTCGGTGACGATGCCGGCATCGGCGATATCGTGCCGCGCCGCCAACAGCACGGCCCAGCGGTGATCGCTCAGACCCGCCACGGCCCAGCACCGCCATTGCGGACCGGGTTCGGGGCTGGGGCGGATGGCCTGTGTGACGAACGCGAACAGGGTCTCGTCGTCACCGGGTTCGGCCAGCTCGACCGCAAGGAGGTCGACGGGCCGGCCGAGCCGGTCGTCGAGGGCTGTCGCCAGTTCGTCGTGTGCGGGCATCGGGCCGGTCATGATGGCGATGACGCCGACGTAGGGCACCAGGTCGGCATCGGAATGCGCACCATCGTGGGAGTCGGAGTAAGCGGCACCGGGGTGATTCACCCCTCGACTATCCGGTGCGGGAACAACCCTGCGACAGGGCCGTAGGTCCTCGATGTGATCCAGGCACCGGGCAACGAGACCGGGCGCCGGGTTCCGGCCGCCGCGGTGGGCGCGTCGAGCTGCAATTTCGTTGATTTTGGGGTACGGCGCGGTGCGGGTAGTATGGATCGACGGTGCGGCCTGCGCACCGACTCTTTGCGTGCCTCGTCTGAGAACCATAACGATTTCGGGTCCGGCTCACGTCACGTAGTCGGTGAATCGGTCGTGCCGGGGCGTAGAGATACGAAATCGAAGACAAGGATCGCTAAGACAGTATGGCCAAGAAAGACGGTGCCATCGAGGTCGAGGGCCGCGTGGTCGAGCCTCTGCCCAATGCGATGTTCCGCATTGAGCTGGAGAACGGACACAAGGTTCTGGCCCACATCAGCGGCAAGATGCGGCAGCACTACATCCGCATCCTGCCCGAGGACCGCGTCGTGGTGGAGCTCTCTCCCTACGACCTGTCCCGGGGCCGCATCGTGTACCGGTACAAGTAACTGCCCACCATCCAGACCATCCGAGAGAACAGGATCGCGAAGCCGTGAAGGTGAACCCGAGCGTCAAGCCGATCTGCGACAAGTGCAGGGTGATCCGCCGGCATCGGCGAGTCATGGTGATCTGCTCCGACCCGCGCCACAAGCAGCGGCAGGGCTAGAGACCAGCACCACCCACAACTGAATGCAGACATCCCAGTACCACTGAGCAGATTGGCTGCTCACCACGTCCGGCACGGAGGCCGGACCCCGAACGGGGAACGGACTGGGAACAGACCTCCGCAACGAAAAGGAACACTGCCTGATGGCACGTCTCATGGGCGTTGATCTCCCGCGCGACAAGCGCATGGAGATCGCGCTGACCTATATCTACGGCGTCGGCCGTACCCGCTCCCAGGAGATCCTGGACGCGACCGGCATCAGCCGGGACCTGCGCACCAAGGACCTGACCGATGATCAGGTCTCGCAGCTGCGCGATTACATCGAAGGCAACCTCAAGGTCGAGGGTGACCTCCGTCGCGAGGTGCAGGCCGATATCCGTCGCAAGATCGAGATCGGCTGCTACCAGGGCCTGCGCCACCGTCGTGGCCTGCCCGTGCGCGGACAGCGCACCAAGACCAACGCGCGCACCCGCAAGGGCCCCAAGCGCACCATCGCCGGCAAGAAGAAGGCCAGGTAACCCCGGATGGCACAGGCTAAGAAGGGCGGCACCGCCGCCAAGAAGGGTCAGAAGACCCGCCGCAGGGAAAAGAAGAACGTCCCGCACGGCGCTGCTCACATCAAGAGCACCTTCAACAACACCATCGTCTCGATCACCGATCCCCAGGGCAACGTCATCGCCTGGGCCTCGTCGGGTCACGTCGGCTTCAAGGGTTCGCGTAAGTCGACCCCGTTCGCCGCGCAGCTGGCCGCCGAGAACGCTGCCCGCAAGGCGCAGGAGCACGGTGTCAAGAAGGTCGATGTCTTCGTGAAGGGCCCGGGTTCGGGCCGCGAGACCGCGATCCGCTCGCTTCAGGCCGCAGGCCTCGAGGTCGGCGCGATCTCCGATGTCACTCCGCAGCCGCACAACGGCTGCCGTCCGCCCAAGCGGCGCCGGGTCTAGGGAGGATCTAGAAAATGGCTCGTTATACCGGCCCCGCGACCCGCAAGTCGCGTCGCCTCGGCGTCGACCTCGTCGGCGGCGATCAGTCGTTCGAAAAGCGCCCCTACCCGCCCGGCCAGCACGGTCGCGCGCGGATCAAGGAGAGCGAATACCGCACCCAGCTGCAGGAGAAGCAGAAGGCTCGCTTCACCTACGGCGTCATGGAGAAGCAGTTCCGCAAGTACTACGAAGAGGCCAACCGGCAGACCGGCAAGACCGGTGAGAACCTGCTCCAGATCCTGGAGAGCCGGCTGGACAATGTCGTCTACCGGGCCGGCCTGGCCCGCACCCGTCGGATGGCGCGTCAGCTCGTCAGCCACGGGCACTTCCTGGTCAACGGTGTGAAGGTGAACATCCCGAGCTACCGGGTGTCGCAGTACGACATCATCGACATCAAGGACAAGTCGATCAACACGCTGCCGTTCGAGGCCGCACGTCAGGCCGCGGGCGAGCGCCCGATCCCGTCCTGGTTGCAGGTCGTGGGCGAGCGTCAGCGCATCCTGGTGCACCAGCTCCCCGAGCGGGCGCAGATCCAGGTGCCGCTCACCGAACAGCTCATCGTCGAGTTCTACTCGAAGTAATGAGGACGCCGGGCCCCCACAGCTTTGGGGGCCCGGTCACCAATACGGCATCAAATAGTGGGTGCCGAGAAGGAGATGGAAAACAATGCTGATCTCACAGCGTCCCACCCTGTCCGAAGAGTCGTTGGCCGAGAACCGGTCCCGGTTCACCATCGAACCGCTGGAGCCCGGCTTCGGTTACACCCTCGGTAACTCGTTGCGGCGCACGCTGCTGTCGTCCATCCCCGGCGCAGCGGTCACCAGCATCCGCATCGACGGTGTGCTGCACGAGTTCACCACCGTTCCCGGTGTGAAGGAAGACGTCACCGACATCATCCTGAACCTCAAGGGCCTGGTCGTGTCCTCGGAAGAGGACGAGCCGGTCACCATGTACCTGCGCAAGCAGGGGCCGGGCGCGGTCACCGCCGGTGACATCGTGCCGCCCGCCGGTGTGACCGTGCACAACCCCGATCTGCACATCGCGGCGCTGAACGACAAGGGCAAGCTCGAGGTCGAGCTCGTCGTCGAGCGGGGCCGCGGTTACGTCCCTGCCGTGATGAACAAGGCCTCCGGTGCCGAGATCGGCCGCATCCCGGTCGACTCGATCTACTCGCCGGTGCTCAAGGTGACCTACAAGGTGGAGGCCACCCGCGTCGAGCAGCGCACCGACTTCGACAAGCTCATCCTCGATGTCGAGACCAAGAACTCGATCAGCCCGCGCGACGCCCTGGCGTCCGCCGGTAAGACCCTGGTCGAGTTGTTCGGTCTGGCCCGCGAGCTCAACGAAGCGGCCGAGGGCATCGAGATCGGCCCGTCACCTGCCGAGGCCGATCACATCGCCAGCTTCGCGCTGCCGATCGACGACCTGGACCTGACCGTCCGTTCGTACAACTGCCTCAAGCGCGAGGGTGTGCACACCGTCGGTGAGCTCGTCTCGCGCACCGAGTCGGATCTGCTCGACATCCGTAACTTCGGGCAGAAGTCCATCGACGAGGTGAAGATCAAGCTGCATCAGCTCGGCCTGTCGCTCAAGGACTCGCCCGCCACCTTCGATCCGTCCGAGGTGGCCGGCTACGACGTGGCCACCGGCACCTGGACCGGCGACACCGGCTATGACCTGGACACCGACCAGGACTTCGCCGAGACCGAGCAGCTCTGACCCCAGGGCACATTCCCGCCCAATTCTCGAAAGAGAACCGTCCCGGCCCTACCTGATACGGGGGCCGGCCCCACAAGGAGATAGTCGCAATGCCCAAACCCACCAAGGGTCCCCGTCTCGGCGGGTCGTCCTCGCATCAGAAGGCGCTGCTGGCCAACCTGGCCACCGCGCTGTTCGAGCACGGCCGGATCAAGACCACCGAGCCGAAGGCCCGGGCGCTGCGTCCGTACGCCGAGAAGCTGATCACCCATGCCAAGAAGGGTGAGCTGCACAACCGGCGCGAGGTCATGAAGAAGATCCGCGACAAGGATGTGGTGCACACCCTGTTCGCTGAGATCGGCCCGTTCTTCGCCGACCGCAACGGTGGCTACACCCGCATCATCAAGATCGAGAACCGCAAGGGCGACAACGCCCCCATGGCGGTCATCGAGCTGGTGCGGGAGAAGACGGTGACCTCTGAGGCCAACCGTGCCCGACGTGCGGATGCGTCGCAGAAGGCTGCCGCCGCCGAGGCACCTGCCGAAGAGGTCACCGAGGACACCACCGAGGCCCCGGCCGAGGAAGCCGTGACCGAGGAGACCACCGAGGCTGCTGCTGAGGAGGCCACCGAGGCCCCTGCCGAGGACGCGAAGTCTGACGACAAGTAGTCACGCTGTGAACGAACCCGCCACCTCCACCGGTGGCGGGTTTGTTCGTCTGCGGCTCGATATCGCTTACGACGGCACCGATTTCGCGGGCTGGGCCGCGCAGGCAGGGCAGCGGACCGTCGCCGGTGTCCTGGAGGAGGCGCTGTCCACGGTGTTCCGCACTCCGGTGGTACTGCGGGCCGCGGGCCGCACCGATGCCGGCGTGCATGCCACCGGTCAGGTGGCCCATGTGGACATCCCCGATGATGCGCTGGCACAGGCATTTCCGCGCAGTCCGCGCCCGGTCGGCGAACCGGAGTTCCTCCCGTTGACGCGGCGGCTGAGTCGTTTCGTGCCTGAGGAGGTCCGGGTGCTGCGCATCGAGCGGGCACCGCAGGGATTCGACGCGCGGTTCTCGGCGCTGCGCAGGCACTACGCGTATCGGTTGGGCACAGCGCCGTATGGGGTGCTGCCTCAACATGCCCGGTTCGTCACACCGTGGCCGCGACCGCTGGATGTCGAGGCCATGGTGGCCGCATCGCGACACCTGTTGGGGCTGCATGATTTCGCCGCCTTCTGTCGGTACCGCGAGGGCGCCACCACGATTCGCGATCTGCAGCGCCTCGACTGGGAGCGCACCGGTGAGGTCGTCACCGCGCATGTCAGCGCCGATGCGTTCTGCTGGTCGATGGTGCGCTCGTTGGTCGGCGCGCTGCTGGCAGTCGGGGAGGGTCGCCGCGACCCGGATTGGTGTGCGGGACTGTTGGATTCGACGAAGCGCTCCAGCGACTTCCCCGTCGCCCCTGCCCGCGGCCTGAGCCTGGTCGGTGTCGACTACCCGCCCGATGACGAACTCGCCGCGCGGATCGAGATCACCCGGGATCTGCGCACGCTCTGAAGCTGCCCGGCGAGGCTACGGGTTGTCCCGTCGATCGGGCCTGAGAAGGCCAGAAAGCGTTGTCTCGGCAGAGAGTCAGATCCGTGGTGCGACGAAGTCGGCTGCCTGGGTGACCATCCCCGCCTTGATATAGGCCGGCGCCAGATGGTCGGCCCAGTAGTCCTGCCAGTTCTCGGGATCGGTCGGGTTGCATATCGGATCGTCACCGTGGCACAGCTCGATGGTGCGTTCCTTGTAGATCGGATTGAAGTTGGAGATGGGACCCACCCAGGCGATGCCGTTGCCGAACAGCGCGACGGCGGCGACCTTCTGATCTAGGCCCGGTGGCAGCGGATTCTTGAAGCCGAAGAAACCGAACGGCACCGCCAGCACCACATCGGTGACCGCGGCGCCGAGCGAGTAGCCGCCGAGCACCAGGCGGGTGTCCGGGCAGGACGAGGCCATGTATTGGACGCGTGCGCTCATATCGTTCGCGCCGATATCGATCTGGGTGTCGGCGGGGTACTTCACCGCATACAGGGCCACGTTCTTGCCGGTCTTGGAGCGCAACGACGCTACGAGTGCGTTGCCGATCTGACCCGCGCCGGGGGACTCCATGCGCCCGCGGGCGAAGATCAGTTCGGCATCCGGGCAATTCGCCGCCGAGGCGACTGGCAGCATCGGCGCGGTCAGCGTGGGTATGGCCACCGTGGCCAGCGCGAGCAGCGCGGCAACGGTGAGCATGGTGAAGCGGCGGACCGGACCCCTCGGCGTCAAGATCACCGTGCCGATTGTAGCGGCGGTTTTTGACGCCGGTGTAGCCGAAGCAGGCCGATCAGCGCACGCGGGCGGCGGCGAAGTCGGCGGCCTGCTCGATCAGGCCCGAACCGATATAGGCGTCCTGCCAGTGGTTGGGCCATACATTCTGCAGATCCTCGAAGCCCGTGGGCAGGGAATCGCCGCAGACCGGATCGGTCGGGACACACACGTTGATGGTCCGGTCACGGTAGGGCGGACCGATCTCGTTTCCCACCATCCGGCGGGTGATGTTCGCGACCAGCACGACAGCCGCCACATGGCCGGACATCTCCGGCGGCAGCGGTCGGTCGAAACCCAACCCGGATTGCGTCGCCGACAGTGCCAGCGCAGCCGAGGCGGCACCGAGGGAGTATCCACCGACGATCAACCTGGTGTTCGGGCATGACCCGGCCATGTACTGGATCCGGTCGCTGATGTCGTTGGCGCCCACCGGCACCTCGAAATCGGCGGGATAGTTCACGGCGTAAACGCCGACGGGCTGGGGCAGCCGTGCGTTCAGGGCGCCGACGAGCGCGTCACCGATGCGGCCGATGCCGGGAGCCTCACCGCGCCCGCGCGCGAAGATCAGCTCGACGGGAGCGCAGGGTTCGGCCGATGCGGTGGGCAACTGGGCTGCCGGGGTCACCACGACGGAGGCGACGAACCCCCCTGCGGCGGCCGCGGCGGCGACCACGATCGCCAGGAACCTGCGCGCGCGGTGCTTTGCTGGAAGCGTTCGGCTGGACACCAGACGAGTGTACGGGGCCTGCGTCAGAGCAGTCCCGCGACGAAGCCGGCCGCCTGATCGGCGGGGCCGCCGTCGTAGGCGCGGTGGGCGGCGACGTCATCGCCGCTGGTGCAGATCGGATCGCCGGGATTGCACAGGTCGATCGAGCGAGACCCCCAGACCGGGCTGACCGTCAGCGGCAGGCCGACCTTCGCCGACGGGTTGCCGAACACGGCCAGCGCGGCGACGTGCTCGGGGGTGTTCGGCGGCAGCGGGGCGGTGAATCCGATGGCGGGCACCGGCACCGCGGCGATGACGTCGATGACGGCCGCGCCCTGGGAGTAGCCGCCGAGTACCAGCCGGGTGCCGGGGCAGTTGTTGATCATCCACTGGATGTGACCACTGGCGTCGTTGGCGCCGGTGGCGGCGGCCAGGAAGTCGTAGTCGGCCGGATAGTTCACCGCGTAGGTGCCCACCGTGCGGCCACCGACCTTGCTGCGAAGCGAGTTCACGAACGCGGCGCCGATCCGGCCGAGGCCGGGATCCTCGTTGGTGCCACGGGCGAAGACGACCTCGATATCGGGACAGGACTCCGCCCCGGCGGGTGCCGCCGGTGTCAGGAGCAGCGAACCGACGGCCGCGGTGGCGGCGACGAGCAGTGCCGAGCAGCGACGGACAAGATCAATGCGCACGCCACATCGTAACGCGACGGGGTGCGAGCAGGCCTGGAGTCACACGCGGCCGGCGATGAACCCGGCTGCCTGCGGAATGAACCCGGAGGACTCGTATCGGGTGTGCGCAAACGGGTTGCGGCCGCCCGAGCAGATCGGGTCGCCGTCGGCGCACAGGTCGATACCGCGACCACTGAACGGCGGTCCCGCGGCACTGACGGGATAGCCGAACTTGGCGCCCGCGTTGCCGAACGCGGCGACGGCGGCCACATTGCCCGCCAGGTTGGAGGCCAATGGGGGAGCCGAACCGATATCGCCGATGCGGTCGCCGACCGGCGGAAGGCCCACCAGCATGTTGACGATGGCGGCGCCTTGGGAGTAGCCGCCGAGCACGAC
The DNA here is from genome assembly GCF_000416385.1 of Mycobacterium sp. VKM Ac-1816D. Taxonomy (NCBI): domain Bacteria; kingdom Bacillati; phylum Actinomycetota; class Actinomycetes; order Mycobacteriales; family Mycobacteriaceae; genus Mycobacterium; species Mycobacterium sp. VKM Ac-1816D. Next base: position 313,833 of record NZ_AOHQ01000131.1, read on the forward strand.
GCGGGTGTTCGGGCAAGCGTCGGCAAGGTAGGCGACTCGCGCGCTGGCATCGAATGCACCGTCGGCGGCGCGCAGGAAATCGTAGGTCGCCGGGTAGTTGACGCCGTAGGTGCTCAGCGTGCGGCCACCGAGCTGCGGGCGTAGCGCATTCTCCAGAGCAAACCCGACCCGACCGATACCCGGCGGCTCGCTGGTGCCCCTGGCGAAGATCAATTCGACGTCCGAACATGCCGGTTCGGCCGAGGCGACCGGCGCCGGAGCCGCCAGCACGACAAAGGAAGAGACCAACGCCGAGCTCATCGCAGCCCACCGGGCCGCCATCTTGCGCAACTTCACGAGCCCATCTTCACATCTGATGGTCAGGTATGAGCAATCGGTCGTTCGGCAGGCGGTGGCACGTCCGGCCAATTGGCCTGCGCCACCCGATCGGACCGGTCGCCATGGCGGGCCAGGGCCAGGCCCATCAACACCACCGCACCGCCGATTGCTTGGGTCACCGAGACCGATTCGCCGAGGACGACCCAGGCGATCAGCACCGCGAACAGGACCTCGGACAGCCCGACCAGCGAGGCGAACCGGGGCTGTAACCGGGCGATGCCCATGATGCCCAGGGTGTAGGCGATGGCCGTCGGGATGAGCGCAAGCGCGATCACCGGGACGTACCAGGGCAGGGTGAGACCGGCGACGATGGTGTCGGTGGCGGTGAAGCGCAGCGGCAGCACACCGCTCGCGCCGAGTCCCGCCACCGCGAGGGCGCCGATGACGAGACCGGCGGCGGCCAGGGTCACCGGGCTCAGGCCGGTGCCGTCGGAGCTGGCCTTCTCCGACATCATGAAATAGCAGGCGGCGCAGATCGCCGCGGCCAGGCCCCAGGCCACCCCGGTCGAATTGATGTGGGCACCGGCGACGACGTCGAGCACCAGCACGATGCCCGCGACCGCCAGTGCCGCGCCGGCCAGTGTGAGCGCAGCGGGCCGTCGCCGCGTGGTGGCCCACAACCAGCCGACCACCAGGATCGGGGCGGTGTACTCCAGCAGCAGTGCCACGCCCACCGAAAGGTGGGAGACGGCGTTGTAGTAGCACAGCTGCGCGCCCGCAATGGGGATCAGGCCGTAGGCGATGACCGTTGTGCGGTGCCGCAGGGCCTCACGGACCCAGCCAGGACGGTAGTAGGTCGCGAACGCGGCCATCGCCAGCGCGCCGCCGGCCAACCGGGCGGTCACGGCCGCGGTCGGAGTCCAACCGGCCTCCATCAGTGCCTTGGCGAGCGGGCCGGACATGCCGAAGGTGAAGGCCGAGGTGATCGCGAAGATCAGACCGACCCGAAACCTGGTCGTCGCGCGCGCGTCGATCGTCGTCATGGAACACTCCGGACTGTAATGAGTAAAATGGAAGTTGCTCATGACACTAACGGCGACGGGAGTCACGCGTCAAATGATTTTTACTCATGACACGGAACTCACACTCCGCGCTGCCTGCGTGCTGATCAACAGCGACCGCGTCGACGGTGACGAGCTCGCCGATCTGGCCGGTTTGGAGAGCTATCTGGGCGAATTCGGCTGGACCGGCCGCCGTGATCGCGACGACGAAGAACTGGCCGCCGTGCACCGACTGCGTGAACGGCTCGGCAGGCTCTGGGAGGGTGCCGACGACGAGGAGCGCACGGTGAATCAGGTCAACGCCCTGCTGGCCGACACCCATGCCTCACCCTGGCTGACCCGGCATGCCGAGATGCCGGAATGGCATCTTCATCTGGCCTCCGTCCGGGATCCGCTGGCTCAGCGGATGGGTGCGGAGATGGCGATGGCGCTGGCCGACCTGATCCGCGGTGGTGAGCTGCGCAGGCTCAAGGTGTGCGCGGCACCGGACTGCACGGCGGCACTGTTCGACATCTCGCGCAACCGGTCGAAGATCTTCTGCGACACCGGAAACTGCGGTAACCGTCAGCATGTTGCCGCTTATCGGGAACGGCGAGGCCGGGACGGGTAGCGTCGATCAGCATGCGCGCCCGGCGTGATCTGGACATCGTGCTCTACGGCGCGACGGGTTTCGTCGGTCGATACGTCGCGCGTGCTCTCGCCGCCTACGGCGGTGTGCACATCGCCCTGGCCGGCAGGTCCACCGACCGGATGACCGCGCTGCGTGATTCGCTCGGTCCCGGTGCGCGGGACTGGCCGGTGCTCGTCACCGGCCTCGACGAACCCGGCGCGCTGGCGAACCTGGCCGGCCGGACCCGGGTTCTGGTCAGTACGGTCGGCCCCTATTCGGCGGTCGGCATGCCCCTGGTGGCCGCCTGCGCGTACGCCGGCACCGACTATCTGGATCTGGCAGGCGAGATCCCGTTCGTACGCGCCAGCATCCATGACTATCACCGCATCGCGGCGTCCACCGGAGCACGCATCGTGCATTCCTGCGGATTCGATTCCATCCCATCCGATCTCACCGTCCATGCCCTGCACCGTCGAGCCGTCGACGACGGCGCCGGCGAGCTCGGCCGCACGACCATGGTGCTGCGCGCCTACTCCGGCGGATGCTCGGGCGGCTCGCTGCGCACGATGGTCGAACTGATGCGCGCGGCACACGCCGATCCGTCCCTGCGCGCGGTACTCGACGATCCCTACAGCCTGTCCCCGGACCGGGCCGGCGAACCCGATCTCGGTGCCCAGCCCGACGTTCCGGTGTTCAGTGGGTCCGAGATCGCCCCCGAGCTGGCCGGGCTGTGGACCGGGGGCTACCTGATGGCGTTGTACAACACCCGCTGTGTGCGGCGGACCAACGCGCTGCTCGGCTGGCCGTACGGTCGTGGACTGCGCTACACCGAGACGCTGAGTTACGGATCCTCGCCGATGGCACCGTTTCTCGCGGCGATGAGCGGTCCGACCATCACCGCGGCTGCGCGCCTCGGCGGGGCCTATCTGGCGAGGGTGCCCTCGCCGGTGATGGATCGGCTGGTGAAGGATTCGACCGCCGGCCACGATCACGGTGAACGCGGCCGGTACGTGGTCGAGACCTACACCAGGACCGCGGCGGGACACCGTTACGTGGCGACCATGGCGCAGCGCGGCGATCCCGGATACTCGGCGACGGCGACACTGATCGCCGCGGCGGCGATGGCGATGGTCACCGACTCCGACCGGCTGTCCGCGCTGCGCGGTGTCCTCACCCCGGTCGCGGCAATGGGTGACCTGTTGCTGGAAAAGCTTCCCGCGCAGGGAGTCACGCTGACGGTGACACCGCTGGGTCGCGGTCAGGGCAGGTAGAAACCACGGATTCGATAGAACCTGCTCCGGCCGAGCAGCGCATTCGCCGCTTGTAGGCCCGACATGACGGCGGCTTCGATACAGCCGGCGTTCATCCCGCAATCGGTCCAGTCGCCGGCCAACACCAGGTTGTCATAACCACTCTCGTCCGGACGCAGTCGGTACTTGTCCGAGCCCGGGACCGACTGCACATACCGGTCCGAGGGGTCGATGTTGACGCTGACATGCTGGGTCTCTAACGCAGCGGTGCCCCGCAGACCTTCTGTGCCGCAGAGCATTTCCCAAGCGAAGCCGTCCGTGTGGACCGCCCCCGGCAGGTACAGCGCGACGTGTCGGTCCAGATACTCGGCCGCGGTCGCCAGCACCCGCTCACGAGACCGGCGTAGGTACTCGCGGTCCTCGACATCCGGCGGCCATGGGGCGTCGAACACGCCACAGAAGTAGGCCACCGTCTTCGGATCGTCCTCGGCGGGCCAGTTCTCGGCCCACAGCGTCTGCGGCATCGACGCCCAGGTGTCGAATGGTGCGACGTAGCCGCTGGTGGTCACGCCCGGCCGGAACCAACCGAGACTCGATTCGTCGGGGGAGAGCCAGAGCTGAAAGGCCTGGGTGGCCACCGTCTTCACATGATGCGTCATGTCCCGCCACTCGGGTCGGTCGGCGATCAGTTCGCCGCAGATGATCTCCACCATCCCCGCCGACGCGGCCAGCACCACGTGGTCGAAGTCCGTTCCGCACCGCAGGATGCGCTGCCCGGCGTCGCTCCGCTCGGCGAAATGCGACTCCAGATCGCGCATCGGCCGGTCGGCGTCGACGATCTGGTCGCGCAGGGGCGCGGCGGGGAAAACCGGCAGCCCGCCGACCCGGATCAACGGATCGTAGGGCGTCCGCGGGTCGACGAGGTCGACCTGGCGTCCCATCGAGATGGACTCCACCCGAGATCTGGTGGCGTCCAGATGCAACGCATCCACCCGATGGAAGAACTCGAATCGCACGCCGCGGGCGCGCAACGCCTGGTAGATCGGGGCGATCACCACATCACCCATGCCGGCGGACATCTTCCAGAAGAACGCACCCTTGTACTGGAACAGCGCGATTCCGGTCAGCAGCACGGCCAGGCCTGCGGCGAACGACGGCCGGGTGCAGTCGCCGTCCTCGTATCCGAAGACCATGTCGTACAGACCCCGGACCAGAGCGAAGTCCAGTACATCGGGGTGAGCACCGTGGCGGCGCAGCCAATCGCGGTATTCCTCGTCGTTGATCGCCCGGAACCCGGCCGGGTCGGTCAGTAGGTCATCGGCGATCAGGCCGCGCGCGGTCGCCGTCACCAGTGACAACAACAGCCAGAAGCGGCGGTGTCGCGGCCGGCGCTCATGGTCGAGCGCATCGCGAAGCGCCTGCAGCGGTTCGTCGAACGGCCTGCCGACCGACTCAGATGCCGGTCGCTGGACCAGTCCGCTCAGCACATCGCGGACACTCTCGCCGATCAGGGTCGAGATGCGGATCACGCGGGCCGCGCTGTCCGGATCGGTGTCCGGCTCGTCGTCGGCGTCGAGTGAGGCGGCGAAATCCGACAGCAGCTGCAGCACCCTGCGCAGGAACCCGACGACGGTCAGCTCCCGTCCGTCGGAGTCCGGTTCGCCGGGTACGTCGGCGTTTCGGGAGAATCGGCCAGGCCACACCGACCAGCTACCTGCCCAGTGGTCGGCCATCCCCAGTTCGTCGGCCGGTGCCAGCGCCTGGTCCCAGGTCAGGATCGGACAGTCGGGATCCGTTGTCGCACGGTCGATCTCGGCATAGCATTCGCGCAACAGCGCGAAGGCGTTCTCATAGGACCCCAGCCATACGTGCAGGCCGTGCTCCTCGATGCGGTCATGCACCCCGCGGCTGGAGGCACCCTTACCGCCGAGCCGCCAACCGCGCTGATAGACGGTGATGGAGTCGAAACGGTCCCGCCAACCCGGCGAACTCAGTCGCCACGCCGCGCTGAGGCCCGCCATCCCGCCGCCGAGTATCGCGACCTTCCCCCGACTCGGCATCAGTGCAACAACGCGCGCGCCTCGGCGAGTGCCGGCCACTCCTGATCGGCGGGTAGCCGGGCGATCACCTGCTCCAGATCGGCTCGGCAGCGATCCCCGTGGATCCGGAAGCGATCGGCGGCCACCGCCAGTTCCAGCACCACGGCACCCTGGGTGCGGGCCAACGCCAGCGCGTTCTCCAGGTCGGCGTCCCGATCATCGGCCGAGTCCTGGGTGTGGGCACGCAGCCGCAGCAGATCGGCGTCGAAAAGATGCCACGAGGTCTCCGCCGACATCTGCAATGCCATGTCGATCTGCCGGCGCGCGCCCTGGATATCGCCGGCTCCGAGCAACGCGGCCGTCAGCCCGGCGTCATACCAGCACAGAAATGCCTTGAGCTCGTAATCTCGCCAGACCTGCACCAGGGCCGCCAGCGTGGCAGTGCTCTCGCGCAGCGCCGCCAGGTCCGGTTCCGGCCCCGTCAGCGCGGCCTTCGCGCCGGCGTTGGCCGCCGCGGTGGCCGAGATCATCACCCACTCGTCGAGGCCGTTCTCGGTGGCGATCTCGGCGATGCGTCCCGCGAGATCGATCGCCTGCGCGCAATGCCCGGCATGGGTGCGCACCACGGCCTCCTGCACCCTGCCGTAACACTCGGTGAACGGGCCGTGCGGGAAGATCAATGCCTGACAACGCTTTTCCAGATCGGCGAACGATTCGACGGCCGATTCGAGATCGCCCTGCAGATAGCGGGTCAGACCGAGCAACGCATACATCCCGCCGACCGGATCGTTGGGTGCATACCAATCCCCGTCGATCTCCGGCGATTCCATCTCTGCGATGGCCGCCGCGGCCGACTCCAACCAACTGCGTGCGCTGTTCAGCTCACCGCGGAACAGCGCCAGTGAACCGACGACCGCATCCATCACCGCCTGGTACCACTGCGGCATATCGGCGATGTTGGTGCGCAACGCGTCCACCAACTGGGCGGACCTGCGCAGATCGCCGCGCGAGGCGAAGAAACTCCACAGGGCGCTGAACGTCGCGAACATCTCCACGCCCGGGTGGTTGTCGATGATCTGCAGGCAGCGCTCGAAGTCGGCGGCCGCTTCCACGCTGGCGTGGCCGGCGGCCGCGAACCCGAGAAAGCCGCGCTCGAGCCGTATCGCCACCTCGCGGGCATCGCGTGCCTCGGTATCGGGTGGCAGCTCGGCGGTACTGTCCAGTGCTCGGCTCAACAGGGATCTGGCCTCGTTGAGCGCGCCGCGTCGCCGTGCGTCGGCCGCGGCCTTCTCATAACTGTCGGCGGCCTCGTCGAATTGCTCACCCTGTTCGTAATGGTGTGCGACCAAGGGCCATTCGGGTGTGCCATCGGCCGCCGAGCTGACCAGTGCGGTCCCGATCCGGTTGTGCAGCCGCTTGCGTGCGCTGGGCGGCAGCAACTCGGCAGCCACCTCGCGCAGCAACTCGTGCCGGAAACGCCAGCCGCCGTTGCCGAACGGCTTCATCACCCGGTTGCGGGTCAGCTCGTCGAGGATGTCCTCGATCGCCCGGCGGTCGAGTTCGACCACGGCGGCGAGCAGGGCCTGGTCGACCTGACTGCCGATCAGCGCGGCGGCCTCGATCACCTGCCATGAGCGCTCGTTGAGTCGTAACCGCGCCACCAGGGCCTCGTAGAGGGTGTCCGGCACCTTGCCGGTCTCCGTCGACTCGGCGGGCGCGGATTGCATCTTCGCCACGACTTCTTCGATGTAGAGCGGCATTCCATCGCAACGATCCACCACTGCCCGGCGGGCGGCGTCGTCGAGATCTGGATGCAGTGCGGTGATCAACAGATCGGAGTGGTGCTCCTCGAACGGGGTGAGCTCGAAGGTTCTGCAGTGGGCCAGCGCCGGGACCTCGCGGCCGGTGACGACCACCATGAGTCGCCCGGGCGCCTCGCTCAGCACCGCCTGCAGGATCTCCACGGTGTCCTCGTCGTACCAGTGCACATCCTCGAACACCATCATCGCCGGCCCGTCACCGGTTGCCGCGATCAGATATCTGCGGACGGTGTCGGCGATCTGGTCGTAGAGTCGCCCCGCCGTCGCACTCGGTGGCTGGTGGTCGACACCCGGTGCAATGCCGAGCACGGGCGCGAGCAGGGGCACTGCCTGCTCCGGATCGAGACCGTGGCGGACGACCTCGGATCGCAGCTGCCGCAGGCCCTGGGCCGGATCGGAGTCGCGGGCGATACCGCTCGTCGCCTCCAGCAGGCGGCGGATCGGGCGCAGACCGATATCGGTGTGGAAGGACGACCCGTAGATGCCGAGCACCACGGCTCCGGACTGGCGGGCCATCGCGATGGCCGCGTCGGCCAGCCGGGTCTTGCCGATGCCACCCTCGCCCTTGAACACCACCCCCGGCACCGTCAGGGTGCCTGCCTGCGCGGCGTCCCAGCAACGCCGCAGATAGGCCATCTCGTCATCGCGCCCGATCAGCGGACCCGACAGCAACGGTGCCTCGGTGCGTTCGGCCAGCACCCGGAAATGCTCGAGGGGCTTGTCGAAACCCTTCACCGACCGGGGCGGTAACGGCTCCAGCGTGAAGTCCTCGCGCAACACCCGCCGCACCGCCTCGGAGATTGCCACCGTGCCCGGTTCGGCCAGGTCACAGACTCGCGAGGCCAGGTTGGCGCCGACCCCGATGACCTCGTCGCGCACCGGATCGATCGTCACCACCCCGCGGTGGACACCCACCCTGACCTCGATGCCGAACCCGAACTTGCGGCGCAACCGCCTGCTGAGTGCAGCCACCTCCGCGGCGATGTCCAAGCCGGCCGACACCGCGCGGTGCGCATCGTTCTCGTGAGGTGTCGGATGTCCGAAGGTGATCAGCAGCCCGTCGCCCTGGGCCGCGCCGATGTGGCCCTCATAGGTGGCGACGATGCGGTGCACCTCGTCGCGATAGCGGCGGATCACCGTGCTGTACATCTCGGGTTCCAGTCGGGTCGACAGACCCACCGAGTCCACCACGTCGACGAACAGCAGCGTCAACCGCTGCACGACGGATCCGTTGTCCGAGACCGCCATCAGCTCCTCGGCCTCGAGATTATCGCGATCGACCGCGAGCACCTGGCGGGCCAGCGATCTCGCGCTGCCATGGTCGTGGCGATTGATGGCCGCGACGGCGCTGTCGAGCAGTTCCTCGATCGTCGGACCGGCGGTGTATTCGTTCACAGGCCTACTTCGATGGTGACCGGTGGTCGGTCGGCACCACGCCCGCCGGGCTCACGGTGCCGGAATCCGACCGTGCCGAGATAGTTGGCGCCGATGTAATCCGCATCCGTCAGTTTTATCCGGAACGTGGTCTCGTCCGCACGCAGGGTGGCGGGCACGAACTCGATGGCCCGGTCCGGGATGGTTTCGCCCTCGCGACCGACGCGCCGGAACGGGCCTGCCACGGTGAGTACCCGCTCGTAGGGGGCTGCGGCGATGATGATCTCCTCCGAAAGGGCGCTGAACCGTTCGACCGGTCGGCACCACCACGGACCTGCCAGGCTCAGCGCGACGCCGTTGGCGGCCGTCCGGATCTGCAGGTCGATCAGATCATGGATGATGGTGATCCACGGGTCGATTCCCCACACGCCGCGTTCGTCGGTGCGGGCGGCCTTCTCGACGATGCTGTTCAGCTGACCCAGGTACCGATGCGCGGCGGTCGCCGCGTGGTCCACCGGTGATTCCTTGTCCGGCATCTACCGGCTCCGGTGGCGGGATCGGTACATGGCATCCAGAAACGTCAGTGGAGCGGCCGCCATTCGGCCGCCGACCCGACCGCCGAACTCGGTGACATCGGCGGCAGTGAGGCCCCGGTCCCACCACTTGCCGGCGAGTTCGGCGTAATCACCGGTGACGCCGATCATGGTGTCGGTCCAGATCTGCACGGCGGCGGGCACGGCGTGCCGCGGCGGGGCGGCCGGGGTGTCGTCGATGTCACCGGCAGTGTCATCGGTGTCCGGGTAGTCGAACGGTTCGGCGGTCGGATACGGCGGATCGGCCCTGCCGAGCAGAAAGTCCGACGATGCGGTGCCGTAGCCGCAGATACAGACCAGGCGCTGTTGGGCGAACGGACTGATGCCCTCGATGTGCACCACCTTGCGGGTGCGGATGTGGACCCCGCCGCTGTCCGGATCCCCGATGGCGGTCATGTTGATGTAGCCGTGGTCCACCCGCACCCGGCCGTCGCCGGTGTCGAAGCGCGAGAGGTCCAGGTCGTAATCGAGGCGTGCCGCCGTGGCACCGGACGTCGGGTTGAACGTCAGCGGGGTGTTGAGTTCGAATCCCTCGACCAAACCCACCGTCTCCAGGACCCGCCGCCAACCGTCGGGGGCGTAGGTCGGGCCGTTGTGCGACATCCGGAGGAAGAATTCCGGGTAGTTATCGTGCCAGTTGTACGGGTTGACGACCCGTTTCAGATTGTTCAGCGATACCGAGTCCGAACTGAACTCGGTGTCGACCACGACCGAGTCGAACCCCCGATAGTTCACCACCCCGGTCGCGCACAGCGGTGTCGTCGCGGTCTGTTCGCCGATGGCGCCCGCCCGCAGTGCCGCCGCGCGCAGGTCGTCGAACGCATCGCGTGTGACGAACGATTCCGGAACTGTGCGGGCGAACTGATCGTCGAAGAACGCCCGGGCCATATCGCGGCGCCGCCCCGGGCCCGACGAACCGGGGCCGGCCGCCGCCAGTGCCTCGATGGTGAGGTCGCGATGCTCGTCTGCGCACAGGGCCGGCAGCGGGTTGTCGGGTTGCAACCTGTTCACCCTGGCGATCACGGCCAGCGCGAGCAGCAGCCGGGCCTTCTGCGGCTGGGGCAGCCGGATATCGGCGGCGGCCTCGGTGGCGAGCGCGGTCAGGGCCTGTTCGGTATCGGGTCGTCCGCCGGGATCGGTGGGATACAGGAAGTGGTCGACCTCGGAGTACCAGTCGGGGTGGGCCGAATATCCGGGCAGGAACTCGTCGACCGTCGCCCCGAATTCGTTTCCATCGAAATCTCTTATCGCCGCCGAAATTCCGCCATACACCGCGAGCAGGTGTCGCACGCCTTGTCTGCTGGACGACATCACCCCTCCTGGCGGTGTTGGCGCCGTTAGCATACCGCTCAGGGGACCCGCTTGCGGGCGGGTTGACGGGAGGAGAACTTCGGTGGAAAACGGTACTGGCAACGGGCTTCCCTGGGCGTCGGTGTTCGATTCGGCCGCCAACATGCGGGCGCTGACCGCGATTCAGGCCGAGGGTCTGCGCGCTGCGAGCAAACTCGTCGACCGTTTCATCACGGCGGCCTCCGACAGCGTGAACACCTTTGGCGGGACGGCGGGTTCGCGGTCGGCGCTCTCGGAGGACCAACGCGCCGACCTCTGGGGCGCCACCGATATCGAACCCTTGCTCGCTTCCTGGTGGACGTTGATCGACCAGTTCGGCCGCGGATTCGCCGCCGCCGGAAACCGCGAGTCCGGCCGCTCCAGCGACGGACCGCCCACGCTGGACATCGCCGCCGGGTCGGCCACCGGTCGGGTCGCCATCGAGGCAGCCCCCGGCGACACCGTCACCGCGGAGATCTGGCTCGACAATCGCGGCGTCGACGACGCCGGTGAGATCCGGCTGCGGATCGGTGCCCTGGAATCAGACGGGGGGAGCGTCGTACCGGCCGTCGACGTCGACCTGCTTCCCGCCACGGTCGCGATGCCGCCGCGCTCGGGTCGCGGGATCGTGCTGCGGATCCGCGCCGGCGTGCCGGCCGGGGTGTATCGCGGGATCCTGTTCACGCAGGGACACCCCGAGCTGTGGTTGCCGATCGAGCTCAGCGTGCAGGATCAACCGGCGTGACCGCCACGGCCGACCGGCCCGAACTCGTCGAGGATGTCGAGAACCGGTTGCGCCTGGTCGGCCGCGATGTCCGCCGCGCGATGCTCGACGCGATCCCCGACGGTGAGCCGGTCCAGTGGCTCTACGCCCCGATGCGGGAGTATCCGATGCGGCCCAGCAAGGCCTTGCGTCCGGCGTTGTGCCTGTCCAGTGGGCGATCCTTCGGCGCGGATTCATCGGCGCTGACGGGTATCGCCGTGGCGATCGAATTGCTGCACAATGCCTTTCTCGTCCACGACGATATCGCCGACGGCAGCGAGATGCGCCGCGGCAGGCCCACGCTGACGGCCTCCTACGGCACGGCAGCGGCACTCAACGCCGGCGACGCCCTCGCCATCGTGGCCAGTCAGGTCTTACGGCGGGCCACCCGGCAGCTGGACCGAAGCCTGGCAGAGCAGGTGATGGCGGAGTTCGACACGATGGCGCTGCGCACCCTGGAGGGCCAGGCCACCGAGGTCGGATGGCAGCTCGACAATGTCGAAAACCTCACGCCGTCAGACTATCTCGACTTGATCATGCACAAGACCTGTTGGTACACCACCATCTACCCGTTGCGCGTCGGGGCGCTGGTCGGATCGAACGGCACCGCCGAGTTGGCACCGATGATCCGGTTCGGTTTCCACTTCGGGGCGGCATTCCAGATCCGCGATGACCTGCTGAACCTCATCGGTGAGGAAAAGACCTACGGTAAGGAGATTCTCGGCGATCTGTACGAGGGAAAGCGGACCCTGACGCTGGTGCACCTGATGGACGTGGCACGCGGAAAGGATCGTGCGGTACTGCGTCATTATCTGCGATGTGACCGGGCCGACCGGGACGAGGCCATGGTGCACAAGGTGCGCTCGCTGATGGACGACTACGGCAGCATCGCCTTCACCCGTGAGTACGCCGAGGGCATCCTGGTGGTGGCCGAAGAGTATTTCGAGCAGGCGTTCGCCGGCGCCCGCCAGGGCCCGGATCTGGATTTCCTGCGTGCGCTGGTTCCGTATGTGTGGGCACGCCGGCGCTAGAAACTCCCGTGTTCGGGTGGTCCGGAATTCCGTTAGGGTCGAACCGGGGGTCAGATGGCGCGGCGTTCGGTTTCACGGTTGGAGGTCAGTGGATACCGCTTCCTGACTCGCAGGATCGAATATGCGTTGGTCTGCCGGGACACCCGGATGCTCGACGATCCGCTTCGTATCCAGCGCCTTTCGCTGGCCTCCGGGCTCGCCGTCGCCGCGATCGTGCTGGCGGTGTGCGCCGTGCTGGCGCTGCTGCGCCCGCACGGTCCGCTGGGTGATGACCCCATCGTGGTGGTCAGGGAGTCCGGGGCGATGTATGTCCGGGTCGGCGACACCGTGCACCCCACCCCCAACCTGGCGTCGGCCCGGTTGATCGCGGGCACCCCGGCCCAGCCCCGCGTGGTCGGTGCCGCGATGCTCGACGAAGCCGAACTCGGTCCCGCGATGGGAATAGCGGGCGCCCCGAACAGCATCGGCGTGGTACTGGACGCAGCCCCGACGGTCTGGACGCTCTGCGACGGCGCCCCCGAACGCGCCACCACCCTGATCGTCGGCGTCCCCGTCGCGCCATCGGTCGCCCCGCCGATGCTGGTCACCGCCCGAGGATCGGCGCGCACCTACCTGCTGCACGACGGGCGTAAGCGCGCTGTCGACCTGCGCGATCGTTCCGCCGTCGGCGAGATGAGATTGGAAGGTGTTGTCCCACTCAATGTGTCGCGAGTGCTGCTCGACATGCTGCCCGAGTCGACCGCCGCGCACACCACGGTTCCGGCGGCCGCGCCGGTGGGTGCGGAGTTCGGCGATGTGCTGTGCGCGCAATGGCGATGGACCGGGATCGGGCAGTCACCCGAGACCACGACCTTCACCGCGACCGCCGCACCCGCGGGGCCGTCATCGGTCGCCCTCGCCCAGGCCGACGGCCCCGGTCCGCATATCGACGCGGTGTCGATCCCGCCGGGTCGCAGTGTCTATGTCCGTGCCGCCGGCTCGGCCGGGGACGGGTCGACGACCGGCCCGTGCTATCTGATCACCGGGACCGGGGCGGCGTTCGGTATACGTGACGACGAGTCGGCGGCCGCACTCGGGTTGCCGCAGGCGCCCGGTGCCGCGCCATGGCCGGTCCTCGCCGTGCTACCGCACGGACCCGAACTGGCCATCGACAGCGCCCTCCTGATGCGCGATGTCCTCACCCCGCCGTGACCGCAGTGGTGGGATCACCGCCGCAGCAACGGCCAGCACAGCGCACAGGGCCGCACCGATCACCGCGAATCGGTTGCCGGGCACGGAATGAGCCGGCACCGGTGAATCCACCGCGCGGGCGGTGCCCGCCGGCGCTTCACCGATGCCGTCCAGCGCGGCGAGCACATCGACGACTCCGCTGCCCACCAGTGGATCCCAGCCCGCACCCGTTCGCCGCGCGGTGCTCTCGATGCGGTGCATCACCTGTCTGGCGGTCAACTGCGGTGCCACCGACCGCAGCAGTGCGACCACCCCCGATACCACCGGGGTGGCATAACTGGTTCCGGAAATCGGTTGTGGCCCGCCGTGTCCTGGCATCACATCGACGGTCCCGTCGCCGGCCGGGCTCAACGACACCACCCCTTCGCCGGGGGCGGCGACATCCACCCACGGGCCGCCGAGGGTGAACCGCGACGGCCTGCCCTCGGCGTCGACCGAGCCCACAGTGAGCACCAGGTCGTCATACCAGCTCGGACTGACCACCACATCTACCCGATTCCAATCGGGTTCATGCCGGTGACCCGGATCCGGGGCGGGGTTCTGCTTCGGGCAGGTGCCGCGGCCACCGACGTTGCCGGCCGCCGCGACCACCACCGCATTGCGCACATCGACCGCGTAGGCCAAGGCCGCACCGAGTGCCCGATCGTCGAGGTCGGTTGCGGCGTCCAGGCATGCCACCGAGGCGATGTTGATGACCGTTGCGCCCTGGTCGGCGGCGCTGCGCACCGCGGCCGCGAGCGAATCGACATCGCCGATACCCTCGGGTGCGGCACCATCGCTGGTGCGGAACGTCATCGACGATTGCCGGATCGCCAGGATCGCTGCCTCGGGTGCGATACCGCCGAAACCGGACACCGGGTCGTAGGTCGCGCCGACCAGTCCGGCCACGATGGTGCCGTGCCCGTCGCAATCCTGGGTACCGTCCCCGGTCGATACGTAATCACCACCCGGCAGCAGACGCGGCAGCAGGCGATGCGGGTTCACGCCGGTGTCGATCACGGCGACGACCTGGCCCGACCCGCGAGTCCGTGCCCAGGCTGCCTGCAGATCGGGTCGCGCAGGACGCACCGGCGGCGGGGTGGCGGGTATCGCCACGCACGGCTGGGTCTGCTCGGTCGGGCTGCGGGGCGCGGCGGGTCCCGGGGCGGGAACGCGCGTCATGTCGATGGCCGGCGGTCCCACTGCGGCGGCCGGGGCGGCGACGACCACCGGTGCGATCACCACCATGAGCACGGCGGCCATCCCACCCACGCGTCTCACAGTAGGCTCGTCGATCGGACGAGATCGAATACGCCACCGACCCAACAGGCCAGCGGGATGACCGCCGCCGATGCCACGCACTCGACCGCATCGACAACCCTGGTCAGCACCGGGTTGCCGGGTGCGTGCCGGTCCCGGTACCAGGCGGCCACCGCGAAGGCGGCGACCATCGGCCAGCCGACATGGGTCGGAACGGATATCGCCAACAGTGTGAAACCAGCTGCCGCGCAGATCAATCCGGACCATCCCGCCGCGCGCCGGCAACGCGGATCGGCGTACGACCGCACCCGCAGCGAGAGTACCGTCGCGATCACCGCGACGAGCGCCGCCGTGGCCGGCCATGGTCGCTGTCCCAGCGCGGCGCCCGCTGCCAGGGATATCGCGGCCACGGCGGCGGTCGCCGCGAAGCCGGCCACCAGACCGGCCAGGCGGTCCCTGGTCTGGTCGGCATGCACGCCGGAGATCGGCCGGCCGGGCCGGATGCCGCCGATGAACAGGGCCAGTCGTCCCGCCACGGCCAGCTCGCCGAGCGCCACCACGGCCTGCGCGGCACCCTGGGCGGCCAGATCGGCCGACAATGCCATCACGGCAGCGGTCACCACGGTGATGGAGCCGGCCCCCGCGGCGATGGCGGTGAACAACAGGTTTCCGGACGCGGTGATCCGCAGCAGCATCACCGACACCGACGCGCAGACCGCGGATGCCAGTAACAGGTGACCGGGACCGGGCCGGCCCGGTGTGGCGAGAAATGCTGCCGTACCGCCGAACACAACACACAGCAGCATCGCCCAGCGCTGCTCGGTCCGCATCCCGACGAGCAGTGCGCCCACCGCGACCATGGCCGCGAGCCCCGCCGTGGCCGGTGGGTTCGCGCCGGTCACCCCGCAGAGTACGAGGATGGCTGCGGTGGCCATGCCCGCGATGGTCCAACCGGCCGCCGATGGTGCCGGCGGCGGCCGATCCGGTCCGGCATCGGCCAGGGTTGCGCAGGCATCGGCGGGCACCGGTCCCGGCGCCGGGGACTGGGCGGGCGACAGCACGATGAGATCCCCGTCATGAACCCCGTTGTCGTGCAGGCTCATCGACTCGTCACAGCGGTCGCCGTTGACCCGGTCCAGACGCCAGCCGGCCTGCGGTGGGTCGGTATCGGCCGCCAACCCGACGATATCGGGGATGAGCAAACCGAGCCTGGCATGCCGTGGCAACGACAGGTCGACGGCATGCGGTGTGTGTGCGCACTGAATCGTCACCCGGCACAACGGATCATCCATGACAGCCCCCTGCGTCTCACCGTAATCGGTGCGCATGTGTCGTCCGCGCACCAGAATTCGGCGGAACCGAACGCCACCGCGCTGCGTCAGTGGTGGCATGGAGTTCGTCAGGGACCACCGGGCACCGGCACCGCAGGTGCCCTCGGGTGCGGTGCGGGTGCGTCCACCACCGGAGGTGCCTGCCGTGCCGCAGGCCAATCCGCTGATCCGGTTGTTGCCGGTCGTCATGCTCGTGGCGGCCGGCGGCATGGTGGTCCTCTATCTGTCCGGTGACCGACTGCCCACCGCGCGCAGCCCCATGTACCTGGTGCTGCCGGTGATGATGCTCGTGTCCGTGCTGGCGACGGCAGCCCACGGTATGCGGGGCCGCACCACCGAAATCGACGCGGGACGTCGCGATTACCTTCGCTACCTGGACGGGGTGGGCCAGGATGCGGCTGCCACCGCCGATGCCCAACACGCCAACCTGCTCTGGACGCACCCGGACCCCGCCGCGCTGTGGACCGTCGCCGGGACCGCGCGGATGTGGGAGCGCCGTGCGACGGACCCGGATTTCTGCCTGGTCCGCGTCGGCATCGGCCCGGCTATTCTCGCGACACCGCTGACCGTCGAGGACAGTTCGCCGGTCGGTGAGACCGACCCGGTCACCCAGGCCGCCTTGGACGCGCTGCTGACATCGCACGCCATCGTGCCGGGACTGCCGGTGGTCACCGAGCTGTCCGGTCATCTCGGCTTCGGCGGGGCCGCGGCGGCGGCCCGTGATCTGGTGCGGGCCATCGTGTGTCAACTCGCGGTGTGGCACAGTCCCGCCGATATCCGGATCGTCGCGCGGGCCGGGGCCGGGGCCGGGGCGGGCGACCGGTGCTGGGATTGGCTGAAGTGGCTGCCGCACCACGCGTACGCGTCGAGCGCGGCGCGCACCGTGCTGATCGTCGACGACGACCGACCGGTCGCGGCGGGTGCGGCCGATATCGTGTTGGAACTCGGCGGGCACGGCGACCGACGGATCGAGGCAGGTCCGGGGTCCGATGCGGTGTCAGCCGAGCAGGCGCTGCTGTGCGCGCGCCGGGTGGCGCGGTGGCGACCGGGCGCGGCGCGCTCCGGCGCGGCGGTGCCCGGCTGGGCAGAGCTGGTGGGAATGGATGGTCCGCCACTGCGCTCACCGGACTCTCGGGTCCGGTTGCGCGTACCGATCGGCACCGGCGACGGACCCGACAACCGGGGCATGCCGGTGTATCTGGACATCAAAGAGGCCGCCGAGGGTGGGATGGGTCCGCACGGTCTGTGTGTCGGCGCCACCGGGTCGGGCAAGTCGGAGTTCCTGCGCACCCTCGTTCTCGGTCTGGCCGCCATGCACACCTCCGACGAATTGAACCTGGCGCTGATCGATTTCAAGGGTGGGGCGACGTTCCTCGGATTCGAACGGTTGTCTCATGTCGCAGCGGTGATCACCAATCTCGCCGAGGAGGCGCATCTGGTCAGCCGGATGCAGGCCGCGCTGACCGGAGAGATGCAGCGCCGCCAGCAGCTGCTGCGCGCGAGCGGTACCGGCAACATCACCGAGTACCGGCGTGCGCGGGCGGCCGGTCGGGATCTGACCGTGCTCCCGGTGCTCTTCCTCGTCATCGACGAGTTCTCCGAACTGCTCAGCCGACATCCGGACTTCGCCGAGGTGTTCCTTGCCGTCGGCAGGCTCGGACGCTCGCTGGGTATGCATCTGCTGCTGGCCAGTCAGCGCCTCGATGAGGGCAGACTGCGCGGCCTTGAGGCCCACCTTTCCTATCGGATATGCCTGAAGACGTTCTCCACCAGTGACTCTCGTGCTGTCATCGGCGTTCCCGACGCCTATGATTTGTCGGCCGAGCCGGGGTCTGCCTACCTGAAAACCGTCGACGGCGAGCTCGTGAAACTGCGCACCACCTATGTCTCCGGGCCGGCGCGACGGGTCGCCGAGGAGCCGGCAGGCGTCGCGTTGTTCACCTTGTTCCCGCCTCCGGCCGCGCCGACCGGCAGTGCGCGGCAGGTACCCACTGTGCTCGAGACGATGCTCGATCGGTTGGCCGGTCATGGACGTCCCGCGCACCGCATCTGGTTGCCGCCGTTGTCCGCACCGCCGACGCTGACCGATCTGCTGACAGAACACGACGGTCCGAGACTGACGGCGCCGATCGGTTTGGTGGACAACGCCTTCGACCAGCGTCGGGACCCGTTCACGGTCGATCTGACCGGCGCCGGTGGGCATGTGGCGGTGGTGGGGGCGACCCGGTCGGGCAAGTCCACCGCGTTGTGCACCCTGCTGCTGGCGCTCGCGATGCGGCACGGCCCCGGCGACATCCAGTTCTACTGCCTGGATCTCGGCGGGGGCACTCTGGCAGCGCTGCGCGGGCTCCCTCATATCGGGGTGCTGGCCGGACGTGATGAACCCGAGCTCGTCGCCCGCACGATCGCGACGGTCCAGACGCTGATCCGGCGGCGGGCGGCCCAGCCTGCGAGATCCGACGGCTATGGCGAGGTCTTCCTCGTCATTGATGGCTGGGCGGCACTGCGCGAGGATGGGGGTGTCTTCCAGGACGCGGTCACCGACATCGCGGCACACGGTCTGGCGCACGGGGTACACGTCATGATCTCGGCGGCACGGTGGGCCGAACTGCGGCCGGCGCTCAAGGACCAACTCGGCAGCCGGGTGGAGCTGCGCCTCGGCGAACCGGGGGAGTCCGAGATCCACCGGACGGCGGCCCGCCAACTGACGGGCAGCCCGCCGGGAACCGCGCTCACCCGCGACGGAAATCTGGCCGCATTGGCCCTGCCACACCTGGACTCTTCCGATGTCGCCGGCTCCGTGCGGGCCGTCCTGACCCGTCACCCCGGCCCCACGGCGCCACCGGTGCGGTTGCTGCCGGCGCGACTGGACCGCGAGCGGTTGCCCCGGTCGGTGCGCCCCCGGACACATGTCGTCATGGGTATCGGTGAGACCGAACTCGGCGCGGTGACGGTCGATTTCACCGACTCGGCGCATCTGATCGTGCTCGGCGACAGCGGTTGCGGGAAGACCGCCCTGTTGCGGACCCTGTGCGTGCAGTTGACCAAGGCCTGTGAGCCCGGTGAGGTGCGGCTCTACCTCGCCGACGCGCGACGAACACTGCTCGGTGTCGTCGATGATGCGCACCTCGGCGGATATGCCATCTCTGCGGCCATCCTCGGTGAGCAGCTGCGGGGGCTGGCCGACATGCTCCGCGGGCGCCTGCCCGGGGCCTCGGTCTCCCAGCAGGAGCTGCGTGACCGGTCCTGGTGGTCGGGCCCGGAAATCTACCTCGTCGTCGACGATCACGAGCTGCTGACCGCCGGCACCGATCCGCTGAACCCACTGCTGGAGTTCCTGCCCTATGCCAGGGATATCGGGCTGCACCTCGTCGTCGCTCGTCGTGCCGGGGGAGCGGCACGCGCTCTCTACGATCCGGTGCCCGCGATGATGCGCGAGCTCGGCAGCGCGGGGTTGGTGATGAGCACTGCCACCGACGAGGGCCCGTTGCTTGGCGCCACCCGCCCGGCGGTGTTGCCGCCGGGTCGGGCGACGCTGGTGCTGCGCGGACATGCCGTCGAACGTGTCCAGATCGCCTGGACCGAGCCGCCGTGACGGTGCTGGTGGTCGGCCCGGCCACCGTGCACGGATCTGTGCCGGTTCGCGCCGATCTGGCCGCGGCGGCGTGCGCGGCGATCGATGATCGGTACACAGTTGTCGATGACGGGCCGGTGGATGTCGACGATTTGTGGCGCACCGTTCTGCAGGTCGATGTCGAACGCTCGGGTCCGGTGCTGCTGGTCTGCCCAGGGTGGTGGCATCCGCGCCGCGTCGATCGCGTCTGCCGCGCCGTCGGCGGTGAACCCGTTGTCCGGCAACGGCACACCGTGTATCGCCGGGCGGCGGATGTGATCGTCGAGATCGCCGAGGAGTTCGTCCTCGTCCGCGTCGACGACCGGGTGGTGGCCTCGATACCGAGGGTCGGTGACACCGTCGCCGAGCAGGTCACGGCGCAGATCACGGTGGGCACGACGGTTCTGCTCGACGCGCCGGTCGGGGTGTCCGGTGCGCGAGGACTTGCCGAGACCATCGCCGGCGATGTGCTGGCCGGTGGCCGCGATGCCGCGATCGTGGACGACCATGTGTTGGTCCGCGAGACCGCCGGCTGTGCTCGGCCACGCCGGATGCGCATGTCGCCGATCTTGGCCGGCGTGACGGCGGTGGCAATGTGTGGGACAGGGTTGTTCTGGCAGGTTGACCGCCCATCAGCGGCGCAGGACCAGCTGGTGGTCGAGGGGCGGGTTGCCGTGCTGCTGCCCGCGAACTGGGAGCGCAAGCGCCTCATCGACGGACCGGGTTCACCACGGCTGCAGTCGATCTCGGCGGAGCATCCGGATGCGGCGATCCTGCTCACCCAATCACCGGCCGGTCCGGACCCGGTCGCCGTGCTGGCGGCGGCGCTCGCGGTTCAACCCACCGGGGTCTTCACCGACTTTCGGGAGCATGACCGGCGCGGGGAGCGCGATGTCATCAGCTATACCGAGAATAGGCCGGGTCGGACCATCGAGTGGGTGGTGTTCGCCGACGGACCGGTGCGGATCGCGATCGGCTGTCAGCGCCCTCGGCAGATCCGCAGCCACTGCGATCTGGCGGTGCGCTCGGCGCATGCGGTGCCGGCTGACGGAGCTCCGAAAGAAGGTGGAACCGAATGACCGCCGGCTGCGTCCAAGACAGATAGAGCGCGTCTGACACCGGACGGCACTTCACGAGGAGGACACCCGAATGCCCGCTTTGACCACCGACCTGGACCTCATGCATGCGGTCTCGGGTCAGATCGACGCCCGCAATGACGAGATCCGGGCGATGCTCGGCTCGTTCATCGGACGGATGTGCAGCGTGCCTGCCTCGGTGTGGGGCGGCGCGGCGGCGGTGCGCTTCCGCGAGGTGGTGGATCGCTGGAACACCGAATCGATCGCGCTGTATGCCTCCCTGGGGCGGATCGCCGAGACCATCCGCCTCAACGAACAGACCCTGCGGGAAGCCGCCGAGAGCCACTCACATCAGCTTGCCGCCGTCGCCAACGAGCTGTGAAGGATTCGCCATGGACATGATGCTGACTTACAACTTCGACGAGATCGAGCACACCGTGCGGCGGGAGATCCACACCGTCTCGGCCCGGCTCAATGCCGCGCTGGAGGAGCTGCGGGCGCAGATTGCACCGTTGGAACACACCTGGACCGCCCAGGCGGCGGAGGCCTACCGGGCCGAGCAGGTGCGGTGGAACCAGTCCGCCGCCGGACTCAACGACATCCTGCTCCGGCTCGGCAATGCCGTCCGCGACGGCGCCGACGAGGTGTCGGCCACCGACCGGCGGGCCGCCGGCGCCTGGGGCTGATCGGGCCGGCCGAGGGCTGAGCGGGACACGATTGCGACGCCCGGAGTCGACGAACACCGCTGCACTGTGACGCGGTCCACTATCCTGGCTTGAGAGTGCGGTGCGTCCGGCGATCGGCGCACCGCGGGGAGTGTGAGCATGGTGGTAGCGAGGACGTCCGGCAGCCGAGCGCAGCCGGCGAAGGTGCGTGCCGTCCACGACCTTTTCGTCGCAGGTCAGGTCGATGCGGCCTATCTCGACTCGTCTCCGCTGCGCCGGATCGTCGCCGAGAGCTGGCAGCGCAGTCTGGCGACCGGGGTGGACCCGGACACCGGCGGGCGGGCGACCGAGGCGGCCAAGGCCCTCGATGATCTACGCAGATCCCATCCGCTGGCGCCGACCCTGCCGCTGATCCGGCGGCTGCTGGTCGAGGATGCCGTCGACGCCGGCGTCGTGGTGGCCATCACCGCAGCGGACGGCACGCTGCTGTGGGTCGAGGGTGACCGCCGGGCCATCCGCAAGGCCGAGGCGATGAACTTCGTGCCGGGTACCGACTGGAGCGAGCACGCCGCCGGGACGAATGCGCCGGGGACAGCCCTCGCGCTGGACCGCGAACTACAGATCTGCGGCACCGAACACTTCTCCCGGATCGTCCATCCGTGGAGTTGCACTGCGGTACCGGTCCACGATCCGCGCAGCGGTGCGCTGCTGGGAGCGATCGACCTGACCGGCGATCTGTCGGTGGCCACGCCGCAGACGCTGGCGTTGGTCCGAGCCACCGCGGTGGCCGTCGAGAACCAACTCGCACTGCTGCGTCTCGCCGGCCCCGACGACGGCGCGCGGGAGGGGGCACTGCTCTCGGTACTCGGCGCCGACCGGCCGCGCTGGCAGGCGGGTGCGGCAGGCCCGGTCGTGCTCACCGGTCGCCATGCCGACATCTTGGTGCTACTGATCCGTCACCCGGAGGGGTTGAGCGCCGACCATCTGGCGATGCTGCTCGACGACAAGGATCTCGACGTCGTCACCATCCGCGCCGAGATGTCGCGGCTGCGCCGGGTCATCGGCGGTGACCACATCGCATCGCGCCCGTACCGACTCGTCGGAACGGTGGCCAGTGACATGGGTGATGTGCTCGATGCCCTTGAGGCCGGGGATGTCGCGGGTGCGCTGTCCGCATACGCCGGTTCGCTGTTGCCGCAGTCGGTGTCGCCGGCCATCGCGCGGTTGCGCACCGAATTGACCACCAGCCTGCGCGGTGCGGTGCTCGCCGAATCCGCGCGCGGCAACCTGGCGCTGTTGCGGCATTGGCTGGGTCTTCCGGACGGTCGGGATGATCGCCGGGGCTGGCAGTTGCTCGCCGAGCACGGTGCCGTCGACCCCGTGGAGCGGGCTCGCGCCCGGGCCCACCTGATCGGACTCGACGCCGAACTCGGCTGAACGAAACTGCGTTGCCAATTGCAACCGTCATGCAACGTTGCAACCCCTAGGTTGAGTGACGACCGACACACTCGAAAGTGTCCGAACGCAGGAGAATGCCATGACTGTTTACGCACGTCCGGGCGCAGAGGGCGCCCTGATGTCGTTCGACGCCCGCTATGACAACTACATCGGCGGCCAGTGGGTGGCCCCGAACGCGGGCCGCTACTTCGAGAACCGCACTCCCGTCACCGGTGAGGTGTTCTGCGAGGTCGCCCGCTCCGACGAGTCCGATATCGAGAAGGCTCTCGACGCCGCGCACGCCGCCGCGCCGGCCTGGGGTAAGAGCACCGCCGCCGAGCGCGCGATCATCCTCAACAAGATCGCCGACCGGATCGAGGAGAACCTCGAAGCGATCGCGCTGGCCGAATCGTGGGACAACGGCAAGCCGATCCGCGAGACGCTCAACGCCGATATCCCGCTGGCCGTCGACCACTTCCGCTACTACGCCGGCGCCATCCGGGCGCAGGAGGGCTCCCTCTCGGAGATCGATCCCGAGACGGTGGCCTACCACTTCCACGAGCCGCTCGGCGTCGTCGGACAGATCATCCCCTGGAACTTCCCCATCCTGATGGCGGTCTGGAAGCTGGCACCCGCGTTGGCCGCAGGCAACGCCATCGTCCTCAAGCCGGCCGAGCAGACGCCGGTCTCGGTGCTCTACTTGATGTCGATCATCGGTGACCTGCTGCCCGCCGGTGTGCTCAACGTGGTCAACGGTTTCGGCGTCGAGGCGGGCAAGCCGCTGGCCTCGTCCAACCGGATCGCCAAGATCGCCTTCACCGGCGAGACCACCACCGGCCGGCTGATCATGCAGTACGCCAGCCAGAACCTGATCCCGGTCACCCTGGAACTCGGCGGCAAGAGCCCCAACATCTTCTTCAACGATGTGCTGGCCGCCAACGACGACTACCAGGACAAGGCATTGGAGGGCTTCACGATGTTCGCCCTCAACCAGGGCGAGGTGTGCACCTGCCCGTCGCGCAGCCTGGTCCAGGCCGATATCTTCGACGAGTTCCTCGCGATGGCCGCGATCCGCACCAAGGCAGTCCGCCAGGGCGACCCGCTGGACACCGAGACGATGATCGGCGCGCAGGCCTCCAACGACCAGCTGGAGAAGATCCTGTCCTACATCGAAATCGGCAAGAGCGAAGGTGCACAGGTGATCACCGGCGGTGAGCGGGCCGACCTCGGCGGTGACCTCAACGGCGGTTACTACGTCGCCCCGACGATCTTCACCGGTCACAACAAGATGCGGATCTTCCAGGAGGAGATCTTCGGACCGGTTGTCGCGGTGACCTCGTTCAAGGATTACGACGATGCCATCGATCTGGCCAACGACACCCTCTACGGCCTCGGCGCCGGAGTGTGGAGCCGCGACGGCAATACCGCCTATCGTGCCGGGCGCGATATCAAGGCGGGCCGGGTGTGGACCAACTGCTACCACCAGTACCCGGCGCACGCGGCGTTCGGCGGGTACAAGCAGTCCGGCATCGGACGCGAGAACCACCTGATGATGCTCGATCATTACCAGCAGACCAAGAACCTGCTGGTGTCTTACAGCAGCAAGGCGCAGGGTTTCTTCTAAACTGCACCCACGATCTCCGCGGGCGTGAGCTTGGGTTCGAAACTCCCCCCGATCTCCGGCTCAAGCTCACGTCCGCGGCTGCACCACCCTCAACTGCACAAGAACCCATCTCGGCGTCAGGAGCAGCGTTGCCCAAATTCGTCGCGGCCATCGACCAAGGCACCACCAGCACCCGTGCGATGATCTTCGATCACGCCGGCGCGGAGGTGGGACGCCACCAACTCGAGCACGAACAAATCATGCCGCAGGCGGGCTGGGTCGAGCACAACCCGGTGGAGATCTGGGAGCGCACCGCGTCGGTGCTCACGTCAGCGCTCAACAAGACCAATCTGCAAGCCGAAGATATTGCGGCACTGGGCATCACGAACCAGCGTGAGACCACGCTGGTGTGGAATCGCCATACCGGGCGTCCGTACTACAACGCGATCGTCTGGCAGGACACCCGAACCGACCGCATCGCCACCGCACTGGACCGCGACGGCCGGGGCGATGTGATCCGGCAGAAGGCGGGTCTGCCACCGGCGACCTACTTCTCGGGCGGCAAGATCCAGTGGATCCTCGATAACGTCGACGGGGTACGCGAGGCCGCCGAGAATGGGGATGCGATCTTCGGTAACAGCGACAGCTGGGTGGTGTGGAATCTGACCGGTGGTCCGCGCGGCGGCGTGCACGTCACCGATGTCACCAACGCCAGTCGCACCATGCTGATGAACCTGGAGACCCTGGACTGGGACGACGAACTGTTGTCGTTCTTCGGGATTCCGCGCCAGATGCTGCCGCAGATCCGGCCGTCGTCCTCGCCGGAACCCTACGGGATGACGTTGGCCTCCGGTCCGATGGGCGGCGAGGTGCCGGTCACCGGCATCCTCGGCGATCAGCAGGCGGCGATGGTGGGCCAGGTGTGCCTGAAGGCCGGTGAGGCCAAGAACACCTACGGCACGGGCAACTTCCTGCTGCTCAACACCGGTGAGAAGATCGTCCGCTCCGAGAACGGTCTGCTGACCACGGTGTGTTACCAGTTCGGTGACGCGAAACCGGTTTACGCATTGGAAGGTTCGATCGCGGTGACCGGTTCGGCCGTGCAGTGGTTGCGCGACCAACTGGGCATCATCAGCGGCGCGGCACAGAGCGAATCGCTGGCGCGGCAGGTGGAGGACAACGGCGGGGTCTACTTCGTTCCGGCCTTCTCCGGTCTGTTCGCCCCGTACTGGCGCTCGGACGCGCGCGGAGCGGTGGTGGGCCTCAGCCGCTTCAACACCAACGCCCACCTGGCCAGGGCGACTCTGGAGGCGATCTGTTACCAGAGTCGCGATGTCATCGACGCGATGGAAGCCGATTCCGGTGTGCACCTCGATGTGTTGAAGGTCGACGGCGGGATCACCGCGAACTCGTTGTGCATGCAGATCCAGGCCGATGTCCTCGGTGTCGACGTGGTCAAGCCGGTCGTCGCGGAGACCACCGCGCTGGGTGCGGCGTATGCGGCCGGGTTGGCGGTCGGGTTCTGGGACAACCCCGACGACCTGCGCGCGAACTGGCAGGAGGGCGAGCGCTGGAGCGCGCAGTGGTCCGAGCAGCAGCGTAACGACGGATACGCCGGCTGGCAGAAGGCCGTCAAGCGCACCCTCGATTGGGTCGACGTCTCCTAGCCGGTGACGGCGACAGTCAGGCGAAAACATTTCAGCCCTGCGGATCCGCGGATCCGCAGGGCTGAAATGTGTTGAGCGCTCAGAGCGCGGCGACGCCGGCCTCGGCCACCGTGACGTCCTGTTCGACGCTGCCCGCACTCACCCCGATCGCGCCGACGACCACGTCGTCGACGACCAGCGGGATACCGCCACCGAAGATCACCAGACCGCCGCTGGTCTGCTCCAGACCGTAGAGCTCGGCCCCGGGCTGGGCGAGCGGCATCAGGGCACTGGTCGGAGCGTTCATCAGGATCGACGTCCGCGCCTTGCGGGTCGAGATGTCGATGCTCGCCTTGATGGCGCCGTCCATCCTGGCGAAGGCGATCAGATGCCCTCCGTCGTCGACGATGGCGATGTTCATCGGTTGGCCGATCTCGTCGGCTTTGGCGATGGCGGCCGCCAGGACCGCCTGCGCTTTCTGTAGAGGTAGCGAGGTCATCTAGGGCCTTTCGGAAATGGTTCGGCTGCAGGGAAATCGGGCAGCAGTAGGCAGTGTTGATGGCACTGCCGATTCTAGGGCGCGGCAGCCGGTGGGGGACAGGTTCGCCACCGGCTGCTGACCGGTCCTAACCGAAAGTTCAGTATCGCGGACAGTAAATCGGTTGGTAGCTCGGGTGAATCATCACATCCGCTGCCGGGGCGCGAATACTTTTCGTTGAATCGTCATCGCGATCGGGGCCCGTCAGGAGGATTGCTGTCAGTGTCCAATATCGACATCTTCATTTGGGAGTTCCTCGGCACGGCGGTGCTGTGCCTCATCGGTAACGGTTCGGTTGCCGCCGTCGTCCTGAAGAACTCCTACTCGCACGGCGGCGGGGGAGACTGGTTGGTCATCGTATTGGGTTGGGGCTTCGGTGTGTTCACCGGTGCCAGTATCGCCAGCCCGGCCGGTGGGCATATCAACCCGGCGGTGACACTGGCGGTGGCGATATCCGGCGACGTGCCGTGGTCGAGTGTGCCGGTCTACTGGGCCGCACAGCTCGCCGGCGGCTTCGTCGGTGCGGTACTGGGCTGGGCGGTCTTCAAGCTGCAGTATGACAACAACGACGACAACAGCGGCACCCGCGGAATCTTCTGCACATATCCGGCGGTGCGCAACATCCCGTGGAACATCGTCACCGAAGTCATCGCGACCTTCGTGCTGATCTTCTGGGTGCTGACCAATCCTGCGGATGTCAACAGCGGATTGGGTTATGCGGCGGTCACATTCGTGGTCATGGCGATCGGCTTCGGGCTCGGTGGGCCGACCGGTTACGCGATCAACCCCGCCCGCGACCTCGGTCCGCGGATCGCCTATGCCATCCTGCCGATCAAGGGCAAATCCGATGCCGGATGGGATTACGCGTGGGTGCCGGTGGTCGCGCCGCTGATCGGCGCAGGACTTGCCGCGGGCCTCGCCCTGGCGATCGTCTGAACTGGCACAGTCTGAACGAAGGGAGTGCGAGGTACACACCATGGCAGTGCATTTGACCAGGATCTACACCAGAACCGGTGATGCCGGGACGACCGCACTGGGGGACATGTCGCGGGTCGCGAAGGCCGATGTGCGTGTCGGCGCCTACGCCGACTGCGACGAGACCAACGCGGTGATCGGAATGGCCATCGCCGCAGGCGGTGTGGGTCCGGCCACGGGGGCGGTGCTGCAGCACATCCAGAACGACCTGTTCGATGTGGGCGCGGATCTGTGCACCCCGATCACACCGGACCCGGAGTACCCGCCGTTGCGGGTCACCGACGAACAGGTGTCGCAGCTGGAATCCTGGTGCGACGAGTTCAACGCGGGCCTGGCCAAGCTGAGTAGCTTCATCCTGCCTGGCGGCAGTACGGCCTCGGCCCATCTGCATCACGCTCGCACGGTCGCCCGCCGCGCCGAACGCAGCGCCTGGATGTTGGCAGGACAGGCAGAGGTCAACGATGCGGCCCTGCGGTACCTGAACCGGCTGTCCGATCTGTTGTTCATCCTCGCCCGTGTGGAGAATCCCGGGGGCGATGTGCTCTGGCAGCCCGGCGGCGAGCGTGCCGCGTCGGTTCCGCGTGACGAGGAGAGATGACATGAGCGCACGACAGGCGATCGCGGAGTGGAACGGCGCATTGGTGACCGGTTCCGGCACGATTCAGCTGGCCACCTCCGGGCAGGGGCAGTTCCCCTACTCGCTGCCGGCACGGGCCGCAGACGCCGCCACGATGACCTCTCCCGAGGAATTGTTGGCTGCGGCATACGCGTCCTGTTATGCCATGCAGTTGACCGCCTTGCTCGACGCGGGCCCCGATGAGCCGGTCGGCCTGCACGTCGAAGTGGTGGTGACCCAGGGCGGCCCGGAGGTCGACTTCGGCATCGCCGACGTGGCGCTAACGGTACGCGGCCGCGGTATCGGCCGCAGCGCAGAAGAATTCGTCGGACTCGCACAGCAGGCAGCCCAGGTCTGCCCGGTCGGCCGCGCACTGGCCACGGTGCCCAAGACCGTGGACGCCGCCCTGCAGAGCTGAACCGCGAGAGCGGGTCAGGCGTGTGTCTGTGCGACCCGCTGCGCAGGCGCCCGGCCGGGTACGAACCCGGCGACCGCGCCGATGACCGTTGTCGCGGGCGGTTCGATACCTGCCGCGCGGGCCAGCCCGGCGATCGTGCCCAGCGTGCCGCGCACCTCGTGCTGGCTGGACAGGCTGCCGTCGGCGATGACCGCGGCCGGGGTGGCCGGGTCCATCCCCGCCGCGGTCAACGCCGCGGCGATGGACGCCAGGTTGGCGACCGCCATCATCAACACCAAGGTCGTATTGGCATGTGCGAGCGCGGCGTAGTCGACGGTGCACTCGGGATGCCCGGGAGGCACATGGCCGGACACCACGGTGAAACCTTGGGTGAGCCCGCGATGGGTAACCGGGATCAGGGCCGATGCCGGTGCGGCGATCGCCGAGCTGACACCGGGGATCACCTCGACCGGCACACCGGCCTGGACGCAATGGTCGAGCTCCTCGCCGCCGCGGCCGAAGACGAACCCGTCACCCCCTTTGAGGCGCACCACCACCTGGCCGTCGAGCGCCCGGGAGACCAGCAGCGCATTGATGTCCCATTGTTCGGTGCGCCGCCCACCGGGGATCTTCGAAACGTCGATGATGTCGGCATGCGGGGCAAGCCGTTTCAACGCGCTGACCGGGGCGAGTCGATCGGTGACGACGGTATCGGCGGCGACGATGGCGTCCCGGCCGGCGACGGTGAGCAGGCTGGGGTCCCCAGGACCGCCACCGACCAGGATCACCCGGCCCATGCCCGGTCGCCCGGCGCGCTGTCCGCTCGGCCCGTTGTCGATGACGCAGAGCACCGCAAGCTCGCGTGCCGTCTCGGCGATCCACCGGTTGTGGTCTTCGTCATCGGTGGAGGCGAAAATCATTGCCGCCGAGTCGATATCGCCGGGCTGGATGCTCCGATACAGGACGGTGGCCAGGCCGCGCTCGGCGAGGTCGCTCAGATACGGCGTGGCGTGTGTGCCGATCACCGTGACCAACGCGCCCGCCTCCAACAGTTCGGCCACGGTGACGGCCGCACGGGCGGTGGCTCCGACGACCGTCACGCGATGTCCGCGTAGCGCCAGTTCGACCGGCAGCGTGCACGGCACCCGCGTCGGGGGAGAGCTCGTGGTCATCGTGGATTCCTCGGGTCGTGGTGGTCGGCCGGTGTCGCGTCGGGGATGCCTTCACCCGGTGGCGTCCGCACCGCGCAGGGCCGCCGCGATCAGCGCGGCGCGTTTGTGCACCCCGAACTTGTTCATGATGTTGTGCAGATGGAACTTGACCGTCGCCTCCGAAACGAACAATCGACCGGCGATGGTGCGATTGTCCAGGCCCTCGACCAGTTCGTTGAGGACATCCCGTTCGCGGGCGGTGAGCAGTCTGGTGTCGCCCGCGGTGCGGGACACCGGAGGGGAGCGCAACTCGGTGATCAGCGACTGCACGCTGAGGGCGTCGAGGGCGGGCTGCCCGCTGACGACCTTGGCGAAGGTGGCTCGCAGGTCGGTGGCCGGTGAGCGGCGGTCCACCAGCGCGTCGGCGCCGGCACGCAGCAGCTCGACGGTGTTGATATCGGCGTGCTCACTGTCGGTCACCACGACCACCTTCACCGTGCTGTCCAGTTCGGTCAGCAAATCGGTCAACGTGCCCGTCGGCGGCATTCCCAGGACCAGCAGCTCTGGTTGCAGCAGCCGGATGCGTTCGGCGAGCTCGGGACCGTGTCGAAGATCACCGACGAAGTGGATCTCTTCGATACAGGACATCACATGGGTCAAACCGTGCCGGACCAGTTCATCGTCGATGACCAGGGTGGTTCGCAGTCGCTGGTGATCGGTCAAAGTGCCACGGACACTGGCTATTTCATATGCGTTGCTGGTGCCACTACGGCGTCGTGGCGGTGGAATCGGGACGTATCGGTGGGGTGACAAACTCATGACTGACTCCGTCCTGCCATTGGCGGCCGAAGGATAGCGATGATGGCGTTGCAGCAACGTTGCACGGATCTGCGAGCCGCACCGGCTCATGATCGGGCGGCGGGTAGGACGCAGTCTCCGCAGAGCCCGCCGCCGGGTGCCTGATAAAACAGGCAGCAACTGTTCCGGGTGAAGGTGCCCCGCCCGAAATCGCCGGTGTCACGTAGCGGCGTATGCCGGGTCAGCGCAGCGACCAGGTCCCTGCCCGCGGCTTCGAGGTCCGGGCGGGTCATCGCCAGGACGGTGACCGCGCCGTTGGCCGCTGATGTCAGATTTCCCAGCGCCACCCGCGTCGGCAGCCCGGTCACCGCGCGGAGCGTGTCGTGCAAGGGGTCGAAGAGATCGGGCAGCAGCGCGCAGATCGCCGCGCCGGCAGCTGCCGGATCCTCGGTGGCTCGTAGTTCGTCGACGGTGGTGCCGAAATCCGGGTGGTGCGCGCTGACCCGGTAGAACACGTTGTCCGCCACCAGGATCGGAATGCGTTGATGACACAGTGCCGAACCGACCAGCGGGGACAGCAGCCGCGCGGCGACGCCCAACTGGAACGATGATGCGGCCACGCGCACCGGGATCGACTCGACGTCGACCGCCATCGATGCCGCGATCGCCGCCCTGGTTGCGGAGACGAACCAGCGCGTCGTCTCCGGGTCGGCCAACCGCGCGAGCTCCACAGAGTCGGGGTCATCCAGGGTCTTCAGTGCGAAGTACCCGCCGAGCCGCGGCAGCTCGGAAAGGGCATCGACGACTGTGTGGCGACTGTCCATCAGGCACCGACCCTAGCCACAACCGGCCACCGCCCGTGATCGCGTCCACGCATTCCGGTGCCGACAACTAGCCGAACGGTCAGTGCGATGCCCTCCGGGTGGACGGTGCAACCCTCGTGCAACGTGACGGGCGACACAATGGGCGACACGTGCAGGGCGACACGTCACACACCCCGCGGCGGAGCGCCTCCCGCCCCGAACCTTTGGGAGAGTTCATGACGGAACCAAACCTGGACCCGGCGGTGGACTACCCGCTGAGCGTGCACCGAAGTGATCTGCTGTTCACCCCGACCGGTAAGCCGTTCGACGCGGTCACCATGGATGCGGTGATCGCCGGTGACATCGAGGCCGCCGATCTGCGCATCACCCCGGAAGCGCTGCGCCTGCAGGCGCAGATCGCCGAGAAGGCCGGGCGTACCCAGATCGGGGCGAACATGCGGCGGGCCGCCGAGATGACGGTCATCTCCGATGAGCGGGTCTTGCAGATCTACAACGCGCTGCGTCCCAACGCATCGACGAAGGCCGAACTCGATGCCATCGCCGACGAACTGCTCGACACCTACAACGCCGAGCATCTCGCCACCTTGGTGCGTGAGGCCGCCGACGTCTACGAACGCCGCGACATCTTGGCCGAAAGCGAATAGGAGCCCCTGGACAATGACCGCTTCAGCAGTCCCGCACGATCCCGCCACCGGCAAGGATGGTGTCCGCCACTCGCACCGCACGATGTTGTTGGGGGACCGCCCGGTCAACCTCGACGGCTTCGTGGAGGAATGGCCCGAGGTCGGCATGGTCGCCATGGAAAGCGCCTTTGATCCGGAGCCCAGCGTCCGGGTCGAAGGCGGCGTCATTGTCGAGATGGACGGGGTGGCGCGAGCCGATTTCGACTTCATCGACCAGTTCATCGCCGATAAGGCGATCGACGTCGAGACCACCGAGGCCTCGATGGCGATTCCGGCGGCCGAGATCGCGATGATGTTGGTCAACCCCACCGTCACCCGCGCCGAGGTCATCGCGGTGACCAAGGGTCTGACACCGGCGAAGCTGCTGGCGGTGGCCAAGACGTTGAACATCGTCGAGATCATGATGGCGATGCAGAAGATGCGGGCCCGCCGCACGCCGGCCAACCAGGCCCACTGCACGAGCGCGCGGGACAACCCGGTGCAGGTGGTCTGCGAGGCGGCCGAGGCATCCATTCGCGGATTCGCGGAGATGGAAACGACTTTGGGCGTGGTGCGCTACGCGCCGCTGGTGGCCATGGCACAGCAGATCGGCAGCCAGGTGGGCACCGGCGGACCATTGACCCAGTGCGCGCTCGAAGAGGCCACCGAACTGGATCTCGGTATGCGCGGGATCACCGCCTACGCCGAGACGATCTCGGTGTACGGCACCGAGCCGGTGTTCGTCGACGGTGATGACACGCCGTACTCCAAGGCGTTCCTGGCCTCGGCCTACGCGTCGCGCGGGATAAAGATGCGCTTCACCTCGGGCACCGGCTCGGAGGTCCAGATGGGCAATGCGCAGGGTAAGTCCATGCTGTACTTGGAGATTCGTTGCATCCTGGTGACCAAGGGTGCCGGCGTACAGGGTCTGCAGAACGGATCGATCTCCTGTATCGGTGTGCCCGGCGCGGTGCCGGGTGGCATCCGTGCGGTGGCCGCCGAGAACCTGATCGCCTCGGCGGTGGACCTGGAATGTGCTTCGGGCAACGACCAGTCGTTCTCGCATTCGCCGATGCGCCGGACCGCGCGGCTGATGCCCCAGATGATGCCGGGGACGGACTTCGTCTGCTCGGGCTACTCGGCGGTCCCGAACTACGACAACATGTTCGCCGGATCGAACCTCGACAGCGACGACTTCGACGATTTCAACACCATCCAGCGTGACCTGCAGATCGACGGGGGTCTGCGCCACGTCAAGGAAGCCGACATCCTGGCCGTGCGCACCCGCGCGGCGAAGGCATTGCAGGCGGTGTTCGCCCACCTCGACCTGCCGCCGATCAGCGATGCCGAGATCGATGCCGCGGTGTACGCCAACGGCAGTCGCGAGTGCATCCCGCGTGATGTGCTGGAGGATCTCAAGGGTGCCCAGCAGGTGATGGACCGCGGTATCACCGGCCTGGATCTGGTCAAGGCGCTTGAGGCCACCGGATTCTCCGATATCGCGCGGAACCTGTTCACCGTTCTGCGGCAGCGTATTTCCGGTGATCTGTTGCAGACATCGGCGATCATGACGCGTGACCTGCAACCGTTGTCGGCGGTCAACGATGCCAACGATTACAACGGCCCGGACACCGGCTACCGACCCTCGGGGGCGCGGTGGGAGGAAATGAAGCGACTGCGCCATGTGACCAGCGCTGCCAACCCGGAAATGGAGGTGGAGTGACCATGTCGACCACGATCGGCGAAGAACAGCGTTCACTGTCATTCGAAGAGGTCGGCCCGGCGCAGCGCGGATCGCGCAGTGACGAAGTGGTGCTGGCGATCTCGCCGGCCTTCGCCGACTTCTTCAGCAAGACCATCGTCGACACGCCACACGCCGAGGTGATCCGGCAGATCCTGGCCGGTATCGAGGAGCAGGAGGTGACCGCGCGCTGCATCCGGGTCTGGCACAGCGCCGATCTGGCCGTGCTGGCGCACACCGCGGCCAAACTCTCCGGTTCGGGTATCGGGATCGGCATCCTCTCCCGCGGTACCGCGATGATCCACCAGCGCGATCTGCCCCGGTTGTCGAGTCTGGAGTTGTTCCCCCAGTGTCCGCTGCTCACGTTGGACACCTACCGCAGTATCGGTGCCAACGCCGCGCAGTACGCCAAGGGTGAATCCCCGGAGCCGGTTCCGACGCTCAACGATCAGATGGCCCGCCCGCGCTGGCAGGCCAAGGCGGCACTGTTGCACCTCAAGGAGACCGAGCAGATCCGCAAGGGCAGCAAGCCCGTCGAGGTGACGCCGAAGTTCACCGTCGCCGCCGCGGTCTGACCGCCGGCGCGTGCTCGCAGCAGAGAGGTAGGTCTTTGGTGAGTGTCACGGTGGTCGGGGTCGATATCGGTAACTCGACAACCGAGGGCAGCGTCGCCCGGATAGACGAGACCGGCTCGGTGGTCTATCTCGGCGGCGCGTTGACCCGCACCTCGGGGATCAAGGGCACCGTCCGCAACGCCGAGGGTGTGGTCAAGGCGGTCACCCGCGCCGTGCAGAACGCCGGGATCACGGTGGGCGAGCTGGATCTGATCCTGCTCAACGAGGCCACCCCGGTGATCAGCGGATTGGCGATGGAGACCATCACCGAGACCATCATCACCGAGTCGACGATGATCGGGCACGACCCGCGCACTCCCGGGGGCCGCGGGCTCGGTGTCGGTGTCATCGTCGATATCGGGTCGCTCGACGAGGTGAACCCGGGCGATCCCGTGATCGTCCTGGTGCCCGGTGGCGCCGACTTCGAATGGACCGCCACCACCATCAACAACGCCGTCGAGCGTGGTGTCGACGTGAACGGCGCGATCCTCGGCAACGATGATGCGGTCCTGGTCGCGAATCGGTTGGTCATCAAGATCCCGATCATCGACGAGGTATCCCGCGTGGACGCCGTCCCGGTAGGCATGCTCGCCGCCGTCGAGGTCGTCGCACCGGGACAATCCATCCGCACGCTGTCGAATGCCTATGGATTGGCCACCATTTTCGAGCTCGATCCGGACCAGACCCGGGTGGTCTCCCCGGTGGCCAGAGCGCTGACCGGTAACCGGTCGGCGGTGGTGGTGCGCACCCCGTCCGGTGATGTGGAAGACCGCACGATCCCGGCGGGTTCGCTGGAGTTCATCGGGGCGTCCAAGCGGGGCCTCATCGACGTCTCGCGTGGCGCGGCCGAGATCATGGCCGAGGTCGAGCGCGTCAGCCCACTCCAGGACGTGCTCGGGGAGTCGGGCACCAACACCGGCGGCATGATCGCCAACGTCCGGCAGAGCATGGCGGATCTGTCCAAACACGCGCTGGCCGATGTGCGCATCAAGGATCTGCTGGCGATCGACACCCTGGTTCCCCAGGAGGTGCGCGGCGGGGTGGCCGGTGAGGTGGCCTTGGAGAATGCGGTCGCACTGGCGGCCATGGTGCGCACCAAGGAGAGCGGGATGCAGGCCGTCGCCGACGCGGTGGCCACGGCATTGCGCGACGCGGGTGCCACCCGCATCTCGGCGGTGGTGGGCGGGGTGGAGGCCGAGATGGCCGTGCTCGGTGCGCTGACCACACCGGGCACCGAGAAGCCACTGGTCGTCCTCGATATGGGTGGCGGGTCGACCGATGCCGCGGTGATCGAGCGCTCCGGTGATGTGCAGGCCGTCCACCTGGCAGGCGCCGGCGACCTGGTGACCAAGCTCATCGACGCCGAACTGGGCTTGGACAACCTGGAACTGGCCGAGGACATCAAGCGGTTGCCATTGGGCAAGGCGGAGAGCTTCTTTCACGTCCGGCTGGAGAACGGCACCGTGCAGTTCTTCGACAAGCCACTGCCGCCCAACGCGTTTGCGCGGGTGGTGACGCTCTCGGAGATGGGGATGAGTCCCATCCCCACCCGGCACTCGTTGGATCGAATCCGCACGGTGCGCCGGACCGCCAAGGAACGGGTCTTCGTCGTCAACGCCCTGCGCGCGTTGCGCGCGGTCGCGCCGCACGGTGATCTCCGCCAGATCGGCTTCGTGGTGCTGCTGGGCGGGTGCGCACTGGATTTCGAGATTCCCGAGCTGATCGCCGATGCGGTCGCGCCGTACGGAATCGTCTGCGGTACCGGCAATGTGCGCGGTACCGAGGGGCCGCGAAATGCCGTGGCGTCCGGTCTGGTGGCCTCCTATGCCGCCCGTTCGCGGGAGCGCGACAGGGCACAGGTCGATGCTTGAGGGGGGCCAGCCCGAGAAGCCCGCGATCCTGGTGCTGAGCTCGGGCGGCGCACTGGAGAGCGAGGTGCTCGCCGGTATCGAGGAAGAGGGCGTGCCCTATGTCGTCGAGCGGGTGGCACCGGACGCCGACAGCGATGCGCAACGGCTGGCGCGGCGTGCTGCGGGGCGCTCGTCATTGGATGTGGGCGTGGGTATCGATGCCCAGGGCCGGGTCGCCATCTTGCACGACAAGCTGCCCGATGGGGTCGAGGGTCTGTCCGGCGAGCGACCGGCATCCCCGCGCGCCGGTCGGGTCGCCGGGCACAACGCCGCGCGCATCGTGGTGGGCGTGCCCCTGATGGACGAGCCGATATGACCGATGTGCCCGCGCAGGCGGTCGACGTGTTGACGGCACTGGAGGCGTCGGTCAAGTCGCACAGTGCCTTCGTCAGCAGTTGTTGCGATGCGGACTGGATCGACGAGAACGGCCGGATCGCGGTGCGCTGGCTGTTGTCTGCGCTGCGCGAACACCGCCGCAGGTTGCGCCGCGCCATCCGGTTGTGGCGGACACTGTCCGTCGCCGATCCGGTGGACGGCGCGCTGGTGATGGCGACGAACGAGTTGTTGGACGAAAACCGGTTCTTCGCACCGCATATCGCGCGGTGGCGGTCGGTAGCGGTGGGTTCACTGGCGATCGACAGGGTGAGCTTCTGGCGCGATATGGCCGACTTGGCGGCGGCCAATCTGCATGAAGCCCAAAAGGGTTGTCCGACGGACCCGATGCCGGACACCGCGCGCCAGTGGACCCCGGTATCCCGGCGAACTGCATAGATTCGGTGCGCTTTCGAGGCCATGTTGGGCTGGACAGCGCGCCGGTAACGGGCGATACTACTTAACCAAAGGTCGGGTAACCGACCTTTAGGCTGACTCGTACAAGGCAGTCGAACGCTTCCCGGTCAGCCGATGGCTGGCAGATGCGGAGACGCCCGTTCCGGCGCCCCCGATCACCGTCGATCGAGCGCAATTGCACTGTCAATGAAGGAGTTTTCAAGTGGCCGGTGTCGAAGAACACCTCGAGAGCGCAGACTATCTGCAAAAACGACAGCTCAAATCGGGCACCGCGGGCTGGGTGCTGCTGGCCGGCCTCGGCGTCAGCTATGTCATCTCCGGCGACTACTCGGGATGGAACTTCGGGTTGGAGCAGGGTGGATTCGGTGGCCTGGCCATCGCCGCGGTGATCATCGCCGGGATGTACCTGGCGCTGGTCCTGGGGATGGCCGAACTGTCCTCGGCGCTGCCTGCGGCCGGCGGCGGCTACACCTTCGCCAGGCGGGCCATGGGGCCCTGGGGCGGTTTCGCCACCGGCACAGCCATTCTCATCGAGTACGCCATCGCCCCCGCGGCCATCGCCACCTTCATCGGTGCCTATGTCGAGTCGCTCGGCCTGTTCGGTATCACCGACGGCTGGTGGGTCTATCTGGCCGCCTACGCCGTGTTCATCGGCATCCACCTGGCCGGTGTGGGCGAGGCGCTGAAGGTGATGTTCGTGATCACCGCGATCGCCCTGGTGGGTCTCATCGTCTTCGCGATCGCCGCTGTTCCGCATTTCGACATCGCCAACCTGACCAACATGGCGGTCGACGAGACCGCGGCGGGCGCGTCGAGCTGGCTGCCCAACGGCTACCTCGGAATCTGGGCGGCCTTCCCGTTCGCCATCTGGTTCTTCCTGGCCATCGAGGGCGTGCCGCTGGCGGCCGAGGAGACCGCCAATCCGGAGCGCAACGTCCCGCGCGGCATCATCGCCGGAATGGGTGTCCTGCTGGTCACCTGCGCGACGGTCCTGATCCTGACCACCGGCGCCGGTGGTGCCGATGCGATGTCCGGCTCGGGCAACCCTCTGGTCGAGGCGCTCGGCGACGGCACCGCGGCCAGGGTCGTCAACTACATCGGCCTGGCCGGTCTGATCGCCAGCTTCTTCTCGATCATCTACGCCTACTCGCGACAGCTGTTCGCGCTGTCTCGGGCCGGCTACCTGCCCAAGGCGTTGTCGGTCACCAACTCTCGCAAGACGCCGACGCTGGCCCTGATCGTTCCGGGACTGATCGGCTTCGGGCTGTCGCTGACCGGACAGGGTGCGACCCTGCTGAACATGGCCGTCTTCGGCGCCGCGCTGAGCTATGTGCTGATGATGATCAGCCACATCGTGCTGCGCCGCCGCGAGCCGGACATGCCGCGGCCCTACCGCACCCCCGGCGGCGTGATGACCACCGGCTTCGCCCTGGTGATCGGTGTCTTCGCCGTCATCGCCACCTTCCTTGTCGATCCGGTCGCCGCCGGCATCTGCCTGGGTGTGTTCGCCGCGTTCATGCTGTATTTCGCGGTCTACAGCCGGCACAAGCTGGTGGCCAACTCGCCCGACGAAGAATTCGCGATGCTCGCGAAGGCGGAGAGCGAACTCAAGTGATCTACCGGC
This sequence comes from Mycobacterium sp. VKM Ac-1816D, assembly GCF_000416385.1. NCBI lineage: Bacteria > Bacillati > Actinomycetota > Actinomycetes > Mycobacteriales > Mycobacteriaceae > Mycobacterium > Mycobacterium sp. VKM Ac-1816D. The sequence continues at coordinate 352,500 of NZ_AOHQ01000131.1, forward strand.
AGCAGGTCTCGGGCGTGAACTACGCCTTCGACGGACTCGTGGAGCTGTTGGCCAAGGCAACGCCACTGCGCTCGGGTGACCAGCTTGCCGGATGCGCCGCCGAACACGACGCCGAACGCGCGGCCGCCGCGTGGGTGTTGGCGGACCTGCCGCTGGAGACCTTCCTCAACACCGACGTCGTGCCGTATGAGACCGACGAGGTGACCCGGCTGATCATGGACAGCCATGACCGCCGGGCCTTCGCCCCGGTGTCGGGGCTGACGGTGGGCGGTCTGCGGGACTGGCTGCTGGAGACGGCGTCGCGGGACGATGCCGCGGCGCACATCGCGGCGATCTCTGCGGGGTTGACCCCGGAGATGGTCGCCGCGGTCAGCAAGATCATGCGCAACCAGGACCTGATCGCGGTGGCGGCGGCATGCACCGTCACCGCGGCGTTCCGCACCACCGTCGGCCTACCGGGCACGCTGGCCACCCGACTGCAGCCCAACCATCCGACCGACGACCCGCGCGGTATCGCCGCCGCGGTCCTCGACGGTCTGCTGTTGGGGTGCGGTGACGCGGTCATCGGGATCAACCCGGCCACCGATTCCCCGCAGGCCACCGCGGATCTGTTGGATCTGCTGGATTCGATCCGCACCCGCTACGACATCCCGGTGCAGTCGTGCGTGCTCTCGCACATCACGACGACCATCGGACTGATCGAAGCGGGTGCGCCGGTGGACCTGGTTTTCCAGTCCATCGCGGGTACCGAGGGCGCGAATTCCGCTTTCGGGGTGAATATTTCGTTGCTGCGCGAGGGGCGTGAGGCGGCGCTGGGCCTGCAGCGCGGCACCGTCGGCAGCAATGTCATGTACCTGGAGACGGGGCAGGGGTCCGCGCTGAGTTCCCACACCCATCTCGGTGTCGGTGGCAAGCCGGTCGACCAGCAGACGCTGGAGACCCGCGCCTACGCCGTCGCGCGCGACCTCGATCCGCTGCTGGTGAACACCGTCGTCGGATTCATCGGACCGGAGTACCTCTACGACGGCAAGCAGATCATCCGCGCCGGGCTGGAGGATCACTTCTGCGGCAAGCTGATGGGCCTGCCCATGGGCGTCGACGTCTGCTACACCAATCACGCCGAGGCCGACCAGAACGATATGGACACCCTGCTGACGCTGTTGGCGGCGGCCCGGGCGGCGTTCGTGATCACCGTGCCCGGCGCCGATGATGTGATGCTCGGCTACCAGAGCCTGTCCTTCCATGATGTGCTGACCACCCGCCGGACCCTGGGGCTGCGGCCCGCCCCGGAGTTCGAGGCCTGGCTCAAACGCGTCGGAATGGTCGACGACACCGGCCGGCTGACCCCCTTCGACCTGACGCACTCACCGCTGCGTGCGCTGACCTCCGCACCATGAGGAGTGCCATGCGCGACAAGCCGACAGATGTTGCCGTTCAAGAGTTCTGGGACGAGCTGCGCAAGACGACCCAGGCCAGGATCGGACTGGGCCGGGCCGGCACCGCACTGCCCACCCGACAGGTGCTGGAGCTGGCTGCCGCGCACGCCGCCGCACGGGACGCGGTCCACATACCGCTGGACACCGCAGAACTCGCCGACACCGTGCGCGCGGTGGGAATAGGGGAGCCTGCGGTGGTGACCAGCCGGGCCGGTTCCCGCGAGGAGTACCTGCGCCGGCCCGACCTCGGCCGGATGCCCGCCGAGTCCCTCCAGGTCCCGGCCTGTCCCGCCGATATCGGTTTCGTGCTGGCCGACGGACTCTCGCCGACGGCGTTGAGCCATCACGGTGCCAAACTGCTGGCCGCCTTGGTCTCGGCGCTCGGCGACCGCTACTCCATGGCGCCGCCGGTGATCGCGACACAGGCCAGAGTCGCCCTAGGCGATCACATCGCCGCGGCCCAGGGGGTACGCACGCTGTTGGTGATCATCGGTGAGCGGCCCGGTCTGAGCGTGGCCGACAGCCTCGGCATCTACCTGACCCATCTGCCGCGACCGGGGCGCACCGACGCCGACCGCAACTGCATATCCAATATCCATCCACCCGACGGGCTCGGCTACACCGAGGCGGCCCGGGTCGCCGCCGGTCTGGTCGGCGGAGCCGTGGCGCTCGGACGTTCCGGGGTGGATCTCAAGGACACCTCGCGCGCACTGGCCGCGGCCGACCCCGACGAACTGACCTGATCCGTCCCCCCCCCCCACTCAGGAGATGACCGTGTTCACCCATGTCCGCAGGATGGTCCTGCCCGTCTTCGCCGCCTCGGCGGTGGTGACCCTGGCGCTGTCGGGGTGTAGCTCCGACAACGGCCAACGTGCTGACGGCCAACGTGCCGACAGCACCGCACCCGAGAGCACGGGCGCCGCGAGCACCACCGGTGCGGCCTCGGCGCCGGACTGCCGGGTGCTGGCCGACGACCCCGGCTGGTACGGCGACAATCGCGCGCGTATCGACGCCATGCTGGCGGAGATCGGACGCTGCGGTGCCCCCGGCGACATCGCCGACGGCGCTCCGCTGGCGCTGTTCGACTGGGACAACACCGTCGTCAAGAACGACATCGGCGATGCCACTTTCTTCTGGATGGTCCGCAACGGGAAGCTGCGCGCGCCGAAGGGCGGGGACTGGTCCACCACGAGCCCCTATCTCACCCCCGCCGCTGCGGGAGCCTTGTCCCGGGCCTGCGGTGCCGCCGGTCCCGGGCAGCCGATGCCCACCGATACCGATACCCGCTGCGCCGACGAGTTGGTGTCGGTCTACAGCGAGGCCGAGACCACGGCCGATGAGCCGGCGTTCGCCGGGTACAACGCCCGCCGGATCGAACCCGGCTATGCCTGGGCGGCGCAGATGCTCGCGGGCTGGCCGGAAAAGGAGCTCGAAGGGTTCGTCGAACAGGCCCGCCGGGAGAACCTGGATGCCGCCGAGGGCACCGAGCAGAAGGTCGGGACCACCGAGCAGACCGGGTGGGTGCGCTACTACCCGCAGATGCGCGATCTGATCGGTGCTCTGCAGGCCAACGGCTTCGACGTCCGGATCATCTCGGCCTCGGCCGAGCCGGTGGTCCGGGTGTGGGCCGCCGAGTTGGGTATCCCCGCGGACAAGGTGATGGGCGTCCGCACCGAACGCGACGGGGACGTGGTGACCTCGCGTCTGGTCCCGTGCGGCGGCGAGCTCTCCATCCCGTACATCGAGGGCAAGCGCTGCCGGGTCAACGAGCAGGTGTTCGGGGTGAGCGGGCCTGCCGCCTATCAGCAGCAGCCCGAACCTCGCCGGGCCGCGTTCGGCGCCGGGGACTCCGATACCGATATCAGCTTCCTCGATGACGCGACCGCCCTGCGGCTGGCGATCAACCGGAACAAGGACGAGTTGATGTGCACGGCCTACGACAACGCCGACGGGCGCTGGATCATCAATCCGATGTTCATCGACCCCGCCGAGCAGGCCGAACCGTACTCATGTGCGACCGAGGGCTATATCGAACCCGACGGCGGTACGGGCCCGTTGCGCCGCGCCGATGGCACCCTGGTGCCCGACCAGACCGATTCCGTCCACTGACGGTGCAGTTCGCCCGCTGGGACGCGTTTTGACCTGGGCAGATGTCTGCCGGTAAGCTCCACCGTCGGCGTGTGCTGCCCTTTCGAGGGCATACGGGCCCCGGGTCAATGTCGGTCGCCGGGAGCCTCATCGCATGCGCCGGACCGGCACGTAACCCGAGAGAAGAGAAGGTAAGCACTGTGCCTACTTACACGCCGAAGGCGGGTGACACCACGCGTTCGTGGTACGTCATCGACGCCCAAGACGTGGTGCTCGGCCGGCTCGCCGTCGAAGCAGCAAAGCTGCTGCGCGGCAAGCACAAGCCGACATTCACGCCCAACGTCGACGGTGGCGATTTCGTCATCGTCATCAACGCCGAGAAGGTCTCCCTCAGCGGAGACAAGCTCACCAAGAAGTTCGCTTACCGCCACTCGGGTTACCCCGGTGGCCTGCGTCGGCGCACCATCGGCGAGCTGCTGGACACGCACCCCACGCGCGTGGTCGAGAACGCCATCGTCGGGATGCTCCCGCACAACAAGCTGAGCCGTCAGGTGCAGAAGAAGCTGAAGGTGTACGCCGGCCCGGAGCATCCGCATGCCGCGCAGCAGCCGATTCCGTTCGAGATCAAGCAGGTGGCGCAGTGACCGAAGCCGAAGTGACCGAAGTGACCGAAGAGGTCGTCGAGACCCCGACCGGTGAGTACGTCGAAGAAACCGTCGTCGTCGAAGAAGGTGTCGAAGAGGCCGCCCCGCGCGAGCCCGTCTACATCGATCGCCCCATCCAGACCGTCGGCCGCCGCAAGGAGGCCGTGGTTCGCGTGCGCCTGGTTCCCGGAACCGGAAAGTTCAATCTGGACGGGCGCTCGCTGGAGGCGTACTTCCCGAACAAGGTGCACCAGCAGCTGATCAAGGCTCCGCTGGTGACCGTTGATCGGGTGGACAGCTTCGACATCTACGCCCACCTCGATGGTGGCGGCCCGTCCGGCCAGGCCGGCGCGCTGCGGCTGGCGATCGCTCGTGCGCTGATCCTGGTGCAGCCCGAGGATCGCCCGGCACTGAAGAAGGCCGGGTTCCTGACCCGCGACCCGCGTGCCATCGAGCGCAAGAAGTACGGCCTGAAGAAGGCCCGCAAGGCGCCTCAGTACAGCAAGCGCTGATCTGTCGTCTTTCGGCCGCCGGGTGTGGAGCAATCCACACCCGGCGGTTTCTTTTTATCGTGACCTTCTTTGCTCTGTCGCCATCTGCGCTGGTCACACGGCCCCGCAGAAGGTAGCCGGCCGCCCACGTCGAGAGTGATCCAGGTCTCTTCCGGGTTTGATTGCTCGACGCGACGGTGAACCTCGGTGACCGAGGAGCGGGGGCGCGCTTGCGCGTCCGGGCAGATCCGATCTGCCGTCGGTACGAGTCAGTCAGCTCGTAGTGAGACCGAACCGCTCCCACTGACTGAAAGGATGCTCGATGAAGAACACCATGATGACGCGTATGACCGCCGGCGCCGCGATGAGCGGGGCCCTGCTGTTGTTCGGTGGCGCAGCCATTGCCGCCGCCCAGCCCGAGGACGGCAAGGTCGATCTGTCGATCGGTACCGCAGGCGTGCTGACCAACGTGCCGGTCACCACGGCCGCGCAGATTGCCTCGGACCTGTGCAAGACCGATCTCGGCGAAGTGACCGTGACCGCCGAGAGCGTGGACACCGCCGGCGCCCAGCAGAGCGCCTGCACCAACGCGACGATGGGCCAGGTCGACTTCCGGCAGAACGGCCAGCAGCCGGACGCGGCCACCACACCGGCCACCCCGGCGCCGGCCACCGCCGAGGGCGCGTCGTACTCCGAGGAGCCGGTTCAGACCGACGAGCCCGTCGGTGACGAGGCCCCCGCGGGTTCGACCGATGAGGCCCCGGACACCACCGTGACCCCGGTCCCGCAACCGGAGCCGGCCGGCTGATCTGATCTCCGTATCTCAGCTCGCTGAAGCCACTGCCCGCGTCCATCGGACGCGGGCAGTGGTGTTTCTTCGAGAGATCGGTGGGAATTCTCATGAGGTCGCCGGGCTGTCAGTTCGCTCTGGAGCCCTCGCGTATGAGAAATTTGACGTCATGGCTCGACTGTTCGGCACCGATGGCGTGCGTGGAGTCGCCAATCGTGACCTCACCGCGGAACTGGCGGTGGCGCTCGGTTCGGCGGCCGCGCGGCGGCTCGGCTCGGTATCGACAACGGGCCGCCGGGTGGCGGTCGTGGGACGGGATCCACGGGCCAGCGGCGAGATGCTCGAGGCCGCGGTGATCGCCGGCCTGACCAGCGAGGGTGTCGACGCACTGCGTGTCGGCGTCCTGCCCACGCCCGCGGTGGCCTATCTGACCAGTGCGTATGACGCCGACTTCGGCATCATGATCTCCGCGTCGCACAACCCGATGCCCGATAACGGCATCAAGATCTTCGGGCCCGGTGGGCACAAGCTCGACGATGCCGCCGAGGACCGCATCGAGGAATTGGTCAGTTCCGGGCCGGGACAGCGTCCGGTCGGCGCCGGTATCGGCCGCGTCGTGGACGCCGAGGACGCGCTGGATCGCTACCTGCGCCACGTCGCCAAGGCCGTCACCACGCCGCTGGACGGCATCAGGGTGATCGTCGACTGCGCCAACGGCGCCGGTTACGCCGCCGCTCCGCTGGCCTATCGTGCCGCGGGCGCCGAGGTGATCGCCCTCAGCGCGGAGCCCAACGGTCTCAACATCAACGATGACTGCGGTTCCACACATATGGAGGCGCTCGCGGAGGCGGTCGTCGCACACGGTGCGCACCTCGGTCTGGCTCACGACGGTGACGCCGACCGCTGCCTGGCCGTGGATGCCGGCGGCCGCATCATCGACGGTGACGCGATCATGGTGATGCTGGCCTTGGCCATGCAGGAGTCACAGGAACTTGCGTCCAACACGCTGGTCACGACGGTGATGAGCAATTTGGGCCTGCATGTCGCGATGCGTGCCGCCGGCATCGACGTGCGTACGACCGCCGTCGGTGATCGCTATGTCCTCGAAGAGCTGCGGTCCGGGGAGTTCTCGCTCGGCGGTGAACAGTCCGGACACATCGTGCTGCCCAGCTTCGGCACCACCGGCGACGGGATCGTCACCGGGTTGCGGCTGATGTCCCGGATGGCTCAGACCCGCAGTACCTTGGCGGACCTGACCGCGCCCATGCAGACCATGCCGCAGGTACTGATCAATGTCGCCGTGCAAGACAAGGCGACGGTTGCGCAGGCCCCCGCCGTCCAGGAGGCCGTCGCCGAAGCCGAGGCCAAGCTCGGCGATACCGGCCGGATCCTGTTGCGGCCCTCCGGAACCGAGCAGGTGGTGCGGGTGATGGTCGAGGCTGCCGATGCTGATACCGCCCGCCAGTTGGCCGCGCAGGTGGCCGAATCGGTGAGCCGACACACCTAGCCGCGAATTGGATGGAACCGCAGCGGTGCCCGTTGCGTCCTATTCCGTATGGGATACATCGACTCGGCGCGGATGGATGTCACCGCGGTACTGAGTGCCGCGCAGCGCTACGACAGCGTCGCCGGCATCCTCGACGGTGCCGTGGGCCGCGCACACGCGGTGTTCGGTGCTGCCGGCGCGGGCCGCGAGTACGCCGACGGCGGTGCGCTGGTGCAGCGCGCCGTCACCGAGGCCCTCGGTCAGCTTCGAGCGTGGGCGGCGGCGAATCGGGAGATCGCATCGAGTCTGCGGATCTCGGCTGCCGATTACGCCGATATCGACGCCCGCGCCGCCCGACGGATCGGATGACACGGTGTTGGAGCAGGGGATGCCCGCCGTCGAGGTGCTGACCGAGTATGTGCGGGCGTGCCGCCGGCTCGGGCACGACACACCCGACCCGGTGCTGCTGCACACCGCCTACACCGCAGAACAGTCGCTGGATCTCGGCGCGCTGGCCGCCGACTGCCGGACACTGTCGGCCGCCGCTGCCGCTGCCGAGGAGGCCCTGACCGAACAGGATGGCGCGCGCAATGTGGTGCTGGCGCAATGGCACGGCGTCGGTGGTGATGTCGCCGCCGATTTTCTGCGCAGGCATGCCGACGCGTCGTCCGTGGCGGTCGACAATCTGCGTTGCGCGGCAACAGCACTGCGGGATCTGGCCGATCGCCTGCGGCACCTGGTCGAGGAGAAGGTCGGCACCACCACCGATATCGAGGCGCGTGGCGTGCGCGAGATGTGGCTGAGTGCGTCGCGGACGGTCACCACCGGCGCCGGCGATCTTTCGGCGGCCAGTGAGCTGGTGGATCAGCAGGTGGCGCCGTTTGTCGCCACCGATGTCGCCGGTGACTGGGTCACGTCGATGCGTTCGACCGACCGGTCCATTCCCGATGCGTATCGCGCGGCCGCGGACGCGGTGGGCCCGGCAGCCTCGTTCGCCCACCCTGGTCGCGCGCTGCTGCCGGAGACGATTTCGGCAGGAAGCGTGACGGCGCAACCGTTCTCGTATTCTCCGCCGGTGACGGTACCTGCCGGGTTCTCGGCCGAGCAGCAGGCGACACCCGTGCCGTCTGCGGCCCCGGCAGCTGTGCCGTCGCCGGTGCCACAGCCCGTGGCGCCACCGGAAACGCCTGCCGCAGCGCTGCCCCCGGGCGGCGGATTGGGTGCCATGCCGTCACCGGCCGCCGGATTGTCCGGTCTGTCGGGTCTGGGCCAGCCGTTCGCGGACATGCTGGGTGGGCTGTTCGGATCGGGTGCTTCCGGCTTGTCGTCGGACCCTTTGGGAGTGGACGATCCCTTCGACGCCAGGGATGACGCAGCCGACGAGGTGCTCGACGAGGCGGACACCGACCCGGAGGATGAGGCCGAAGAAGAGGATGCCGAGGACGAGCAAACCGAAGGCGGCGAGACCGAAGAAGAAGCGCCCGAAGATGAAGTGCCCGAGGAGCACGGGCCCGGGGCCGTGACGGTCGAGGAGGTGCCGCTCGGTGCCGCCGAGGCGGCGCCGGTTGCCACCCCGGTACCCGCAGCATTGCCCGAGCCACCTGTCGATCCCGCTCCGCCGGTTGCACCGCGGCCCGCCACACCATGCGAGATCGCTGCCGATGCACTCCCTCAGGCGGGTCCGTGAGCCACCTGCCGCGGTGCTCGCCGATGACCCCGCGAACAGACAGGTGTTCCCCCTAGAACCGTGATTCTAGGGGGAACATGAGTCTGCTCGCGGGGGAGGAGAGGGGTCAGCGCGGGGAACCGGCGCCGCTGCGGCGCGGCCGCCCACGGCGCGCGCCGGCATTGCCGGCAGGGGAGCCGGCGCCACCGGATCCGCTGTGCCGTGCGGGCTTACGCCGACGGCTGGACTGCCCGGCAGGACGCGCGGCGGGTTGCTCGGGCACGTCCAGCACGATCGGTCCGGTGAACGTCCGCTCGCCGGGGGCGATCTCCTGCAGCACCGGATGCTCGGCACCGCGGAACTTGGTCACGGTGGCCTTCACGCCCGCCTTGCGGGTGAGCACCTTGACGTCGGAGACCTGGCTGTCCAGCATCAGCGTCACCACGGTGCCCTCGCTGCCTGCACGCGCGGTCCGGCCGGACCGGTGCAGGTAGGCCTTGTGCTCGACCGGCGGATCGGCGTGCACCACCAGGTTCACGTCGTCGACGTGGATGCCGCGAGCGGCGATGTCGGTGGCGACCAGCACGGTCGCCGACCCGTCGGAGAAGGCACCGAGGTTGCGGGTGCGCGCATTCTGGGACAGGTTGCCGTGCAACTCGACCGCCGGTACACCGCGCGAATTGAGCTTGCGGGCAAGGCCTTTGGCGCCGTACTTGGTGCGGGCGAAGACGATGGTCCGACCGGGCGATGCGGCAAGGTCGGCCAGCACCTCGAAGCGGGCGTCATGCTCGACGTGCAGCACGTGGTGCACCATCGCCGAGACGGGGGACTGTTCGGAGTCCACGCTGTGCACGACCGGGTCATGCAGGTAACGCTGGACCAGCACGTCGATGCCGTTGTCCAGGGTGGCCGAGAACAGCAGGCGCTGGCCGTCGCGAGGTGTGCGGTCGAGCAGGCGCTTGACCGGCGGCAGGAAGCCGAGATCGGCCATGTGGTCGGCCTCGTCGAGAACCGTGATCTCCACGCCCGACAGGTCGGCGTGGCCGGACTTGACGTGATCTTCGAGCCGTCCGGGGCAGGCGATGACGATATCGACACCGTCACGCAGCTTTTGGATCTGCGGCTGGGCGCCGACGCCACCGAAGATGGTCACCGACTTCAATCCGGTGGCCTTGGCCAGCGGTGCCAGCGAGGCGTCGATCTGGCTGACCAGTTCGCGGGTCGGGGCGAGGATCAGGGCGCGGAACCGGCCCGAACGGCGAGGCTGCGGCGCGGCGGCAAGTCGTCCGACCACGGGCAGCAGGAAGGCGTAGGTCTTACCCGATCCGGTCTTGCCGCGGCCGAGGACATCGCGGCCGGCCAGTGAGTCGGGCAGCGTCGCAGCCTGAATGGGGAAGGGGGACTCGATGCCGCTGGCAGCGAGCGTGGAAACAACGGCCTCGGGCAGCCCGAGGTCGGAAAAGGTGGGCACGTAAAAGCTCCAGATAGATAGAGTGCGGTCGTCCTGCCCGGCGCGGGAGATCCCGCGGCGCTCGGTGTGACGATCGGCCACGGCGTAGAAATCGCCTTGGCGAAGCGGCAAAAGGCAGAACAGACGATGCCGCTGGGTATCACCCTACCCAATGAGACATGCGTGCCCCAATTATGAGGCGTGCATCACCCTTCTCAGATGTCGCTGGTGAGGGTGACCAGCTCCTCGGTGAAGCGGTGTGCCTCGGCGCCGTCGATGGCGAGCGGATGCACCAGCATGGTGGTCACCCCGGCCGCCTTGTATGCGGCCAGGCGTTCCTTGACGTATCCGCGCGGACCGACCAGCGAGACGTTGCGGACCAGATCGTCGGGGACCGCCGCGATCGCCTCTTCCTTCTTGCCCGCCAGGAACAGGTCCTGGATCTGATCGGCGACCTCGCCGAATCCGTAACGGGTGGCCAGTTTGTGATAGAAGTTCTGCCCCTTGGCGCCCATGCCGCCGATGTACAACGCCAGCTGTGGTTTCGCCCATGCCAACCGGTCCTCGACATCGTCACCGATGGCCAGGCTGGCGCTGACCATGATGTCCAGCGGGCCGAGTGCGGGGTCACGTTTGGCGTAGCCGGCCCGCAGTGAGTCACCCCACACGTCGTCGGCTCTCTCCGGGTAGAAGAAGATCGGCTGCCATCCGTTGGCGATCTCTGCCGTCAGCTCGACGTTCTTCGGTCCGAGTGCCGCGATGGTGATCGGGATATCCTCGCGCACTGGGTGATTGATCAGCCGCAGCGATTTGCCCAGCCCGGTGCCGCGGTCGGCGGGCAGCGGGATCTGGTAGTGCTTGCCGTCGTAGGCGACCTTCTCGCGGCGCCACACCTGCCGGCAGATGTCGACCACCTCGCGGGTGCGCCCCATCGGCGCGTCGAACGGCAGGCCGTGGAAGCCCTCCATCACCTGCGGGCCGGAGGTGCCGATGCCGAGGCGAAAGCGACCGTCGGAGACGTAATCGAGTCCGGCGGCGGTCATGGCCAGCAGGGTCGGGGTGCGCACGTAGATGGGGACCACGCCGGTGCCGAGTTCGATCGTCGAGGTCTTGGCCGCGAGATAGCCCAGCTGGCTGATGGCATCGAACGAGTAGGCCTCGGCGACCAGCGCGATGTCGACGCCGACCTTCTCCAGTTGGACGACCTGCTCGGCGGCCTCTTTGAAACCGCCGGCGTAGCTGAGGAAGATGCCAGTGCGCATGGCTGCGTTTATATCACCAACCAGTTGGTTGGACGCTTGGTGGCCGGACGTTTCGGGCGTCAGCCCTTCAGCAGCGCGACGACCTTGTCTTCCAGCGTCGGCTGCTCGGCTGCGGGATCCAGCGCCACCGTCTTGGGCAGCGTCACCTCGGGATCGGCGAAGTCGCGGTAGGTCTTGTCTCCGGCCAGGACGAACAGCAGATAACCGGTCAGCAGCGCCCGTACCGCCTTCTGGGTGCCCTTATCGGCGCCGGGCAGGCCCACGGCCTTGGCCAACCGCCTGCCCTCCACGAGACCGCCGGACTCGCCCTTGTTGACGATCCTCAACGTCGACGACGTCCAGGCCTGCGCCAGCGCGTCCGCATTGGAACGGAGGGAACTCGAATCCGCGGAGGCCCGCAGGATCAGTCCGGGAAGCGCCAGCCCGGCAGCCGGTTGCTCGGCCGGGGGGCTGCTGACCGCGGGAAACAGGGCCGCAGCGGTCTTGAGCCGCGATCCCATGCCTGCCGCGGCGAAGACGGCGGCAGAGCCGCCGAAACCATGCCCGACGACGCCGAGCTTGCTCGGGTGAACGCTGATCTTGCCGGGCCCCAGCCGCACCCCGGCGATGATGTCCAGCGTGGTGCCCAGGTCGACGGCGAGGTTCAGCACCGACGGCGCGAAGGCCTTCTCGGTGTCGGGGGCCGCCGCGACGATGCCCCACGAGGCCAGATGCTCCAACGTGCCGGCATAGCGGTCGCTACCGGTCAGCCAGTCGTGACCGAAGGCGATGCCCGGCAGATTGAACCCCGATTCCGGGGTATAGACGACGCCGGGCTGGCCGGCGAACGCGAGGTCCCCACGCAGCACACGGTGCGGTCCGCGCCGGGTCAGGGCTGCGAAGAGCTTCTTCGTCTTGGCCACGCATAGACCCTAGTCGACGCGCGTGGACGGGCAGAGGATCGGCACTGGACTACCCTGGGACGCTATGTGTGGAATCGTCGGCTACGTCGGACGGCGCCCTGCCTGCGAGATCGTCGTCGACGCGCTGCGCCGGATGGAGTACCGCGGATACGACTCGTCAGGTGTGGCCCTGCTCGACGGTTCAGGTGGTCTGACCGTGGAACGTAAGGCCGGCCGGCTGGCCAATCTGGAAGAAGCGCTCGGCGAGGCCGGTGGCGACGCGCTCGTCGGCAGCACCGGGATGGGGCACACCCGCTGGGCCACCCATGGGCGGCCCACCGATCGCAATGCCCACCCGCACCGCGACAGCAGCGGGAAGTTCGCCGTGGTGCACAACGGCATCATCGAGAATTTCGCCGGGCTGCGTGCCGAGCTGGAGGCCGTCGGCGTCGAGTTCGCCAGCGATACCGATTCCGAGGTCGCCGTGCATCTGGTCGCCCAGGCCTACCGCCACGGTGATACCGCCGGAGACTTCGTGGCGTCGGTGCTCGCGGTGCTGCGACGTCTGGAAGGGCACTTCACCCTCGTGTTCGCCTTCGCCGACGAGCCGGGGACCATCGTGGCGGCCCGCCGCTCGACCCCGCTGGTGGTCGGTGTCGGCGACGGCGAGATGTTCATCGGTTCCGATGTCGCCGCATTCATCGAGCACACCCGCGAGGCCGTCGAGCTCGGGCAGGACCAGGCCGTGGTGATCACCGCCGACGGCTACCGGGTCACCGATTTCGCCGGTGAGGATGCGCCTGCCCGCCGTTTTCATGTCGACTGGGACCTCAGCGCCGCCGAAAAGGGCGGTTACGAGTACTTCATGCTCAAGGAGATCGCCGAGCAGCCGACCGCGGTCGCCGAGACACTGCTCGGTCACTTCGAGGGCGGTCGCATCGTTCTCGACGAGCAGCGGCTCTCCGATCAGGAGTTGCGCGAGGTCGACAAGGTGTTCATCGTCGCCTGCGGTACGGCGTATCACTCCGGGTTGTTGGCCAAGTACGCCATCGAGCACTGGACGCGGCTTCCGGTCGAGGTGGAACTCGCCAGCGAATTCCGTTATCGCGACCCGGTTCTCGATCGCAGCACGCTGGTGATCGCCATATCGCAGTCCGGTGAGACCGCAGACACCCTTGAGGCGGTCCGGCATGCCAAGGAGCAGAAGGCCAAGGTGCTGGCCATCTGCAACACCAACGGCAGCCAGATTCCTCGCGAGGCCGATGCGGTGCTCTACACCCGGGCCGGACCGGAGGTCGGGGTGGCGTCCACCAAGACCTTCCTGGCGCAGGTGACGGCCAATTATCTTGTCGGCCTTGCCCTTGCGCAGGCCCGCGGCACCAAGTACGCCGACGAGGTCGCCCGCGAATATCACGACCTGGAGGCCATGGCCGCTCAGGTCGAACGGGTGCTGGGCTGCATGGATCCGGTCACCGAGCTGGCACACAAGTTCGCCAACTCCTCGGCGGTGCTGTTCCTGGGCCGCCATGTCGGCTATCCGGTGGCGCTGGAAGGTGCGCTCAAGCTCAAGGAACTCGCCTACATGCACGCCGAGGGTTTCGCCGCCGGTGAACTCAAGCACGGGCCGATCGCCCTCATCGAGGACGATCTGCCGGTCATCATCGTGATGCCGTCGCCGAAGAGCGCGGCAACGTTGCACGCAAAGCTGCTCAGCAACATCCGGGAGATCCAGGCCCGCGGCGCGATCACGATCGTCATCGCCGAGGAGGGTGATGACACGGTGGCCCCGTACGCCGATCACCTGGTCGAGATCCCGGCGGTATCGACGCTGTTCCAGCCGTTGTTGTCGACGATCCCGATGCAGGTGTTCGCCGCGGGTGTCGCGCAAGCGCGTGGTTATGACGTCGACAAGCCGCGCAACCTGGCCAAGTCGGTCACCGTCGAGTAGCGCTGTGGGAGTCGGGCATTGGCGCAGCGACGCGGCGCGTGCCCACTTCGCGGCCGTCTATGCCACGGCGTTGGCGCGGCTTCCGGCTGTCGACCGGATATGGGATGTGGACACGGCATTCGGCACCGTGCGGGTGTATCGGTTCGCCGGCGGGCCTGGGCGGCCGGTGGTGTTGCTGCCCGGCCGTAACGCCTCGACACCGATGTGGGCCGACAATCTGTCCGGCCTGCTCGCGCATCGCCCGGTGTACTGCATCGACCTGCTCGGTGAGCCGGGAATGTCGGTGCAGCGCAAGCCGATCACCGGAGCCGATGACCAGGCGCGCTGGCTGGACGATGTGCTGACCGGTATCGGGGAGGAGTCGGTCCACGTGCTGGGCGTGTCGTTCGGTGGGTGGAGCGCGATGAACTACGCGTTGCGCCGACCGCAGAAGGTGGCCTCGCTTGTGTTGATCGACCCGGTGCTGACCTTCGCGCCGATCCCACTTCGGACCATGCTGGCATTCCTTCCGATGGGGCTGCCGGGCGTCCCGGATAGGGTGCGGCGCCGCATCTTGCGGTGGATATCCGGGGGAGCCGATGTCGACGAATCCGATCCCGCGCTGATGCTCATCGACGCGGGTACCGCCGACTTCGCGCTGCAACAGCCCACGCCCGCCAGGTTCAGCCCGGAGAAGTTGCGTGCGCTGCGGGTTCCCGTTCTGGCGATCATCGCGGGGCGCAGCGTGATTCATGACGCCAGCCGGGCGGCCGCCACGGCCCGCTCGGTGCTGTCCGCGGGTCAGGTCGAGGTCTGGCCGCGGGCGTCACACGCGGTGACCGGTGAGTTTCCCGACGAGATCGCGGCGCGGACAAGCGAGTTCTGGGCAGGCGTCGACCGGTAGCTGCTTCGCGAGGTCGGCCCGTTCAGGTGGGCCGCCGGACGGTGGTGGCGTCGATGTCGATCCGGTGACCGTGCGAGTCGGTCGGGTGCAGTTCGTCCAGCGTGCCGCCGTTTTCGTCGACGAGGACGGACCGCGGTTCCTCGTCGGCGAAGGTATGTCGCTCGCCCCATTGGCGCATGGCCACGATGACGGTGAACAGGTCGCGGCCTGCGTCGGTGAGTACATAGATCTGGCGGCGCCCCGATGCCGCGGTCTCTCGGGTGAGGATGCCGTGCTCGACGAGTCGGCGAAGCCTGTCGGTGAGGATGTTGCGTGCGACGCCGGTGCGGTGCTGAAAGTCGGTGAAGGACCGTGCGTTGTCCATCGCGTCGCGAATGATCAGCAGGCTCCACCGGTCTCCGACGAGGTCGAGTGTGCGCGCGACGGGACACGTGGGGTCGGTCCACGTCACATCGTCGACGTGAACGACGGGCTTCATCACGCCTCCCAATGAGTTGCGATCTGAAACTATTCTGCCATAGTTGGAATGGTTGCAAATTGCTACTGATTGGGGAAGGTGTGCTACTCACCGACAGGCGGCGGATCTTGCTCGCGATGGTCTGCGCCGTCGCTGTCGCGACGGTCTACGTCGCCCAGCCGGTGCTCGCACAGATCGGGCGAGAGTTGGGTGTGTCCGAATCTGACCTGGGATGGATCGTGGCGGCAGGGCAGATCGGCTACCTGGTCGGCCTGGCCGTCCTGGTTCCGTTGGGCGACATGTCGGACCGGCGCGCGCTCATCGGCGGCCAACTCTTCCTCGCCGCGGTCGGGATGCTGGTGGCCGCGCTCGCACCCGGTCTGTGGGTCCTGCTCACCGGTCTGGCCGTGACCGGGTTCTTCGCCGTGGTCGTGCAGACCACCGTCGCCTTCGCCGCCGACGTGTCGACGCCCGCGCAGCGGGGTCGCACACTCGGGATGGTCACGTCCGGTGTCATCATCGGGATCCTGGGTGCGCGCATCCTGGCGGGGATTCTCGCCGACCAGTGGGGATGGCGAAGCGTCTATGCCGCGCTCATGCTGCTACTCGTCGTGCTCTCGATCACGGTGCTCGCACAGCTTCCGGCAGAGCACCCGTCGCGTCGCAGGTCCTACCGCGACGTCGTGGTGTCGCTCGGGAGCCTCTTCGGCGAACCGCTATTCGTCTCGCGCGGGCTGATTGCGTTCTTCCTCTTCGCGTCGTTCGGCACGCTCTGGAGCGGACTCGCCCTACCTCTCGCCGCCGAGCCGTGGCAGCTGAGCCCGGCTCAGATCGGCGTGTTCGGGATCGCCGGGCTTGCCGGTGCGCTGGGAGCTGCGCGGGCAGGCCGATGGGCAGACGCCGGTAGGGCCGACATCGTGACCGGGGCAGCGCTGGCCCTGTTGGCGCTGTCCTGGATGGCAGCTGGGCAGGCGAGCTGGTCGCTTTGGCTGGTGATCGTCGGTGTCATCGTCTTGGACTTCGCGGTCCAGGCCGCGCACGTCAGCAACCAAGCCCTTCTCACTGCTGCCTACCCGCACCAGACCAGCAGCGCCATCGGCGGTTACATGATCTTCTATTCACTGGGCTCCGCACTTGGCGCGACCGCCACCACCACGACGTACGCAGTCCGCGGATGGACAGGATCTACCGTGCTCGGTGCGAGCTTCGCGCTCTGCGGCCTGCTCGCCTGGGCGCTCGGCCGGCGTACGGTGGCGGCGCCGCGTTGATCCGCTGCGGTGTGGTCAGCCGGCTCGGCGTGCGCGTTCACTCGGCGGGACACCGTACTGGCGGCGGAAGGCCCGATTGAACGTTCCCTGGTCGGTGAAGCCGCTCACCCGGCACGCGTGGCTGACCGATGAACCTCGGGCGATCAGGCTGTCCGCGTGTTCCAGTCGGTGGCGCCGGATCTCACTCGCGGGCGACCGGCCGTCCTCGGCAAGCAACTGCTGAACCGAACGCAACGACAGATGGAACTGTGCGGCCAACCGGGCCGCCGTGAAATCCGGGTCGTGGAAGTGCGTGCGGATGTACCCGAGCAGCCGGGCGCGCAGCTCGGAACGTGTCGGGGCGAGGTCGTGGTGATCGGGCGGACGGGTTGTCGCTGCGATACGTTCGGTCGCGTCGACGAAGGTCAGTAGCCGAGCGCCGCTGGTGCCCAGAGGTTTTGCCGACCATGTCACCGGGATGGGCTGACCGGCCCGGGTGATGAACCACTCGTGGGCGGTCACACTCGTCGAGCCGCAGCCGTCGAGGATCGGGCAGGCGTGCGACGGGTAGCGCGATCCATCGGGATGCCATTCGTGCAGGGTGTCGTGGCTGGGCGCCCCGATCACGTCATCGACGGATCGGTACCCCAGCATGGTCAGCGCGGCCTGGTTCGCCAGAGCTACCGCGCCGTCCGGCCCGATGACCCACAGCGGGGTCGGGGCCACGTCGATGACCGCCGACAGCGTGCCGGCATCGAGGGCAATCTCGTTCACCACATCCCACCTGGATTCCGATTGTGGCGACGACACTAGGTTGCGTGCGTTTCGGGTGTGTTTCGCCGGGCGTTACGTTGCGGTTAAACGACATCCGCCGTCATGGGCGTTCGCGAAATGCCGGATTTCCTTCGCCTTCTGCCATGGGCAGTGGGGTGTCAACACGCTGATATGGACATGAGCCTTTTGGGACCGCCAACCGCATGTGAGGAGACCACGCATGGCATACGACGTTGCCTCGCCCGTCATCACCGAGATCGAACAACGACGTTTCGAAACCGGGATCAGCTGGCAGAACATCGCCGACCACATCGACCGCCCGCTGGTGTGGACCGTGGCGGCCCTGCTGGGCAGCCACCCGATGCCCGCCGAGCAGGCCGGCCAGGTCGGCGAGCTACTCGGTCTCAGCGCGGAAACCGTTGCTGCGCTTCAGCGTCAGCCCTATCGGACCGCAGACCCCGCCCTGCTCACCGATCCGACCATCTACCGTTTCGTCGAGTTGGTCAACGTGTATGGCCCGACGTTCAAGGCCCTCATCCACGAGGAGTTCGGGGACGGCATCATGAGTGCCATCAACTGCAGTGTGTCCTTCGCGCGTCGGTCCGATCCCGACGGTGACCGAGTTGTCCTGACGATCGACGGCAAATTCCTGCCGTACCACTGGTAGGAGGAGACCGGACATGTCCTACGTCAAACCAGCCGAACTCGCGACCCGCATCATCGACGCCGGCGAGTCGAAGGTGTTCATGTCGACTCGCGACACCCTAATCCGGTCTTTCATGGCCGGTGCCATCCTGGCACTCGCGGCAGCTTTTGCGATCACCATCTCGACGAAGACGGGGGAGCCGCTACTCGGGGCGGTGCTGTTCCCGGTCGGCTTCTGCATGCTGCACCTGCTCGGATTCGATCTGCTGACAGCGGTATTCACCTTGGTGCCGCTGGCCTGGCTGGACAAACGGCCGGGCGTGACGCTCGCACCGATGCTGCGCAACTGGGGTCTGGTGTTCCTCGGAAACCTCCTCGGCGCACTGACGGTCGCGGTGTTCATGGCGGTGTACTTCACCTACGGGTTCAGCGTGGCCCCCGATGCCGTCGGGCAGGCGATCGGTGAGATCGGCGCAGGCCGGACGGTCGGTTACGCCGATCACGGCGCCGCGGGCATGCTGACGTTGTTCCTGCGCGGGGTGATGTGCAACTGGATGGTGTCGATGGGTGTGGTGGGTGCCATGATGTCGGACAGCCTGCCCGGCAAGGTGATCGCCATGTGGATGCCGATCATGGTGTTCTTCTACCTCGGTTTCGAGCACTCCATCGTCAACATGTTCCTGTTCCCGTCAGGGCTGATGCTGGGTGGGGAGTTCACCATCATGGATTACCTGATCTGGAACGAGATCCCCACCGTGCTGGGCAATCTCGTCGGCGGGCTTGCCTTCGTCGGATTGGTCATCTACGCCACGCATGGCAAGACCGGACCGTTGCGTCCGCGGCCGAACGAGCTCGTCTCGGTCGACAAGGCTGTGACCAAGGCCTGACCGGTTGGCCGAGGTGGCCGGCATCATCGGCCGCACGCTGATGGGTAGGACAGGATTCTGTTGTCAGAGGTGCGGAGTAACCTCGGAGACATGATCGAACACCAGTTCGAAGATCGGGGAATGGTGGTGGCTGACCACCTCGATGCCGCGCGCGATCAGCTGCGCACCGAACGGGTCGCCGTGGCGGCCAAGATTCTGGCGGCGGGCCGGTTCGCGCTGGCGCGGATGGCCGAGTTGGGCCACGCCTTCGAGGACATGATCGTCGATGACTGGGAACTGGCTGCCGCCGAACTGGGCGCCGAGCTAGGGATCAGTCGGGGTCGGGCCTGCACGCTGATCACCCAGGGCCGCGACCTGATCGTTCGGCTCCCGGCATTGGCCGACGTGTTCGCTCAGGGGGCGGTGGATCTGCGGGTGCTGCGGGTCATCCTCCATCGCGTCGCATTGATCGTGGACCCCGACGTCATGTCGGTCATCGACACCCAGCTCGCCGAACAGGCCACCTCGTGGAACGCCCTGTCCGATGAACGGATCGGTGACTTGGTCGACTGGATGGTGGTCGATGTGGACCCCGAGGCGGTCCGTCGGGCCCGAGAGGCGCGGCGCGGTCGGCGTATCACGGTGGAGCCCGTCGGGGACGGCATGGTCGAGATCTACGGCCGCGTCGATGCCGCCAAGGGCGCGGTTTTCGATCAGGGGTTGGACGCGCTGGCCCGCACCACGTGCCCAGCGGACCCGCGCACCTTCCAAGAGCGGCGCGCAGATTCGGTGGACGCCCTGACAGCGGGTGCGAAAAGCATCCCGTGCCTGTGCGGACGTCCGGAATGCCCAGCGGCCGACAATGAGGTCGCCAAAGGACAATTCGTGATTCACCTGCTGGGCGAACGGGACTCCGTTATCGAAGCGCACACCGGACATGCTGACGAACCCTCTGATGACGAGCAGCGCACCGACACCACCCCCGACGCCCGGCACGGTGACAATGCAGACCGCGATACCGTGGACCCGGTTAAAGCAATCCAGCCGGCGCGACCGACCCCGCCCGCGCTGATCCCCGGATACGGTGTGATCACGGGCGAAGCTCTGGTCGACCTGATCCCGCAGGCCACAATCCGGCCCGTCCCCGCGGCGACCGATCTGGGCACCGAGCGCGGCTATCACCCGTCGCGGGGGCTGACTGACTTCATCCGCTGCCGCGACCTGACGTGTCGCTGGCCGGGCTGCACCGTGGCGGTGGCGCGCTGCGATATCGACCACACCACACCCTGGCCCTACGGTCCAACGCATCCGTCGAACACCAAGCTGTACTGCCGCATTCACCATCTGATCAAGACATTTCACTGCGGGCCCGGCGGCTGGACCGACCAGCAGCATCTCGATGGCACC